>NZ_LMCE01000088.1:0-497485 GCF_001623285.1 Pseudovibrio sp. Ad26
TTGAAGCGCTTGAAGACCGTATCTCACGTCCATCCAGGGTCTGGAACCGTATTCCCGATGAGATCAGAGCGCAGATTATCGAGATGGCGCTAGACGAGCCAGATTTGTCACCACGAGAGCTCGCAGTCCGCTTCACAGACACAAAAGGCTATTTTGTTTCAGAGGCTTCCGTCTATCGGTTACTGAAAGCGCAGGACCTTATTACCTCACCGGCCTATGTGGTCATCAAGGCCGCTGATGAGTTCAGGGACAAAACCACCGCTCCAAATCAGCAATGGCAAACCGACTTCACCTATTTCAAGATCATAGGCTGGGGATGGTTTTATCTGTCCACCGTACTTGATGATTACTCCCGCTATATCATTGCCTGGAAGCTGTGTACCACAATGAAAGCCAAGGACGCCACCGACACTCTTCAGTTGGCGCTCGATGCCTCAGGCTGTGACCAACCAAAGGTGCAGCATCGTCCACGTCTACTTTCTGACAATGGCAGCTCATACGTCTCGTCGGACTTGGCCGAATGGCTGGAGGAAAAAGATATGAAGCATGTCAGGGGTGCTCCTTATCATCCGCAAACCCAAGGCAAGATCGAACGTTGGCATCAAACCATGAAGAACCGCATCCTGCTCGAGAACTACTACATGCCAGGGGATCTGGAAGCCCAGATTGAAAGGTTTGTCGATTACTATAATCACCACCGCTATCACGAGAGCCTGAGCAACGTGACACCAGCAGATGCATATTTCGGGAGGGATATGGCGATACTACAAAACCGACAGATGATTAAACGCAGAACTCTTCAAAATCGCCGCTTGCGTTACCACGCGCAAGCCGCTTAACATCAACATGCAAACCGGGCCAAACACGCCGCTATTCAGAAGCTAATTCTGTCTAACTTCATTCGACGACGGACACTTATCGATTACATAGGTGGTTATAAGCACACTGACACTCCTCAACTATACATAAGTACAGCAACAATTTTTATTTTTTTAAATCCAAATTGATCCCCAAAATCTGTTTCCACCCAAATATAGAGACGAAGGCCAAAACTACAGGATAATACTAAGTTCAATAAGGAAATCCTGAATTACTTAATTTCGATTATGTAATAATACATCTGCAATAACCAACTCGAATGAAACTGGTTACACATGATACAACACAATTTTCCTTAAAATAAATCTTGAACAAGAGAAAAACAACAGAACCAAATCAACCCTTCGATTATTGCTTGTCTTAGTACAGTGCTTTTTTCAGGCTCCTTTGACCTTGGCTCATCATGGAAACTCTATTATATCGTTTCAAGCAGAACTCGTCTAAGTCGGTGCAACTCTTATTCTGACGAAACAAAACTCCTAGCTTTACAGGCCAAGCGCAAGTGCGATCTATCTGCCACTCATAAACCGGCATTTTGGGCTGTTTTCAGCATAGTAAGAAATTTTTAATTTTCCTTTGTGTAGGTCGATAAAAGGTCAAATTGGGAGTTTTCTCCATCGCAGATTTCGGTACGAATACATGCAGCAAGCATTGCAAAATTTATCAGGGCAAGCTCCTCTCTTCTGCAAGCATCATTCGGCGAGAGTGATTTTCTAAGGTGCAATACTGAGCAATAAAGGACACATGACTATTCGTCATCATCTGCAACTCAAAACCAGTTGACTTTGAAGCCTAGAAAAAATGCAAATCTACTCTTAGTTTGGTTGTACCAACACTGCTCCAAGCTAAATTAAGTATCACTCTTCTTACCATCTTAGTTCATATCCTCCAACAACCGCCCATGTTTCTTCGTCTGCTCGATGACTTCTCCGAAGGTTTTGAAGCCGTGGGAGGATAGGAGGGGGAGGAGTTTGCAGAGGGCTTGGGCGGTGGCTTGGGCGTCGCCGAGGGCTGTGTGGCGCGAAGCTATGGGGATCTCTATGCCAAGGCGGGTGCAAAGGGCGTCGAGAGTGTGCACCTGATCTGCGCCGAAAACGACAGCAGACAAGAGGACTGTATCAAGGATCGGATGGTCCCAGGCATGGCCGGACAAGTGGCCGTATCGATGTAGGAATGCCATGTCGAACGGCGCATTGTGCGCAACAATGACGGAGTCTTTGGCGAAAGCATGAAACTCTGAAATTGCAGTCACCGGGTCTGGAGCATCTGCCACCATGTCATCTGTGATCCGGTGAACTCCGGTTGAGGCAGCCGGAATGGGTCTGCCCGGATTGACCAACTGATCAACTGTTTCACCGGGAATGATACGTCCGTTGACAACCCGCACGGCCCCGATCTGGACAATGTCGTCCTTATTCGGCATGAGGCCGGTTGTTTCTGTATCGAAAACGACGAAGCTGAGATCACGCAGAGAACGCTCCTCAATTTCCTTTTCACAATGGTGCTGAGCCGCCTCAAAGTCATAAATCAGAGGTCGCGGTGCCTCTGGTGCGATGCGCACGGTCGCATCGTCAATCAGGATCATGTAGCCCGACATCCCTCTGAGTTTTTTAAGGCGCAATTGAAAATTGAGGTTGCCACGGGCACCTTTCACATCAACAGCAATTTCTGTTTTTAATTCGATCAGCTGATCATAGGCAGCACGCACCTCTTCCTCAATAAAGTAATCAAAGATGGATGCACTCAAACGTGGAACATGAACCTGCCCAAGAATGTCTGCAGCTTGCCCGTCATAAAGCATGATTTTGTGTGCATGGCTGACGAGCACGATGGCGACGGGGATCTCAGTTAACAGCAAGGCGAGCTGTTCGCGCTCGCTCGCCAGCTGCGCCGTTGCATCAGAAACCAACTCATCTGTTTCTGCACTGTCATTGGTTAAACGCCAGGCAACTGCATGAGCCGCGGGGGCGAGATCTCCCAGATATTTGGCCTCTTCAAGATCAATTGAGGCATCAACGTTGGCATGAGCTGTCGTGCGGATGGCAGCGGAAAGACGCTGCACTGGTTTGGCAACATTTTCGTCAAACAGAAGCCAGATGCTGACCGAGATCGCGAGAAGACCGAAGGTGGATAGTATACCAGCCAACAAGAAACCCGAGGCCGGTGTTGTGTCCGTAATACGGGTGTATCCGAAGTAAAGCGCAGCTCCGACGACAGCACAGCTTGCTGCGGCGACACCCGCGAACAAGAGGAAAATCCGAAATCGCAAGCTGAGGCCTGTCAACATTACCCCTCTCCGCATATTGTTGAGGTGATCCTGTCATTTTCCGGCACCGAAACCCACTGAGCGCCCGAGACGCTTCCGCCCTTCTCAAAAACGATTCCGTCAGCCAGCGCTGCTCGTCGGCTGGTGGTGCAATCGGTGAGTACAGGAAGTTTGTTTATTGGTGACCAGCGGCCAAAGAAATATGCCTGCGCCAGCTTCATGCCCGGCTGCTCCGGGTGGGTCTGGATCGTGGCAGTGTCAATGGCGACAAATCTTTCCGTGAATGGATACAGATAGGTCCATGGACGATAAAAGGCTTTGCTTTCTACTGTTTCAGCAACAACCATGCCTTCAGGCAGGGTTTGTTTGGTGCGTGAATACCAGCTGTATTCGCTTGAAATTGTTGCCAGCAGCATGGCTGCACCGGCAGCGATCGGCACGAGCCAGCGCGGCAAACGCCCGCCAAGAACATGATTGATCAACATCACAAGACCAGCTCCGGCGACGCCTGCAATAAAGGTCCCGATCAATTCAAGAAACATGTTATTCCTCCCAGGTGGCTGTGGTTGTTTTTTATCTACTCACAGCTCTGATTATTATTGGTCTCTAGCGGAGCGAATTCCTCGTTTGATTCTATCCGATCAAACGGAACGCGCTCTAGCTCAACATTCCCCGGCCATGCCCGATTGCTGACTGCATGGTTTTGACGACAACAAACGCATCCCGTACATGGGAGCGTTCAAAATCTGACAGGCTTGAAGGTTGCAGGAAATTGTCTGGCTGTGATCCCTGTTTGACCAGCTCTGCCTGATGCTGAATCCGCATCTCGGCAATCAGGTCATAAGCATCCAGAAGGTCCCCGGCGCCGGATTTGCTCAGCTGGCCGCTCTCGCGAGCCTCTTCCAGACGGGCGCGGGTGTTGACGGCTCCGATCTGCCCTTGCAGTGCATAAATGCGCGCCAGATCAACCACCGGCACCACGCCATTGTGTTTCATGTCCAGCGTGTTTTTGTGCTCACCCGAGCGTATGGTTGCCAACCCGCGCAGCAAGCTGAGCGGCGGCGTATGTTTCAGCGAATTGCTGACCATATGCGCCACGAAAATCGAGTTACGGCTTGAAGCTTCCAGCGTTTGCGCTTGCAGGTCTTCAAAGAGGGAGACCTCGCCGCCGATTGGTCTGAGATCGAACATAACAGAACTAAGCATCTGGGCTTCAGGGTCCGGTTTGTTGATCCAGCCTTCAAAATAGGATTTCCAGACAGATAACGGCTGGCTCCAGCGCGGGTTCGTTGCCATCATGTCGCCGGGGCAATAAATGTAGCCGCTGGTGTTGAGCCCATCACACACAAACTTTGCCAATTCAGCGAAGTAACCCAGCCGCTGCTCATCCGTTACGCCGTCATCCAGAAACAGGCAATTGTCCTGATCGCTGACCCCGGTTTGCTCGCGCCGCCCTTGCGAGCCGCAGGCAAGCCATAGATACGGGACGGGCGGAGGGCCAAACTTTTCTTCCGCCAGCTTCAGCAAGCGACGGGTTGCAGCATCAGCAATATCAGAGATCAACCGTGTGACAATTTCGTGCCGACTGCCACCAGCCACCAGCTGTACCAGCAGGTTGGGTATCCGTGCCGTCACCCGTGCTATGTCATAGGCATCTTTGGCCCTGGCAACTTCGCTGACCAACTCAGCAGAACTGATGGCCTGAAACCGTGTCAAATCCGTTTGCGTCACCATGCCGACGAGGCGCTCACCCTCCACGATTGGGACATGACCAATGCGCCGTTCCATCATCAAATGTAAAAGATCCGACCCGATGGCTGATGGTGCAAGCACAATGGGATTAGCCGTCATGACAGCTTCAACCGGTGTCTCAACTGATAAAGCAGGCGCCAAAACCTTAAAGGAGAGGTCCCGCACCGTAATGATCCCGATCAGCCCACCTTTTGCATCTGTTACACAAAGCGAAGAAACGCGGGCATCCCTCATCTGCTGGGCAGCATGTTGCACTGTGTCGTCAGGACGACAGGTAATCGGGTTGGGCGCCATAAACGATTCAATTGGAATGGCCGCCAGATCATTTTCGCGGGTCCGCGGCTTCTGAGTCCGGTCAAAGAAACGGGCGACGGGTTGATGCGCTGCAATCAATTCTGTCAATAACGCAGGCGGGAGCACCAAAAGGACAGTTGGCTCACCGGCTTTTGCGGATGTAACCGCGCGTCCGTCCAGAAACAGACCACGCTCCCCAAACGAATTGCGAATGCCAAGACGGCTTATGACGGCATCATTCTTATCCCGGATTTCAACGCCGCCCTCGTAGATGAGAAACAGCCCCGGCAGTTGATCTCCAAGCTCATAAATACCAGCACCGTGGACACGCTCCCACACTGTTATCTGGTTGGACAACGCCTCTTGATCTGTTTCTGGAAGAACATCATAGGGATGCACGGATTTCAGAAACTGCAGGACTTGCTCTGATGTAAGAGGCATGGCTCCGCCTTCAGCTGGAAGAAATAAAGTCCTGCCCAGCATAGGCCGGGCAGGACAGGATCGAAAGACAGCGGGGTACTGAGGTTCAGCAACCCGCATGAGTTATCAATGGTCCTGAGCTGCACCGGCTCCACGGGGGATACGTACGCTTTCCACGAGGTCCTTGATCACCTGAGGTGTTTCCTTCGTCATGCCTGCAACAAAGTAAGCAACAGCGAAGTTCACAGCCGCACCAATCGCACCAAACGATGTGGACTTGATCGTACCAAGCAGCGGATCAGCATCTGAGAAGCTGGCTGTGCCTGGAATGAAGAACCAGCCCTTGTGCAGGAAGATGTAAACAAGGGTCACAACCAGACCAGACAACATACCCGCAACAGCACCAGTGTTATTGATGCGGGTTGAGAAGATACCCATCATCAGCGCAGGGAAGATGGATGCCGCTGCAAGACCGAACGCCAGTGCCACCGTTTGTGCCGCAAAGCCCGGAGGATTAAGCCCCAGATAGGTTGCCACGACAATCGCAACCGCCATGGCCACTCGGGCAGACATCAACTCACTCTTTTCTGAGATTGATGGCTTAATTGCCCCCTTGATCAAGTCATGGCTAACCGCTGAGGAGATTGCGAGCAAGAGCCCTGCCGCTGTTGAAAGGGCCGCTGCCAAGCCGCCTGCAGCGACAAGACCAATCACCCAACCTGGCAGGTTTGCAATTTCCGGGTTCGCCAGCACGAGGATGTCACGGTTGAATTTTGTCAGCTCATTTCCAACCCAGCCTTTTTCGCCGGCAAGAGTTTGCATTTTTTCACTCTTGTCGTTGTAGTACTGGATTTTACCGTCGCCGTTCTTGTCTTCCCAAGCCAGAAGTCCTGTCTTTTCCCAGGTGTGCATCCAGTCATATTTTGGGTCGTTCTTAATCTGTGCAACTTCAACAGCACCACCATTAATGCCGCCGTTTGGCCACATCATATCTGTGATGTTGAGACGTGCCATCGCGCCAACTGCAGGAGCGGTGATGTAAAGCAATGCAATAAACACCAGCGCCCAACCTGCGGACCAGCGTGCATCAGCCACTTTAGGCACGGTGAAGAAGCGCATGATCACGTGAGGCAGACCCGCGGTACCGATCATCAGAGACAGCGTGAACAGCACCATATTGAAGGTGTCAGCATTGTTTGAGGTATATGAATTGAAGCCAAGCTCAGTCACCACCTGATCCAGTTTGGTCAGAAGCGGTTCACCACTTGCAACATCATTGCCGAACAGACCAAGACCTGGAATTGGATTTCCTGTCAGTTGCAGCGAGATGAAAACTGCTGGAATGGTGTAAGCGGTAATCAGCACGACATACTGAGCGACCTGCGTATAGGTGACGCCTTTCATGCCGCCAAATACAGCGTAAGCAAACACAACACAGGCACCGATCAACAGGCCTGTTGTGTTGTCAACTTCCAGAAAGCGGCCAAACGCGACGCCAACACCGGTCATCTGACCGATCACGTAGGTGGTTGACGCAACAATCAAGCAAACCACAGCAACAATACGAGCGGTCTGACTGTAGAAGCGATCACCGATAAACTCAGAGACGGTGAACTTGCCGAACTTGCGCAGATACGGAGCAAGAAGCAGTGCCAGCAGCACATAGCCACCGGTCCAGCCCATCAGGAAGGATGAGTTGTCATAGCCGGTAAACGCAATAAGGCCGGCCATGGAAATAAAAGATGCCGCAGACATCCAGTCAGCTGCAGTTGCCATACCGTTGGTGACTGGATGGACGCCGCGACCTGCAGCGTAAAATTCAGATGTGGAACCCGCACGGGCCCAGATCGCGATGCCGATGTAGAGCGCAAAGGAGCTGCCCACAAATAGCAAGTTGATAGTAAACTGATCCATGATCTGAAAAGCCCCTATTCTTCTTCAACGCCGTGTTCACGGTCGAGACGGTTCATACGCCAGGCGTAGAAAAAGATGATCGCCAGGAAGACCAGAATGGAACCCTGTTGTGCGAACCAAAACCCCAGATCAGTGCCGCCGACACGAATTCCGCTCAGCAGCGGGCGCAGCAAAATGCCAAACCCGAACGAGACCAGAGCCCATATAACGAGGCTTATTTTGATGATACGCATATTGGCAGCCCAATACGCGTTGTTGGATGAGTTATCTGACATGCTCTCCTCCCGTTTGGGCCGGATGAAATTCAACCGGACGGCATATGCCCCCAAATCTCAAACTGGATTTGCTGTTGATGACCAGTACCTCCCACTGGTCAGCTGGCTTGGAGAGTATCTGTGGATCTTGTTTGGTCTAACAAACTCCATCAAGGAAAGCCGCTCAGGTGACGTAGAATCCCATCAAAAACATCACCACTTTCGAAGAACTAAGCTTTCCATTTGCTTGGAGTTTCGAGCTCGCAGGCTTACACAGCTAGCCACTTGCTCTCTTAATCCCGCCCCACTTCATCAAGAGAGCGTTGCGTCAGCTCCCCAAAGCCAGAACTGAGCTATCACAAGATCCTATTACTACTCCCACACAGCCACCTTCAACGCCCAGTTTGTGCCCCCCCACCCAACTTGTACACGCCTACTTACGTAGAGAATACTTATGTATTACAACCAAAGACTTTGAAACTACTTGCAGGCTGACGGCCTTTGTAGGGCAAATTTGTATCTAAGGAATGTATTTAATTACTCTGCTGGGCTACAAATAACTATGAAATTATGGAACCATGACATCATCCGATGACCATTGAGTGTCCTACATGACCGTCAATCGCTCCCTCTCCTTGAGCAAAGCCCCAAAATATACAATTTTCTTTCGCCGAAAACTCGTCCTTCGAACATGTTTCGATTCCCACACCACCTATTTTCTGAAGCTGAAGCAGACAATTTCCAGAGCTGATATTCACCTAAAGCAGATACCTGAGCCTCCACATTGTCAGCATAATACGCATCCAGAATACGATATTGAGATAGCTGCTCTCGTAAATAGTAGACACCGCGGTTTGTTACCAACAAACTAAAAGATTGTGTGCTGAGATAATGTGTAGCTTGCGCAAGTGGTGCTATTGTAGGCGTTTGAGATAACAATTGTGACCATAAACCAAGCTGTAGGATTGAAATAGTTAGTAGGAAAAGGGGCATGGGCCTCAGGTTCAAACTTACCAACCAAATCACTAGTAAAATTGCTGGCAGAAGCACATGGCGGAGGTTTTCTGGGTTCTGGGCAAGGAGTGTCCAGAGTACGGCTGTTGTTGCTGCTATGAGCAATGGTGTGAGTTTGGGGCGGGTTGGGACAACAAGGGCAGTCATTAGGGTGAGTAAGATCAAGCTTGCAAATGCGACGGGTTCTTTTGCAAGGGCATCCAGCCAGCTATCTCTTTCAAAAGTTTGTTCAAAGGATGTGTTACCCCAGACGGAGAAATGGCCTTCGGTGAACCGTAGGGCTTCAATTAAATAGGCCTTGCCTTCCAGAAGGAATACGCCTCCGAAGAACACGAGTAGTGTTCCGCTACTTGCGATAAGGAGTTTTAGGCGGGCGTCTTTTTTTAAATACCACTCAAAGAGCAAAGCCAGAGCAACTGGAGCAATAAACGATGGCCTGCAAGCCAGAGCAAAACCCGCAAAGCACCCTGCTCTGGTGTGTTTGCCTCTACCCATAAAAGCTAGGGCTATAAGAAAGAATGCGATGCCAGTTGCATCGCTCATCATGCTCAGACCAACGAGTGGAAGGAACGGCTGTGTCAAAACTGCGAAGAAGGCGAGCAGCGTACTTGTATAAGATGCACCCCACGCTTTTGCCGTCCAAGCTGCAAGCGGTGGTAAGGATAGTGCCGAAAACAAACTTAGATAAAAGACCGCTTGCTTAGCGCTCAAACCCATCAAAACAAGTAGTTTGCTCAGTAAAATAAATCCCGGGTACCCCGGAAAGTGGGGCCTAAATTCAAGCACACTGAAGCGGAGTGTGCCATTAACAAAGAAGTATGCATCATCACTGGGGATGCTTGGGGGGTGGCGGAGCAACCAAATGGATAAAACCGCATAGCAAAAGAGAGAGGCGCCCCAACCAAGTCGCAACATCCTAATTTGCCAACGCCTTCAGAACATCCTCAACAGCTGCGCTATAAGCAGCGGAATCTGCTTCTCGTTTACCAACTCCAAAAACCCCCGGATTTCCGATGGCTTCAAGCGCTTTGCGGAAGCTTTCATCTGCAGCTTGACGTTGCTCGCCCGGCAGCTCCCCGGCTATGGCATCGCAGAAGCGTTTTGATTTAACGACAAGAACCTTAGCGGTCTGATAGTCGTTCAAATTATCAGAACCTGTTTGCAAACGACGGGTAATCTCCGCAATAAAAACTCGTTTGATAGCAGCTGCGATTGTCGCCGTATCTTGAGAGGCTAATGCCTTTTCAAAGGCTTCAGAGAGCCCGCTGTCATAATCTGTCGTTAGATAGGCAAGTTCCTCTGAGATCTCGTTGGCAGCTAACTTCGCAGCTTCAAAGTCTCCAGCGTTTACGGCTTTAAAGATGGCCTCCCGCGCATCAATCAGAGGTTCCTTGCCAGCTGCAGCATAAGAGTAGGCATGAGCCTGACCAGCAACAAGCAAAGACATAAGCAATGCATAAAATATTCTCACCACGACTAACCTCCTAAGCCACACTTTCCGTTTCAATAACGGTTCTTTCACTACGATGTTCATAGATGGTAGTACGCTGATCCTTTTCGCTAATCAGCGCATCAGCAGCCATTTGTCCCATCTCCATCGAGGTGTCTGTGAAGATGTAGCGGAAGGTACCTTGCCGCCCACATTGGATCAGGTTGTCAAACTGATTGAGATGAGCGATTGCGTTTGCGCGGCTCTTCTCATACCCCACTGTCATCAGTGGATAGGCTTGCCGCTGATAAGTTGAGAAATATTCGCCTGTCGCTGCTGAGCTGTCGACACCAAGCTTGTTCAAAACATCACAGACTTTGAGAAACATCTGCTGGTTGTCCATCTCCCACAGCTCGCTCCCCGGATCGCATGGGATCTCCAGCATAGCAGAGGTATGCCCCTTTGGAGCCATGAACGGTGAACGTCGTTTGGGCTCCTGCAAGCGTGTCGCCATGATGTCTGGATCAGATAGATATTGCCATGTGCGGTCCGAGAGATTGTTCATTTCAAGCGGCATATTGAAGAACCGCAGGCCCCTGAATGCTAACCTACTCTTGCCGCCTGTTAACTTTACCATGTAAGGCAAAGAGAGCGTGGAGAGAACAGCATCTGCAGGGTAGGAAGAGCCTCCTGCTTTCACTGTACTAACTCGAGTTGCCGTATAGTCAAAACCCTCAACAGGTGCGTCATAGATGATTGTACCACCAAGAGCTTCAACCTTATGAGCCATACGCTCAAAGATTACACCAAATCCATATTTGGGATAACGATAGCTTCTGGCATAGGTGCGCGGGGTATCTTTACCTATTGGTAGAAGGCGTTTGGCAACATCTTTCAAGTCCAACAGACTTATGCGCTGACCAGCCCAGTCTGCGGACAAGTCGACTGGATCAATGCCCCAAAGTTTGCCTGTGTATCCTTCAAAGAAATTTTTGTAGAGCGTTTTTCCAAATCGGCTAGTAATCCATGTTGCAAAGTTGTCGTCGCATGGTCGTGAAAACGGAAGAACCGCAAGATCTTTTAATACTCCAGCGAGCAGAGAGGCTGGTGCCGTTTTAAGAATGTTGCCCATCGCCAAAGGGTAACTATAAGTACGTCCTTGAAAGCGAATAACGCTCTTGCGTTGGCTGGTCAGCAGATCATCGCCAACCAGCTCTTCAACCAACTGTAACAACTGCGCATTGTGCGTGATGAAACGGTGCCCGCCATAGTCAAAACGATAGGTTCCGTGGCGCCCTTCAAAAGTTGTTGTGCCGCTTTGGCCACCCTCTTTTGAAGCCTTTTCAAGCACGGTGACCTGAATGCCGGCTTCTAGCAAACGGATAGCAGCCGTCAGGCCAGCTGGACCTGCCCCCAACACCAAAACATGATCAGGCTTTCTTAGCATAGCCACGGCTCCAGAAACTCAGGAATAGTCCAAGGTAAAGTGCCCAGCTTGTAAACTGGATCAGCGTTGGAGATGCGTTATAGCCGAACAGTGCCCGCATGAAAGTGCCGAAGGTGCCCTGATCATCCAGAACAAACGAGATGTTAAAAATCTGCTCCACCATGATCGGCACAACATCAATTGCTTGCAGCATGTTGATGGCAGAGGAAAACAATCCGGCGGCAATAATGATGATGAGCAGGCTGGTGTATTTGAAGAACGGAGCAATTGGGACTTCACGGGTGCCCCGCATCATGATCCAGACCAGTAAGATGGATGCAACAAGGCCGATCGTTGCGCCGATCAGGCCGTTTTCCAGTGTAACGCCCTGCCCTGAGTACATGAGCGCTGAGAAAAACAGTACAGTCTCAAACCCTTCACGCAGCACAGCAATGAACGCAAGGAACACCATGCCCCACAGGTTGCCCGAGGAGATGTGGAACTCCAGCTTTCTTTTGACATGGTCGACCTGCGCCTTAGCTTGCTTGTGCATCCAGATCGCCATGTAGCTCAACACCAACGTGGCAAAGAGCAGGATGAAGATCATCAGCAGGTGTTGATAGTGCTCGTTGGAAAACTGATCAATCACCACCTGGAAAATGAAGGCCAAAGCCAATGATACGATCAACCCAAGCACCACACCCAGATAGACGTATTTGTTGAAGTGCCTTACGCCAAGTTTGTGCATGTAAGACAGGATGATACCAACCAGCAGAAAGGCTTCCAGCCCTTCGCGGAATGTGATCAGAAAACTGGCAAACATTATGGCCGCTCCAGTGTTTGAGTAAGTTCAGCCATAACGACAGCTTCCGGGTTGGGTAGATCTGGGTAGGATTGGCGCACCGCATCGGTCACCCACTGCGGATAGATGCGGAACATCATCTTCACATCCACACTGAGCGGATATGCAGCAGTCTCTGGCATCGCAAAGGCTTCATCCCGATAACCATCTGCCGGGATCTTGGTGTCTTTCAGCATTTTCTCATAACGCCAGAACAGCAGACCGACTGGCTTGCCGTCTTTATCGCCAAAGACCTTTTGGAACATGCGTGCGTCAGTTGGCACAACACCCTTTGCGTCCATCTTGCCGTCTTCCAAAATAACTGTGCCATTTGCGTCTTTTACGGTTACATCCAGCCAAAGTTGGCGGAAGTCTGCAACGCCAGTTGGTAAGGCGTGCCCTGCCCCAACGTTTTTGACACGAACGACCAGCTTACCGTTTCCGTCGATGTAGCTTTCCAACTCAGCAGCAGTGCGCAAAAGCTCGATGCTCATTTCTGAAAGCTTTTTGTTGCGCAGGCCGACAAGATGGTGATTGGCGCCAGTGAACTGGTGTGTCACCACATTGTCTTTCACTTTGCCACCATCGGTGGAGATACCCGGAACATTCTCGCCGATTTTCTGCACGTCAGCCATCATGTGGCAACTAATACAAGTACGGTTCTTGGAAGGATCCGCTGGATTGTTATAGGAGGATTTCTCCCACTCACCATAGGTATTCACAATCACGCTGCCTGTGCCTGGAGCTACCTCATTGTGGCAAGTGCTACACAGAGCGGAATCTTTGTAAAATGGTTGAGAATACGACTTTGCATGCACATCAGGCTTAGCGTTGATCTGTCGGTTACCCACCCAGTGCAGCAGCGCATTGTCGTTGTCTTCAAAGATGTACTGTTCTCTGTCTTTCACGTTGACGGTAAAGCTGGCATTGGTACCTGCCGTCTTACCCATGGCCGCTTCAATGCGCGTGATGCGGTGGCAGAACAAACAGCCCGTGCCTTCATCTGAATCCGGCACACCTTTTTCAAGAGCATCAAAGAGACTTGCGCCGCCCTTCTCAAACATATGCGCATCTTGCGGAGCTGCCTTAGGCTCGGTGAACTGTTCTTGAGGCTCATGACAGCCGAGACACCATTTGCCAAACTCTTTGCCTTCGGTCTGTTCGGCAACGGACTTCACGACCATAAAGTATGGGTTGGATTCTCCCATCAGGCGATGGTTTGAATCTGCCCATTGCTCAAACATGTCAGAATGGCAGGACGCACATGCGGCTGAGTTCACCCAATCCTTCTCATGTAGGACCTTCCGATCATCATCAAGGCGTATCCAACTCGCATTCAGGGGTAAGTTTCCACGTGACGTAATGAAAGCTTGCAATGCCTCCATATCGCGCTTGACCGGCTCTGTCGGTTCATCTGGATTGATCTGCAAAGCCCCATCGCGGTCATCATGGCCCATACCACCTTGCGTCTTTTGCATGATGCGCAAGTAATCACCAATGAAGTTACCGGATATCATGTTGTTCAGATTGTCATGGCCGATCGTAGCACGGTCGAACTTCTTGGTTGGCGTAGAGCGATAAAGATAGCCGTTGGTGAAGTTGAAACCATCCACATGGCAACTCTGACAACTCATCCAGAAATCACCAGTGGTTGGCGTCAGCTTTGCATCATCAGTGTTGCCGCTGTTGAAGAGGATCTTGCCACGACGTAGCTTGGCTTCAACCGGATCATTCTGCACCAGTAGAACTGGAGCTTGTTCACTCAGAGTGACGCGGGCAAACGGGCCGTCCCCACCTCTCTTCAGCTTCACCAGATCAAGCGTCATCGCGTTTTGCACAAAGATATCGTGACCAGACACGACAAGCCCACGTGGGTTATCGCCCGGGATATGACGAAAGATCTGCATGGCCTTCGCACCGCCCTGATTCAGCTTGCCTTTCCGACGTGCTCTGCGCTTCTTTTTGCTGATCAGGGCCGTTCTACGGGTTAGATCGAAGACCATCAAATCTTCACTGCCAGCCAACGTCACATAAACTTTTTTACCATCCTCGGAGAATTCGGCATCATGGGGGTTTGAGACAATGCGCGTGCGGTTATTGGTGTCGATAATGTTGATTTGCTTGAAAAGATGCTTGCGGCGCTCTGTAACTTCTTCTTCTCGCCCCTTTTCGAGGCTCAGCAGCGAGACACTTGGGAACACGGTGGATTGAAACTGGAAAGGATGATCAAAGTTCCAAAGAACGTGCGGCAACCAGGCCTCGCTCTCATCCGGGCTCACCGCAATATCATCCAGGATGCGCGGAACGCCTTGAGAAACAGCTTCATCGCTATCTTGTGTTTCAGCCAAACTAATCGTTTTCAGAAGTTTAAGCTTAGCGCCTGCGGTATCCCAAATGGATACTTTGCCAACCATGGCATGTGTTACAATCAGACGACCATCACTAAGCAAAGCGAGACCACGCGGTGTTTCCTCGCTGTCGATGTCCTGAGTGACGCCTCGTTTCGGATCAATCGCAATGATCTTGTGCGCTTCAAACAACGAGACCCAGAACAGGTTATTGGTCTTGTCATAGATGATGCCAAACGGGCGATAGTCGGTCTTGAACTCGGACAGAACTTCATTTGTGTTCAGATCAATGAAAACCACACGGTCACCCGTGTAGTCCGTTACACCCAGGATATTCTGGTTTTCATCCAATGCGATGCGGCGTACCTCACCACCGATCTTGATCTCTTGCAGAACTTTGCTCGAGCCGCGGTCAACAATCGTGACACTACCTGCATCAAAGTTTGCTGAGATGAGTTTTGTGCCCTCATCATTGAGAACAAGGGAGCCACTTTCAACGGCAGCATAGGCTGGTACCATGAGTGCCACCAGTGCCAGAAGAAATGGGAAGATCCAGGCTGCAACTTTAACCATCGAATAGCGTTTGGCGTGGTGGAATACCAATACCGAAACCGGTAATGCTGGAACCAGATGAAGCCAGTATGCCAGCTGCCCCATTACATTGCCGCGATTGCCAAAAAACGCGAGATAAATGCCACTGAGAACCAGCAGTACCAGCGCAATCTCAATCATCTGACCCGTTCTGCGCAGGAACGGACGACCGTTCTTCTTGATCAGATCACGATGAGAAAGCCAGAATGGAAGAACGAACAAGGGAAAAAGAACTAGTGAGACGACGAAGTGTATGGCAAGCGAAGGTTGGATCAGTTGCCAGGGAAGCCCGACAACATCCCACAGCATCAATCCGCTGATCGTGAGGAAGTAAAGCACAAACTCAGCATGCTTGCTCTTGTAACCAAGACGCTTCCAGAACATTTCTATTGCGCTGGGTTGTGCTGGCTTAGGTCCATTGACTGGTACGCTATTCTTGCTTGCATCATCCATGAGTGTGGATCGATTCTTCGTCAGATTATTATGATTGTTGTCTCTATAGCTAAATGCGAATGCCTCGCATTTGACTTAGGTTAACAAGCAGAAGAAGCCGGGATGTTTTACACCCCGGCTGTTTCAAGTTGCGGCAAACTACTTATTTTGCAGCAAACACTTTGACCTTACCGGCCATCACCATAGCTGTGCCTGCTTGCGTGATCTGTGGCACGCCATCTGCATCTGTGTCGAAATCTTCACTGCCAGCAACAACATTCTCACCACTATCGCCCAGCCATTCAGCAAGCTGCATGCCTTCATTTACATTGCGGCCATTAATGACAGTGCGGAACCAGCTTTCATATCGTTGTGTCAGGCTTGCCAGATCCAACAAAGGTTCATTCTCACCTTCACTGTTGCGCAGAATAAGCATCGCACTGCGCAGTCCAGCACTGATTGCAGCAGCGGTATATGGTGTGTGCTCAGTTGGTTGACCTGGCACAGCGGCGTAGGTGCCAATAGCTTTGTCATACATCTTCGCTTCAATAGTCAGGAACAGCTTGCGCGCAGCTTCTTTGTAGCTCTCATCCTTTGTTGCAAGGAATGCCGAGGTCAATCCATGGACAACAGCGAACTGCGTACCAAGGCTTTGCTCCGCGTTTGCCCCCTTACCAATTTCAAACCCATCAACCGCAAGACCGTTCTCAGCAATCAAGTTCTTCAGAATAAAGTCTGCTTGCGCTTTAATCAGCTCAAGCGCCCGTTTGCCGCGTGCAGTTTCCAGACTTTCACCCGCATCAGCAGAGGCATAACCAACAGCCAGCGCATCCTGAGAGCGTTGGAAAATGTTTAGTGCCTGAAGAGCATAGGCTGCGTCATAAGTGGTAACTTTGGTGCCTTGCTTGCCATCATAACGATCAACCAGTGTGCCCGCATCTTTGTTGAAGTGCAGTGCATCAAGGTTCTTGAAAGTAGCGTTTGTCAGCACGCTTGCAGCAGAGAAGACATCATCTGAAACAATGTCATTCATAGGATCTCTGTCTTTGTTCAGATCAGCAGCTGCAGCAAATGGCGCGCCGTCAAACACGGCGGTGAAAGCCGGGTTCTGGTTTGAGTTCACGGTACGTTGGTCGCTATACGCGTAAATTTCAGAAAGTGGCCACAACATCAGCCATGTGTCACGCAGTGTGGATGCCCCATTGATGACTTTTAGAGACCCGATAGCTTTCACAGAGTTTTCTGTTTTTTCGGTCACCGATACTTTATGCGGAAACCAAATTGGACCTTGTGCCGGATCGTAAGACGCTGTCAATTTCGCACCAAGCATCTTTCCGTCATAACCGAACTGATCACGCAGTGTAATCAGACGATCATTGATCATCTCAGTCAGAATAACGCCGTTGAAACCATCCGCCGTAGACACTCCAAGGGCATGCACGCCATCTTGATCCATAACAGAGGTTTCGGCTTCGACTTCCAGATCCTCAGCAATCGTGTGCATACCACCGAGGAAATCCTGCGCCCACATAACATCCTTGAGCATGATGCCTGCTGCTGCACCCGGATTGAAGGACTTGTCCATGCCTTCTTCTTTCCAGGAGAGCGATGCGTAATCACGGAAGTAAGCCGGAATATCGATCTTCACAGTTTTGGAGCTTCCGAGGGCAGTCAGAATATCAGCCGCATCGCTGGAGACGACAGAACTGTCAATTGCCTGACCAATTTCAGGCAGTGCTGATATATATGGGAAGGTGATAGGATACATGTTGAGTGGAACTTCTTCCACTGGGAACGCAACAGACCCAGCCAACTCAATGACACGCTTACCAAGGCTTTCAAGCGAGCCACCACGCATTTTATTAAGCGGACCATTTACGATATGCGGCCCCATCTTGGACTGATAGTTGACCGCATACATGGCTTCTTCAGAGTACTCATAACTCTCGATGCCTGCTGCATAATCGAAGGCGGTTGGCTGGTTGACTAGGTTTGGGTCCAGAACATCCAGGTCCAATCCCAAACCTTCCGCTAAAGGCTCGCCAGAAAGCTCAAATTCAGTATAGGCCAGAAATCCACCTGCTGGATCAAAGATCTTGTCTAAAACCTCGACTTTAACTTCAGGGGAACCAGCAAGAGCTGCGGAGCTGATTGCCACTGCCGATGCGAATGATAAAAGTGCCGTTTTGTTCAACATGCTTAAACTCGGAATCTCTTTTTTTGGGGGATGGCCCAACATAAGCAAACCTCCCCTATCCCCCTCCAACACGCATAGATCACCAGGGCAAAACTGGTAGCTATTCGCAATTGAGAATGATTTGCAATCCGAGAAATAAGAAACTGAACATCTTTCGCAAATGATAAAAGTCAAATATGATTTAAATATTCATGTTTTATAATCATTCAAAAAATCAATATGTTATATGGGTTTATGACTACATTACATATCCCAGCCAACCGTGCATTTCACCATTCCCAATGACAAAACAGTTCGTTAAGCCCCAAAGAGCGCTGCCTATAAATGATGCAGGGCCACGAGTTGATTTTGGGACAAGAAGCCGATCTGTAAGAACTCTCAACCACTTTCGTCACTCATTAGTTCATTTAAGTGAATTAGTTTCACTTCGGCTCTTCAAACCCGGGAAAAGTGCATTAAGTTCGGTGTGCACAATTCAATTGTCCGGGCAATAAAATGAAATTCAATTATCAAAACCCAACTAAACTTCTGTTTGGTCAAGGAAAAATATCGGAAATTCGGGATCAGGTCCCAACTGGAAGTCGTATTCTACTGGCCTATGGTGGTGGATCGATCAAAGCCAACGGTGTTTACGAGCAAGTGTTAAGCGCGCTTGAAGGTTTCGCCGTGGTTGAATTTTCTGGAATCGAAGCCAACCCCCGCTTCGAAACACTCGAAAAAGCAGTCGAGCTTGTTAAAGAACAGAAACTAAACTTCATTCTCGCAGTTGGGGGTGGGTCTGTTGTTGACGGTTGTAAGTTTGTGGCAGCTGCTGCGCACTATGACGGCGACCACTGGGATATTCCAAGTGGCAAACACCGCATTCAAAAGGCAACACCACTTGCATCTGTACTGACTTTGCCAGCAACAGGGTCAGAATCCAACGGTAACTCAGTCATCACGCGTAAGTCCACAGGCGAAAAACTCGCTTTCGGATCTCCGCTTGTTTTCCCTGTGTTCTCGGTTCTCGATCCTGACACCATGAAAAGCTTGCCAGAGCGCCAACTCAAGAATGGTTTGGTCGATGCGTTCGTCCACGTCTGCGAGCAATACTTGACCTTCCCGACCGGTGCATTGGTACAGGATGGATATGCAGAAGCATTGCTAAGAACCCTCGTTCAACTGGGTAAGAGTTATCCGGAACGCGATACTGATGAATGGCGTGCCAATCTAATGTACGCAGCAAACCAAGGCTTGAATGGCCTTATCTCATGCGGTGTGCCGCAAGATTGGGCAACACACCAGATTGGACATGAGCTGACCGCATGTTTCGGTATTGACCACGCCCAAACACTCTCCATCATTCAGCCAAGCCTCTTGCGCAGCCAGATTGAACTGAAGCGCGCAAAACTGGAGCAAATGGGGACCACAGTGTTCGCTCTACCTCCATCTGAAGATCTGGCTGAAAAGACAGTTGATGCGATTGAAGAGTTTTACCAACAACTGGCCATGCCAATTCGTCTGTCCGATGCCAATATTACGGATCAAAACGACATCGACACGCTCATGCACATCATCGAAAGCCGCGACTTTTTGCAAGCAATCGGCGAGCATGGAAAAATCACACCAGGCGTGATCAAAGACATCGTGTACTCAGCTCGCTGAGCCACAAAGAACCAATCAGCCCGCCACTCAACCGGCGGGCTTTTTTGTGCATACAACTTGTTTCCTGTGAAATCTCAAGTGACAAACTCATCCACCTCCCGCTATCCCTGTGAGATATCAGAGCATCCTTTCGCAGATTATGAGGGAGAAACGGGTATGTTGCAGTTGTCCGACACCCAAACCAAAAACGCCCTGCCCTTCCGATCATTGGTCGAGGCCTTGAGAACAATGTTCAAAGAGGGCTGCGAGATGCCTGTTCGGCACCATCATACCATGGGTGTGCCGGATAAAGCAGACGCGACCTTGTTACTCATGCCTGCATGGCAGTCGGGCGCCTATTTTGGCGTAAAACTCGCCAGTGTCTTTCCGAGTAATGCAGATATTGGACTTCCTGCAGTCTCCGCCACTTATCTGCTTTCTGATGGTAAAACAGGCGCACCGCTTGCGTTGGTTGATGGCGGCGAACTTACGGCCCGCCGAACTGCAGCAGCCTCAGCTCTTGCTGCAGACTACCTTGCTCGCAAGAACGCAACGAGCCTGACAATGGTCGGCACGGGCCGTCTCTCAGCAAACCTCATTGAGGCACATTGTTCAATAAGACAGATTGAAACAGTAACCCTCTGGGGCCGCAACTACGAAAAGGCAAAGGATAATGCGCAGGACCTGAGCACAAAACTTGGCGTTAAGGTTGTCGCTGAGCAATCTCTTCCAAAAGCTGTTGAGCAAGCTGATATCGTTTCCGTTGCAACACTGTCCAATGCTCCCCTGATACAGGGTGAATGGCTGTCCGATGGATGTCATCTTGATCTTGTGGGCGGGTTCACCCCTAAAATGCGCGAAGCAGATGATGCTGTTATCTCCCGCTCGCGCATTTTTGTCGACACGCGTGCAGGCGCAATGAAGGAGGCTGGAGACCTGACCATCCCGCTAGCAAACGGTACGTTGAAACCTGAAGATGTTCAGGCTGATCTTTATGACCTCACCAGAGGCGACAACATCGGCAGAGCAAGTGAAAATGAAATCACCTTCTTCAAATCGGTCGGTGCTGCATTGGAGGACTTGGCAGGAGCAATCCTCGCCTATGAGAACTCAAAAGAATTGCTAAACGCGTAGACAAATCTATGCTCAGCACAGTTATCCATTTCTGTGCTGAGCCCAAAACCGTTGCCGCATCTCTGCCGTTCTGAAGTGTGTAAAGTGTAAATCCCGCTGCATAGACACCAATGGCTGATAATGAAGCAGATCGATTTCCTTGGTCGCAACTGGCCTCAAACTATCCAGCACATAACATGCACCTTGAAATTGAACCGTAGTCACAGCGTGTATGACCTTCCGCCTGCTATCCTTCACCACAACAAACCGCAGATCTGGTTCTTCATAGCCCAGCGCTAACAGACTGAAATATTTGGCAATCGCATAGTCCTCACAATCACCTTGAAAACCCAGAAACTGCAAAGGTGCACGCCAGACGTCCGCTTGCCCAGCGGCAATCGCCTGAGGATCATATCCAGCACTTTCATTGATATAAGAATTGAGCAGCGAAAGCTGTCGCAGTGACTTGCTGTGTCCAACACCGCGGATAATGCGTGACCAATAGTCCACGGAACCTGCACACCGCAGATTTCCAGCAAAGCATTCCTTTAAGGAGGCCAATTGTTGGTCACATTCAGGCAGGACGACCTGCCATTTCCTGAATGCCCTGCTATTGCCGCCATTAATTTCAACCGACCCAAATAACCCAAAGCTTTCCCGTTTCTTTGTGGCATTTGGAGCCGTAAACCTCACCAGAGAGAACAGACGACGGCGGCGCACTTTGCTTTGATAGCTAAACCGCAGATTATCGGCTTGCGCACTGGACATACTGGACACAATGCCAGTCAGAAATGCAGCTTTAACCACCATTCCTACAAAGCTTCGTCGCAACAAACCGCGTTTCCTGCGGTGTTTGCCCCGGTATTCCGGAAGAGCCATAACGCATTACCGTTCTCTTAGTGCCTCCTCACGTGCACGATTGACTGGCTTAAGAATGTAAGAAAGCACACTCTTTTCTCCAGTGAGTATATCGACGGAGGCGATCATCCCTGGAAGGATGGGAAGACTCTTGTTGCGACTTTCTAACTCTGTTTGTTTGGTTTTGATAATTACGGAGTAAAATTGCTCACGAGTACTTTCATCGTAAACAGTGTCTGCAGAAATTCCTTCAACTTGCCCGTCCAAGCCCCCATAAATGGAAAAATCGTAAGCGCTGAGCTTAACAAGCGCTTGTTGCCCTTGATGAATAAAAGCAATGTCCTGAGGTTTGACCTTGGCCTCAACGAGCAAAACATCCTCAACGGGCACAATGGTCATAAGCTGCTGAGAAGGCGAAGCCACGCCGCCAATTGTACTCACATCAATCGTGTTGACGATGCCGTCCATGGGTGCGCGAATGTCTGCGCGATCAACCTTGTCACCGGCCCCCTTGGAAGCTTCCGCAATAATGTCCAGTTGCGCTTGCACCTCGCTCAGCTCAGCACGTGCTGCCTGTCGGAACTTGGTGTAAACACCTTCAATCTCCTGTTCGGCCTCCTCAACAGCCGCCTGCAATCGCCCCTCCGTGACCTGAAGCGTGTTGACCTGCCCTTCAAGGTCGCCAATTTCACGCTGAAGCTTAAGCATATCTGTGCGGGGAATAATCTGCTTTTCGGCAAGCGGCGCTTTCAACTCTCGTTCTTCATTTGCAAGGAGCAGTAAATCAAGAACCTTCCGTCTCTGGTTTTCTGAGGCTTCAAGTTCCGCCATACGTTGTGCCACGCGCGAACGATTGATTGCGACTTGGCCCTTCAATCCTTCCAGGTTGGCTTGAAAAAGAGACAGCTCAGAGGCAACAATCTGCTCAGCATTCTCATGATAGTGATCACTATATGCCAGCTCCTCCCCACGCTCAGGCCAAACAGATTGGAACTCTAACCGTTCACGAGCAATTTCCAATGCCAGTTGCTTTGCTACCAGCTCACCCAGATTGGAAGAAAACCCCGTATCATCCAAACGGATCAGAATGTCGCCTTTACTGACAAGATCGCCCGTCTTTACGAGCACCTCTTTGACGATCCCTCCTTCAAGACTTTGAATGACCTGTATCTTTGCAGATGGAATGACACGCCCATCTCCACGTGTCACTTCTTCCAATTGCGCCCAACCGGCCCAGAAGACGAACGAAATCAAAAGCAACCCGATCATCAGGACCAACAAGCGTGCGCGCGCAAACACGGCATTTTCCAATCCAACGGACACCTGAGCAGTACCGCGCGGAAGTCGCTTGGTTTCAGCACCTAGCCTCATCCAATTTGTAACCGGTTCCATCAGATGTAATAGGCGCAAAGATAATCCCCCTAGAAACTCCCCAACAAGTTCCAGAGGCACGCGACCAACCGGAATCAAGCTATCCTTACCAAAGGTAACCCTCCTTGGTTTTTCTGAATACTACGGGGATCTATTGCGGAGAATTGCAGGTTGGAACTGACAAAAACGGCCAAGCCGAAAACAAGAAAAGAAAAGATACCGCCTTCCGTAAAAAAGGAAGACACAACGACGACTGAAGTCCCTTCCTCAAACAAAGGGAGTGATACAGTTGTCGAAGCCACGGTTTCGGTTGCAACGTCAGAAGAAAACCAAAAAGCAAAACAGAAACCTGAAAGCACAACACCTGTTAAGGACACCACATCAGATGTCCGCCCTGCGGACTTAATTGACATCGACCCGTTACGGGGATGTCTCGAAATTTTACTGGTTCAACATAACATGCCAGCAAACTCAGAGAACCTCATTGCAGGCCTACCGCTAGAAAATGGTAAGCTCACCGCAGATTTATTACAAAAAGCCCTCAAACGCGCAGGCTTTTCGACCAAGGCTTTTCACCAGAAAATAACTGGTCTTTCCTCTCTTTTGTTTCCTGCCGTTCTGCTCCTCAAATCCGGTGGAGCATTGGTCATTCTAGAGAAGTACGATGAGAAGTCCTATGCAGTCGCCCTCCCACACGCAGATGGCGGCGCTGTATTGGCTAAACTGGAAGAGCTTCAGGCGCTCTGCAGCGGAGAAATTATTGTTGCAAAGCCCTTCTACAAACCAGAAGGTTCACAGGAGCAAACAACTAAGGAAGATAACTCCCATTGGTTCTTCAGTGGCATTAGAGCTGTTGCACGAGACTACGCCTTCGTTGCACTTGCAGCAGCCTTCATCAACCTGCTCGCACTGGCATCACCGCTCTTCACCATGAACGTTTATGACCGTGTGTTACCCAACTCGGCCTTCCCGACACTCTGGGTTCTTACCCTTGGCGTAGCAGGTGCATTGCTCTTTGACCTTTTATTGAAGTCACTACGCGCCTCCTTAATCTACTTTGCAGGCAAACGAGCTGATTTGATTATTTCCTCCAGACTATTTGATCAGGCGATGCACTTGAAAATGGCTCATCGCCCCGCAAGCACCGCTGGCTTCATCAATGAAATTCGTGAGTTCGAGACCATTCGCGAGTTCATGACATCAGCAACTATCGCTGCCATCACAGACCTTGCCTTCCTTGGCATGTTCCTTGGCTTGATCTGGTATATTGGTGGCCCAATGGTTTATCCGCTCCTTATTGCAATTATGAGCGTAGTCATTATTGGACTGCTAATGCAGTTCCCGCTCAAGAAAGCTGTAGAGGCGACCGTTACTGATGCCACAGTACGCAACGGACTATTGGTAGAGTGTCTCTACGGCTTGGAAACAATCAAACTCCAACGTGCAGAAGGACAGCTTCTGGGCAAATGGGAGAGCGCCACAGCCTCGGCAGCCTCAGCACAAAACAAAGTCAGATCACTTTCTACCTGGGCTTTGAATTTGACTGGCTTTTTGCAGCAACTCACCACAGTCGCTCTTCTGGTCACAGGCGCATATCTGTTCTCAGAAAAGCTTATCTCCATGGGTGGCATTGTGGCCTGTGTGATCTTGGGAGGAAGAGCCGTTGCCCCACTAGCAACACTTTCCAGTTTTCTGGCACGGTTTCAGCAGGTCAAAGCCGCCTATAAAAGACTGGATGCCATCAATCAGTTACCACGAGAATCACCGTGGGCCTCCAGACATCTAAGCAAAGCCATTGATCACGCTCAGATTTCTCTGAAGAACATGAGCTTCACCTATCCGCAGGCCACAGAGCCGACATTGAGAAACCTGAACCTATCCATTTCGGCAGGAGAGCGGATCGCTATACTCGGGCCTGTCGGCTCAGGCAAATCCACTCTGGGCCGAGTATTGAGCGGCCTCTATTTGCCAGAGGCAGGAAGTTATGCCATCGACAATCTGGACCATCAGCAATTTGCGCCCACGGAATTGAGAAGATCCATAAGTTACATCGGACAGGATGCCAGCCTTTTCTCCGGTTCTATCAGGGACAACATCAAGTTAGGGTGCCCTGAGGCCTCTGACGCTGAACTGGTCAAAGCGAGCGAGAATGCCGGAGCATTGGAGTTTATCGATGCCCATCCACATGGGTTTGCCAGATTGATTGAGGAAGGCGGTCGTGATCTCTCTTCTGGACAAAAACAAAAGCTCATCCTCGCCAGAGCATTCATGGGCAAACCCAAACTACTTTATCTGGATGAACCCACGGGCATGATGGATGGCCAAACCGAACAACAGTTCATCAGTTCCCTCTCATCAGTAGTCACCTCACAGCAGACCTTGATTATTGCCACACATCGCACGGCACCACTTTCTCTGGTCGATAGGCTGATCATTCTGGATAAGGGCCGTATTCTCGCTGATGGCCCAAAAGAAAAAGTCATCCATATCCTTTCAAAAGGAACTGGATGACCTGAGAACTTAGTACTCCCTCATGTATTCGCGAAAACAGAGGCAGCGATTGACAGCTTCATCATCCCAGACCGCGTCTTTCATGTAGCCAATGGCAACGCCACACCAGTCTCTTGTTTCAAGCGCCCAATCAAACCGCAACTGTACGATTGAACTTTGCTGCGCGGAGACAACAACGGTATTTGCCTCCTCAAAATAATCACGCACCCGAACAGAAATCTCACTGTGCAGTTCCTCAGGATGTCTCAGATTGAAGTTATAGCACACGCCACCGCGATAATAGTCGGAGGTCGCAACAGCAAGATCCGCACTGACCGCATCCCCTGCCCAAACCGTAAGAGACATGGCAGCCCCCCAAATGAGAAGTGCTGGACCGCTCATGCCCGTCGCAAACTTAAGTTTGCCCATAATACCCTCCCTTACTGTTTCGGTTTAGGCATAGCAACAGGTGTCCCACGCGCCCATTGAGCTGAAACACCCGGCAATACTTTGCCCGGTAACCAACCCTCTGTTTCCTCATCATCCCGAACTTTACGATAGCCCGCATCGGCTTGGGCAGGAGGTTGAACATCAAATGACTCTAGCAAGCCACCCATTGCAGCCAGTAGTCGGTAGTTGGCAAAGGTTTGCGCATAGCGAGCAGATATCTCGGAAACCTCTGTAAAGAAAACGGTGTTTTGTGTATCCAGAACATCCAGCAGAGTTCGCTGCCCAACAGTGAACTGGCCTTCATATGAAATGAGAAGTTGCTGTGACGCTGAAAGCTGTTTTTTGATGATTGCAAGTTGCTTGGAGAGCTCTATCCGCCTGATCCAGGAAGCGCGCGTTTCCCGCTCAACTTCACGAAAAGCACGCGCAGTTCTCATCCGTGCCTCACCAGCCCGCTCAACCTGCTCCGCACGCCTGTTCTTCGTAATATTGCCATTAAAGAGGTTCCAACGCATTACAACCAGCGCTGTGGCCTGATTATTGACGCCGGGAAATCCGTTCAGGTTCTCGCCAACGCGCGAAGAAAGCTCCAGATCCAACCTGGGATAATAATCTGCCTCCGCAATCTTGATCTGCGCATTCGCTGCATCAACATCAGCTTTGCGTAACGCAATCAAAGGATTGTTCCGCCGCGCTACATTCAAAACATCCGGAAGCGTGCCAGGAATACGCCGTGAGACACTGGGAACACCTCCCATGCGTCCCACTGGCTTGCCCACCACCTCAATGAACGTGGCTTCTGCAAGTTCAAGTTCTTCAACAACCTCCTGCAATGCAAGCCTTGCAGCAAACACCCGCTCACTTGCCTGCTGCACATCCGCCACGGAAACAACCCCGCGGGACAACCCCGCCCGCATATCGGAGGCAACTTTGGAATGATAGGCAATATTACGTTGGGCAGACTGTTTCACTTCAAAAAGACGGGAAACTTCCACATAGGCGCGAACTGCACTGAGCCCGATGAACTCTGAACGCTCCCAGACTCTGAAAGAGGTCGCATCCAAACGAGCTCTTTGACGCTCAATCTCGTAGGTCGTCGCAAACCCGTCAAAAAGCTTTTGCCGACCCGTTGCTCTCACTTCATAAGGACCATAAAAAAACTGATCCCGCTGACGTGTAAAACTGCGATCTGCCCATTCCGCCCCTCCGCGAAATTCAAGATCAAGACGCGGCAGCCATTCGCCTTTGGCTTGTTTCAGCTCAAAGCCAATCGCGTTGCGGTCAAAAACCGCTTCACCAATTTCGGGATTGCTATAGACGGTAAGATTCACTGCGTCTCTGAGAGACATCGCGTGGCCTGCTCCGCTCAACAAGCCTACGGCAGCAACGCCAAGAATAAGTGGCGCAAACAACTTCATACACACGCCCTCTACGCAATACTTGAGACAACCGGGCAACTGAAGCTTTAATTTACTTTATTTTAATATAATGTCATTCCTCACGCAATTAAGTGTAATAAATATCAATAACTCAAAAAGTAATAGCAACTTCAACTCAGAAGGCGCCACCTTTAATATTGTCAGTTATGCGTATTGTATAATGTATATATAAATTTGAACTCCATTTGATTTAGAATTCGGTAGCACAGTTTCAGAGAGAGATGCCTTCTCATTCAGAAAAAGCGCGCTAACGTCCTGTTCCAGTTTGCAAAGGGAGCCTTGCATGCCGAATACCAGTACCGGTGAACCTCAAGCGCTTCCAACCAATCAAACAACGCCTGAACAGGCCCCAGACTTGGAAAATGGATCTCAACAAGAGGCCAGTTCAACAGCACCAAACATCAGCCAGCTTATTATCCAACTCCCGGATAACATTGAAACAACGTCAGAAACGCTGTTAGATGGTCAACCACGTGGCATGAACCTGCTTCTCAATGAGGTTGAATGGGATCCTGTTAGAGAAATTCTGCTGTTGCCATCAGGTTTGGAACTTGCAGATATCCAGACCGCCAATGGCACCACCGAAATCACTCTGGCAGATGGCACACGCCTGATCATTGAGGGTCACAGCAGCAATCCACCTTCCATTGAAATTGAAAATCAACTCCTCACCGCGCAGGAAATTCAAACAGCATTTGCAGCTGCGCGAAACGCCGAACCAAGTGCTGGTCCAGAGACCTCATCAGGTGCACCAAGCGCTTCTGAGCCCTCAAGCGGCAACAATGAGCCTCAGTCTCCGTTACCTGCCAACGATGAACTCATTGGCAGCGGAAATGACTTCGAGCCAATCTCAATCGTCGTCCAGCCGGCTTTCCCAATCACACCGCTTCTATTGCCCTCAGAGCGCAATGAAGAGGTTCTCGAACGTGAATTTGGAGATGGCACATTCGAACCTGACCAGCAAACCACATCCACGCCAGACCTATCCAATCCGCGAGTGACACCTGCCTTTTTCGCAGGCAACACTGATGATGTGTACGAGTCCGGCCTCGCGTCTGGCACTGCAGCAGGACAGGCCGCCACTCAAACTGCTGGGCCGATGAACATCCAAAGCGGTTCCTCCCCGCTCCAAACGCTCGAAGTTTGCGATCCCATTCAAAATATCTGGGTAGATGTCACCAGTGGCGGTCAGATCATTACGCCCCACGGCACCTACACTATTACAGCGAATCCAGATGGAACCTACAACTGGACCTACACTCTCAGCACCTCAGGTGATCACAGCAACAGTGCGCAGCAAGACCTCATGAAAGTCCGCGTGACCAATGAAGAAGGCAATCAGGCAATTGGTGACATCACCATCAATATCCTCGATGACACTCCTCTGATTGATATTGCGGACGAACCAGCCACCATTGCAGAGGGCAACACTTTAAACAGCACTTGGTCCCTTGCCCCTGGAGCAGATGGCGTCACCCATGTCACTATCTCAGTGCCCGGAGAAGGCAACCAGACCATCTCCCTTGCCGGTAACACCCCTGCCACGTTCACGCTGCCCAAGGGGACACTCACCGTCAATCCAGACGGCACTTACTCCTTTGAAGCTGCTACCAATCTAGACAATGACGACCCACAAGAACAAAGCTTCACCATCACCGCAACAGATGCTGATGGAGACACCAGGTCAGACACACAGACAATCACCATCACCGACGGCACATCACCAACACCGCCAGACAATCTGCCCGGCAAAGCAGTAGATCTGATCTTCACGGTCAATGAAGCAGCTCTTGATACAACACAGGATCAAAATGATCTGGCAGCAGGCAACATCACCGGTTCAGATCCAGCCAATACTGCCGAGACAGATGTCTCAAGTGCCCTCACCTTCACGGCTGGTTCTGATGACCTAACCGCATTCTCATTTGGTGACCCTTCAGGCATTACAATCACCAATGGAGACGCAACCCTCAATATCAGTTGGACAGTCTCAAATGGCCAGCTTATCGGCTCAATAAACGGCACCCCTGCTATCATTTTGGCATTGGATGCTTCAGATATCCCGGCAGGTCAACAAGGCTCGATACAGGTCACAGCAACGCTGACAGATGCATTTCCCCATGATGCGAACGAAAATCCCATCAAGATCAACGGCATCACCATAAACGCGTCAGATCATGACGGAGACATGGTAACAGCTGACATTCAGGTCAACATCATTGACGACACACCGCAATTGGACATTGCAGACACACCAGCCTCAGTCGCAGAAGGCGACACACTCAACGGCACGTGGTCACTCACCCCTGGGGCTGATGGTGTTACTGACGTCACCGTTTCCGTTTCTGGTGAGATCGACCAGACCATCTCCCTTTCCGGCAACACCTCTGCCACGTTTACGCTGCCCAAAGGCATACTCACCGTCAACCCGGATGGCACTTACTCCTTTGAAGCCGCTACCAATCTGGACAACGACAATCCACAAGAACAAAGCTTCACCATCACCGCAACAGATGCTGATGGAGACACCACATCAGACACACAGACCATCAAGATTACCGATGGAACATCACCAACACCACCAGACAATCTGCCCGGCAAAGCAGTAGATCTGATCTTCACGGTCAATGAAGCAGCTCTTGATACAACACAGGATCAAAATGATCTGGCAGCAGGCAACATCACCGGTTCAGATCCAGCCAATACTGCCGAGACAGATGTCTCAAGTGCCCTCACCTTCACGGCTGGTTCTGATGACCTAACCGCATTCTCATTTGGTGACCCTTCAGGCATTACAATCACCAATGGAGACGCAACCCTCAATATCAGTTGGACAGTCTCAAATGGCCAGCTTATCGGCTCAATAAACGGCACCCCTGCTATCATTTTGGCATTGGATGCTTCAGATATCCCGGCAGGTCAACAAGGCTCGATACAGGTCACAGCAACGCTGACAGATGCATTTCCCCATGATGCGAACGAAAATCCCATCAAGATCAACGGCATCACCATAAACGCGTCAGATCATGACGGAGACATGGTAACAGCTGACATTCAGGTCAACATCATTGACGACACACCGCAATTGGACATTGCAGACACACCAGCCTCAGTCGCAGAAGGCGACACACTCAACGGCACGTGGTCACTCACCCCTGGGGCTGATGGTGTTACTGACGTCACCGTTTCCGTTTCTGGTGAGATCGACCAGACCATCTCCCTTTCCGGCAACACCTCTGCCACGTTTACGCTGCCCAAAGGCATACTCACCGTCAACCCGGATGGCACTTACTCCTTTGAAGCCGCTACCAATCTGGACAACGACAATCCACAAGAACAAAGCTTCACCATCACCGCAACAGATGCTGATGGAGACACCACATCAGACACACAGACCATCAAGATTACCGATGGAACATCACCAACACCACCAGACAATTTGCCCGGTGAAGCAGTAGATCTGATCCTCACGGTCAATGAAGCAGCCCTTGATACAACGCAGGATCAAAATGATCTGGCAGCAGGCAACATCACCGGCTCTGATCCAACCAGCACTGCCGAGACAGATGTCTCAAGTACCCTCACCTTCACGGCGGGTTCTGATGATTTGTCTACGTTTGCTTTTGGAGATCCTTCTGGCATCACCATCACCAATGGAGACGCAACCCTCAATGTTAGCTGGGCAATCTCAAATGGCCAGCTTATCGGCTCAATCAACGACACCCCTGCAATCATATTGGAGCTGGATGCTTCAGCCATCCCAGCAGGTCAACAAGGCACAATACAAGTCACAGCCACGCTGACAAATGCCTTTCCTCATGATGTGAGCGGAGATCCTATCAACATTAACGGCATCACCATAGATGCCTCAGACCATGACAGAGACACGGTCACAGCTGACATTCAGGTCAACATCATTAACGATGCTCCACAGCTGGACATCGCAGACACGCCAGCCTCAGTCGCAGAAGGCAACACACTCAACGGTACCTGGTCGCTCACTTCCGGAGCAGATGGCGTCACCCATGTCACTATCTCAGTACCCGGAGAAGCCAACCAGACCGTCTCTCTATCTGGTAACACCCCTGCCACGTTCACGCTGCCCAAAGGCATACTCACCGTCAACCCGGATGGCACTTACTCCTTTGAAGCTGCTACCAATCTGGACAACAACGGTCCGCAAGAGCAAACTTTCACCATCACCGCAACAGATGCTGATGGAGACACCACAACTGACACCCAGACCATAACCATCACCGATGGCATATCACCAACACCACCAGACAACCTACCTGGTGAAGCAGTGGGCTTGATCCTCACCGTCAACGAAACAGCCCTTGATACAACGCAGGATCAAAATGATCTGGCAGCGGCTAATATCACCGGCTCTGATCCAACCAGCACTACCGAGACAGATGTCTCAAATACACCCACCTTCACGGCTGGTTCTGATGACCTAACTGCATTCTCATTTGGTGATCCTTCAGGCATTACAATCACCAATGGAGATGCGGCCCTCAATATCAGTTGGGCAATCTCGAATGGCCAGCTTATTGGCTCAATAAACGGCACCCCTGCTATCATTTTGGCATTGGATGCTTCAGCCATCACAGCAGGTCAACAAGGCTTGGTACGGGTCACAGCAACGCTGACTGGTGCCTTTCCCCATGATACAAGCGGAGATCCCATCAAGATCAACAGCATCACCATAAACGCTTCAGATCATGACGGAGACACGGTCACAGCTGACATTCAGGTCAACATCATTAACGATGCACCACAGCTGGACATCGCAGACACACCAGCCTCAGTCGCTGAGGGCGACACACTCAACGGCACATGGTCACTCAATCCCGGTGCTGATGGAGTTACAGACGTCACCGTTTCCGTTTCTGGTGAGATCAACCAGACTGTCTCTTTATCTGGTAACACCCCTGCCATCTTTGACATGCCTAAGGGTACGCTCACCGTCAATCCAGACGGCACTTACTCCTTTGAAGCTACTACCAATCTAGACAACAATGATCCGCAAGAGCAAACCTTCACCATCACCGCAACGGATGCTGATGGAGACACCACGTCAGACACCCAGACTATCAAGATCACCGATGGCACAAATCCGTTCGGTGGCGACATTATCGCCTTAAGTCTTGATGAGAGTGCTTTGGGAGATCAGGTCGGTAACAATGAGCCGACAGGAGATGTAATTGGATCAAACCCAGCTAGTACAGCAGAAACACAAAGCGATACGCTGAGTTTCACAGCTGGTTCTGATAATATCATAAGCTTCACGATTGGGGACACATCCAGTATCGAGGTCCGTGATGACAGCGGCGCTGTTGTTACCTCCATCAACTGGGCACTTTCAGCCGATAAACAGACACTCACAGGCTCAATTAATGGCCAAAACACTATTCAGTTGGCCCTGACAGGCTCATCCATTGCAGCTGGATCTACGGGTTCAGTTCAAGTAACTGCCACATTGCTTGCAGATTTTCCGCATGTGACCAACGGAACCAGCGATTTCACAATATTAGGTGTCCCGGTTGTCGCAACGGATACAGATGGCAGCACTGCTCTGGGCATCACCAACATCTCAATCAAAGATGACAATCCAGACATCGACATCTCAGACACACAGAACGTCGTAACTGAGGGAGAGACAATCAGCGATACCTTCTCACTCAGCTCTGGTGCTGATGGATACGCGCAAGTGACTGTCTACACGGACGTAAACGACCAACACATCGTCAATCTGGCTCCTAACACACAAACCACGCTGTACACGCAGCAAGGTGAACTTACCATCCATTCAGATGGCACATGGGAGTTTACAGCCGACACGGGGCTGGACTTTCCCCAAAACCAGACACTGCAGTTTTTCATTTCAGTCGAAGATGGTGATGGCGATACAGATACGGATAGCCACCTCATTTCCATCAAGCAGGCAGCACCGCCCATACTTGGCACATCTGGGGATGATGTGCTGACAGGGACACAAACCAGCGAGCTGATCAAAGGCCTCGACGGTGACGATCACATCTCCGGCATGGAAGGGCGAGACAAGATTGCAGGAATGGGCGGCAGGGACACACTTGAAGGTGGAGCCAACAGCGATACATTTGTGCTCGATCTCTCCAATCTCACAATTGCAGATCTCATCACTGACTACGATTCATCTGGAGATGACGCCGATCGGCTGGATGTGACAGAGTTGATTGGATCCGAGCAAGTCACACAGCAAAATGTGGGAGACTACTTCCAACTGTCAGGAGGCGTTCTGAGTTTTGATCAGGATGGAGCTGGAACGAACCACCACATGGTACAGGTCATGGAGTTTTCGTCGCCTCCAGCTCAATTGGAGCTCATCGTGGATGAAAATCAGGCACCACTCATTGTCACTGCATAACTCACTAGGCTCAGCACAAAGAAAAACCCCGAAAGCGATAGCCTCGGGGTTTAAACAGGATCAGCTGCAGATCAAGGCAACACCGGCCATTCGTTCTGGCTCAATCACCCAGAAATCACCGGATTTGCGTCCACCAAGTGCTTCAGCATATGTTCCAAAGCTCTCCAGGTTCGCAGCAGAAAAGCCAAGGGCCGCCAGTTTAAGGCCTGCCCTTTTAGCTGGAGCTTTAACCCCATAAAGGCTCTCATAGGCGCTTGGAGAAAGAACTTTGACTGTCCCGCGCGACGTTTCAATTTCAACACCAAGGCTGGAGAGCCGCGCAGTACGTTCACCAATAAACGCCTTCAGGAATTCATGATGATCGGCAGGGTCGTCAGCAACAAAGATGACTTCGCTCAGATCACACACAGTGTTCGGATGGGATCGATACTCTGCCTTCCAGAAGTTTTCTGGAAACTTGTTATGGCAAGTAAAAAAGCCAAGCTCCCCGCTGAGCGGATCTGCCGTGAACGTCAAATCAAAAGCAACCTGACGTTCTTCGCCCTCAGGAGAAACAGCAATCCGCTCAAAGGAGAATGGCGCATACTCAGGAAGACCGGCAGCAGTGTATGCTTCACGGTCGTCCACCGCGCTCGTGCTGTCCATCACGAACATGGAAGCACCTTCTCCCTTCAGCAGGAAATCACGATTGAACGCGCCAAAAGAGAAAACACCTTCACTTGGTTCTGTCAGTTCAGCGTTTTCGCCAATCGCCAAAACCTCAAGAAAACTGCCATTCAGCTGAACGAGGCGGTTCTCAGTACCCCAAGGATGACGTGCAGTTGGCGTCACCTTAAATCCGAGCTGTTCCCAGAGCCCTGCTGCATCCCGCAAAGAGTTTACAGCAAGAACAATGTGGTCAATTCCCTTAGTCAAAGTGTTTCCCCCCAAAACGTCCGATTAAACCAGACGGCTATTATCGCGCGCAGCACCTACAAAGGAGGAGAACAGCGGATGCGGTTCAAACGGGCGTGATTTCAGTTCTGGATGGTACTGAACACCAATGAACCAAGGATGGTCATCGATCTCTACCGTTTCAGGCAGAACACCATCTGGAGACGTACCGGCGAAAATCAGACCAGCTTCTTCAAGCTTCTCACGATACCCGATGTTCACTTCATAACGGTGACGGTGACGCTCGGAGATCTCTGTGGAATCGTAGATCGCAGCAATCTTACTGTCAGCTTTCAGGACTGCATCATAAGCACCAAGACGCATGGTACCGCCCAGATCACCTTCTGCCTGACGCTGTTCTTTCTCGTTACCGCGTGTCCATTCAGTCATCAAACCAACAACTGGCTCTTTGGCTGGACCAAACTCGGTAGAGCTCGCATCAGCAATACCTGCAAGGTTACGCGCGGCTTCAACAACAGCCATCTGCATACCAAAACAAATACCGAAGTAAGGAATGTTGTTCACACGCGCATAGTGTGCAGCAGCAATCTTGCCTTCAGAGCCGCGCTCACCAAAACCACCAGGAACAAGAATACCGTTCACGTTAGCAAGGAACTCGCTTGGGTCTTCCTTCTCAAATGTTTCAGATTCAATCCACTCAAGATTGACCTTCACGCCATTTGAGATTCCGCCATGCACAAGCGCTTCAATCAAAGACTTATAAGCGTCTTTGAGAACGGTGTACTTACCAACAATCGCAATGGTGACTTCACCCTCTGGATTGAACAGAGAGTTTACAATGCTTTCCCAACGGGAAAGATCTGGAGCCGGAGCACCCGTGATGCCAAATGCATCCAGAACCTGCTCATCCAGACCTTCCTTGTGGTAGGCAAGCGGCACTTCATAAATGCTCTTCGCATCATATGCCGGAATAACAGCTTCTTCGCGCACATTACAGAACTGGGAAAGCTTACGGCGTTCATTCTCTGGGATCTGACGATCACAACGCACCATAAGAATGTCTGGCTGAATACCGATAGAACGCAGCTCTTTAACAGAGTGCTGTGTCGGCTTGGTTTTCATTTCACCAGCACTTGCAATGTAAGGCAGCAGTGTCAGGTGGATGTAAACAGCCTGTCCGCGTGGCAAATCATTGCCCAGCTGACGAATAGCTTCGAAAAACGGAAGACCTTCAATATCACCAACGGTACCGCCAATCTCACAAAGCACGAAGTCGTAGCCTTCGTTGCCATCCAACACGAAGTTTTTGATCGCATCAGTCACATGAGGAATCACCTGCACGGTACCGCCAAGGTAATCACCACGGCGTTCCTTTGCGATAATGTCCTGATAAATGCGACCAGTGGTAATGTTGTCCTGTTTGTTTGCTGGACGACCCGTGAAACGCTCGTAGTGGCCAAGATCCAGATCGGTCTCTGCGCCATCATCCGTCACATAACACTCACCATGCTGGTAAGGGCTCATGGTACCCGGATCAACGTTCAAATAAGGATCGAGCTTACGAAGTCGAACCTTATATCCGCGCGCCTGTAAAGCCGCACCAAGAGCTGCGGAGGCAAGTCCCTTCCCAAGAGAAGAAACAACACCACCGGTGATGAATATGTACCGTGCCATGGATCGCTACCACGTTTGAAAGGGCGGAACTTATCAGAAGGGAAGCACGCCGAGGTGGGTGCCTGATAATCCAATACCCTGGATAATTGAGTTATGTCTGAACGCACGAATGACGGACACTGCACAAGTGTGCGGTGCCGTCAGACGTATATTTCAACTGTTTCTGCTTTACAGCAGATTACTGAGCAGGTGGAACCTGCGGGCCAGTTGGCTGACTTTGCTGCTGAAGCTGGTCAAGAAGACCATTGCCAGCGCCCCCTTCTGTACCCTGTGTTGCTGATCCGGCAGGAACCTGATCAAGCAAAGAGCCTGGACGCTCATCATAACGAGCCAACAGAGAAAGAGCGAGTGAAGTAGCAAAGAAGCAGACAGCAAGAATCGCAGTACCGCGAGTCAGCACATTAGCTGTGCCGCGGCTGCTCATCACACCACCGCCGCCACCGCCGCCAATACCCAATGCGCCGCCTTCAGAGCGCTGCAGTAGAACCAGTGCTACCAGCGCCACGACGACCATCAGGTGGATAACAATCAGAACGGTTTCCATAGGTATCCGTAGGTTTAATGAATTCGTTAGTCGGCCTTCTAACCGAATTTGCTGCGCCTTTCTACCCTAAAGGCGCAGCAAATTGGTGGACTGCTAAGAATATTATAAAAAACCGGCTATTATTAGCCGCGATAAGCTTCGGCAATTCCAAGGAAATCCGTAGCTTTCAGGCTTGCACCGCCAACCAGAGCACCATCAACGTTTTCAACCGCAAGCAGCTCTTTTGCATTGGTAGGCTTAACAGAGCCACCATAAAGCACGCGCATTTTGCCGCCAACATCACCACCAAACTGCTTGATGAGAGTCGCGCGAATAGAAGCGTGAACCTCAGCAACGTCTGCTGGAGTCGGTGTCAATCCAGTGCCAATCGCCCAAACAGGCTCATAAGCAATTACAGTATTCTCGGCAGTTGCGCCCGCTGGTACAGAACCCAGAACCTGCTTAGTAACCACGTCAAGCGTTGTACCCGCCCGGCGCTCGCTCTCGACTTCACCAACACAAACAATAGCAATAAGGTCAGCGCGGTAAGCAGCTTCAGCCTTCTCACAAACGTCTGCATCAGATTCGCCATGATCCTCACGGCGCTCAGAATGACCAACAATCACAAACTTGCCGCCAGCATCGCGGATCATTTCCGCAGAAATATCGCCAGTATGCGCACCGCTTTCTTTAGCGTGGCAGTTTTGTGCACCAATCGCAATTTTGTCTTGGGAAGCCAACTGCGCAACCAGCAATGCAGGTGGGCAAATCAGAAGCTCTACATTTTCGGCAAGTGCTGAGTCGTATCCCGCGCCCATAGCTTCCAGCTCTGCAGCTGAAGCCTTGGTACCATTCATTTTCCAGTTACCAGCAACAAGTGGCCGATTAGTCATATGATCCGTTCCCCAAATATGAATTCCAAATTCCCAAATGGAATGTGTGCTCACTAGCAGAAAAAACACTTAAGTCCCATAGCGGATTACCGCTAGTACGATGAACTTCGTATCTCCTGTCGAATCTCACAGCCTTTATGGCGTGTAAACTTGCCCCAGGGCGAAAGGAACACTATTATCCGGCGGCCTTGCATGTGTGCGCGAGGAGACTGTCCCTCGCCTTCAACAAGAGAACGGATAAAATTATGCTCGACGCGCTGCGTAATAGCGTAGGTTCCTGGTTTGCAAAGATCCTGATCGGCCTGTTGGTCCTCAGCTTTGCAGTTTGGGGGATCGCTGACGTCTTTACTGGAATCGGCTCCACATCTGTTGCCTCAGTTGGCGACAAAGAAATTTCGGCTCAGGATTTCCAACGAGCTTATTCACGCGAGCTCGACCAGCTGTCACGCCGCGTCGGCCAGCCTGTCACTCAGGAACAGGCCGCTGCATTTGGCGTACCCGCTCAGGTTCTGGGCCGCCTCATCGCCGAAGCTGCGCTTGATTATGAAGCATCTCAGCTGCGCATCGGTGTATCTGATGAAGCTATTGTCAAAACCATTCAGGAAACACCTGCATTTCAGGGTGTAAACGGCTACGATCGTAACCGCCTGAGCCAGGTACTTTATAATCTGGGCATAAGCGAAGACGAATTCGTGATGCAGCAGCAGTTCGTCGCAGAGCGTCAGCAGCTTGCAGAAGCAGTCATTGGCGGCATCGTTGTGCCTAAGGCAATGCTCGAAGCTTTCGACAAATACGCAATGGAAGAGCGCATTGTTGAGTACCTCGTACTGCCACAGAGCTCTCTGACAAATGTTCCAGCTCCGACTGACGAAGAACTCGCTACGTTCTTTGAAGAGAACAAAGGCAACTACAAAGCACCTGAATACCGCAGTGCCACTTTGATCGAGCTGACAGCAGACAAGACTGCAAAGCCGGAAAATGTGACGGAAGCGGAACTCGCTCAGGAATATGAGCGCACCAAAAACCGCTATCAGTCTCAGGAACAGCGCCGCATCTTCCAGATTTCCTTCCCAACCAAACAGGAAGCAGAAGCTGCTGTTGTTGAGATGGAGTCCGGCAAGACTTTTGAAGACCTCATGAATGAACGCGATCTGACTGAAAAAGACGTCGATCTCGGCCTCATGAACAAATCCGGCTTCCTTGACCAGAAAATTGCAGATGCAGCTTTTGCTCTCAAAGAAGGTCAGGCAAGCAGCGTGGTCGAAGGTCAGTTCACCAACGCGATTCTCTTTGCCAAAGAGGTTAAGGCAGCTGCAGTACAGCCTCTGGAAGACGTTAAAGACGAACTACGCGGTGTCGTTGCTCAGGCAAACGCAGCCGATGAAGTAGAAGACCTCTTCAACGAAGTCGAAGACGCACGCGCAGGCGGCAGCACCTTTGAAGAAATCGCTGAGCGCTTTGATCTGGCTCTGATCAACACACCTTCATTTGACGCTTCCGGCAAAAACGAAGCGGGCGAAACTGTCGATCTTCCACAAGCAAACGCGCTGACCACAGCAGTCTTTTCAACCGATGTTGGCGTTGAAAATGATCCGCTGGAAATCGGCCGTACAGGTCACCTTTGGTACGAAGTGAAAAATGTCACCCCTGCCCGCGACAGAGAACTCTCTGAAGTGAAAGAAGCCGTGACTGCTGACTGGACTGCCAACCGCACAGCGGAATTGCTGGAAGAGAAAGCTCAAGCTCTGATCGCAGAAGTCGAAGCAGGAAAGCCTCTTTCCGAAGTCGCAACGGCCGAAGGTCTGACAACAGCCACATCTGCTCCGTTCACCCGCAACGGCGGCATCGCGGAGCTTTCCGGCTCTGCTGTGACAGCAGCATTTTCCGGACCAAAAGGCACCGCCTCTCAGATTCCTGGCAACAACGAAGACCGCATTCTTCTTGTCCTCACCGACACGACGTCTCCAGCCTTCATGACAGAATCTGAAAACGTGCAGCGCATTGACACTCAGCTAACAGGCGCACTGGAAAGTTCCTTGCTCAACCAGTTCATCTCTCAGCTGGAGCAAACAGAAGGTGTCCGAGTAAATCAGGCAGTCTTCAACCAGCTGACCGGACTGGATCGCCAGTAGACAAATCCTTGTCGAAAACAAGCCCGCCACACTTATAAGTGTGGCGGGCTTTTGTTTATCTCCTAGACAGCCCTCCGAAAGCTATCTAATAGTTAGCCCTTGTGTATGCTAAGGAATTACCTGAGAGATTGAGGGGGTTTTCGCCGTGAGCAATTTGAAAAATCTCATTGGAATTGTCGCTGACGGAAACACGTTGGACCGATCTCAGGCCCGTGAGGCCTTCGAGATCATCATGTCAGGCGCTGCAACTCCTGCACAGATCGGCGGCTTCCTCATGGCCTTGCGCTTGCGCGGCGAAACCATCGACGAAATTTCCGCAGCTGTAGAAACCATGCGCGCCAAAATGATCCCGGTGAAAGCACCAGATCACGCCATCGACATTGTCGGCACAGGTGGCGACGCATCCGGCTCCTATAACATCTCAACATGTACAGCCATTGTTGTGGCAGGCTGTGGCGTGACCGTTGCAAAACATGGCAATCGGTCCCTGTCCTCCAAATCCGGCTCAGCAGAAGCACTTGCCGAGCTTGGCATCAACCTGGACCTGGATGCAAACGGCATCAGCCATTGCATTCATGAGGCCGGTATCGGCTTCATGTTTGCACCAAACCACCACAAGGCCATGCGCCATGTCGGCCCGGCCCGCATTGAGCTGGGCACCAGAACAATCTTCAACCTGCTAGGTCCGCTCGCCAATCCGGCAGGAGCAAAGCGCCAGATGACAGGCGTATTCGCACAGCAATGGGTTGAACCACTCGCTAACACTCTTCAGGAAATGGGCACCGAAAAAGCCTGGATCGTCAACGGCTCCGATGGAATGGACGAAATCACCACCACCGGAACCACCTTTGTCGCCGAACTGAAGAACGGAAACATCAACACCTTCACAGTGTCTCCTGAACAGGCGGGCCTGCCGCTTGCAAAGACAGAAGATCTGAAAGGTGGCGATCCGAAAGAAAACGCTCAAGCACTACGCGAAGTGCTGCAAGGAGCAAAAAACGCCTACAGGGATATCGTCCTGCTCAACTCAGCTGCCTCCCTTATCGTCGCAGATAAGGTCTCCACCCTCACTGAGGGTGCCCAGATGGCTGCGCAGGCGATTGACCAAGGTGCCGCCCTTTCCCGACTTGACAAACTTGTTGAAGCCTCCGACGCCGCAACAGCTGCCAATATGAAACTCTAAGACCACGGATCCCATGTCAGATATCCTTAAGAAAATCGAAGCTTACAAACGTGAAGAAATTGCTGCTGCCAAAGCGCAAACTTCATTGGCTGATCTGAATGAGGCGATTAAAGCAGCAACACCAACACGCGGCTTTGCAGATGCCTTGAAAGCCAAGCATGCGAACGGTGAATACGCCCTGATCGCAGAGGTTAAAAAAGCAAGTCCATCCAAAGGATTGATCCGCGCTGACTTCAACCCGCCCGCACTCGCCAAAGCATATGAAAACGGTGGTGCAGCATGTTTGTCCGTATTGACAGACACACCATCCTTTCAGGGCAAACCAGAGTACCTTGTAGCAGCCCGCGCTGAAGTCTCCCTGCCTGTTCTACGCAAGGACTTCCTATATGACACCTATCAGGTTCAGGAAGCACGAGCATGGGGCGCTGACTGCATTCTGATCATTATGGCCGCTGTTGACGACCAACTGGCCAAAGAGCTGGAAGACACCGCGTTTGAACTGGGCATGGATGCACTTATTGAGGTGCATGACGAAGCTGAGCTGGAACGCGCGCTGATACTCTCGTCTCCGCTTGTTGGCATCAACAATCGCAATCTAAAAACCTTCGAGACATCTCTGGAAACCAGCGAGCGGCTCGCACCACTGATCCCGCAAGATCGGATCATCGTTGGCGAGAGCGGCCTGTTCACTCCGGAAGACCTCTCCCGAATGGAAAACTCCGGCATATCCACCTTCCTCATCGGCGAAAGCCTGATGCGTCAGGAGGATGTAGAAACCGCAACTAAAGCTTTGCTTAAACGCTAAAAATCAACTGCTTGGCAAAAGCAGACACTTGAACAAACTGTGTCCAGAGGCAAGAAAATGTCAGAACTTTCTCCAAAACTCACTCACTTAGATGACAGCGGTGCGGCTCATATGGTCGACATTTCGGAGAAAGAGGTTACCTCACGCATTGCCCGTGCAGGCGGTCAGGTAAAAATGCAGCCTGAAACTCTGGACATGATCCTTTCAGGCAACACCAAGAAAGGCGACGTACTTGCAACAGCGCGCATCGCTGGCATCATGGCTGCAAAGCGCACACACGAGCTGATCCCTCTCTGTCATCCTCTGGCGCTTTCTAAGGTTCAGGTGGACTTCACACCCAATCCTGAACTGCCGGGAATTGAGATCGAAGTCTTCGCAAAGGTATCCGGCCAGACCGGCATCGAGATGGAAGCACTTACAGCTGCTTCCGTTGCCTGCCTGACAATTTACGACATGGCAAAAGCCGTTGACCGTTCTATGGAGATCGGTGAAATCCGGCTGCTGGAGAAGAAGGGCGGCAAGTCCGGTCACTATCTGGCTGAGGAGGATAACTCCCAATGAGCTTGATCAGTATTGAAGACGCGCTGGACCGCCTCCTGAGAGATGTGAAACCGACCGGAACTGAGCACCCTCCATTGCTTGAAAGCGGAGAACGCATTCTCGCAGAAGACGTTGCCGCAACACGAACGCAGCCTCCATTTTCCGCCTCAGCAATGGATGGATATGCTGTCAAAGCCGCTGATACGGTCGAGCCAGAGGCAGCTCTGAGGGTCATAGGCGAAGTCGCAGCCGGGCATAACTTTGATGGCACGCTGCAAGCCGGAGAAGCCCTGCGTATTTTTACAGGAGCACCTGTCCCTGCTGGCGCTGACGCGATCTTGATCCAGGAAAACGCTCGCCGTGACGGGGATAACCTGTTTTGCGAAGAAGCTGTTTCTGTTGGTAAGTTCATCCGTCCGGCTGGCCTCGACTTCAAAGAAGGTCAGGTCCTCCTGAAGGCAGGCGCCCCACTCGGCTTCCGCGAACTGTCTCTTGCAGGCGCCATGAACCACGCATCCCTCCCGGTACGCAAAAAGCCAGTCGTTGCGGTCCTCGCAAATGGTGACGAACTCGTCGAGCCGGGTCAGGTACCTGGTCCGAATCAAATCATAGCCTCTAATCAGGTCGGCATAGCAGAATTCGTCAAAAACTGCGGCGGAACACCGATGATGCTCGGCATCGCCCCAGACCAGCCTGAGGAAATCGCAGCACGCGTGAAGCAGGCCATCCAAGCAAAAGCCGATGTACTGGTGACACTCGGCGGCGCCTCTGTTGGCGACCACGATCTCATTCAGGACGTACTGGGAGCTGAAGGCATGGAGCTTGGCTTCTGGCGCATCGCCATGCGCCCGGGCAAACCCCTCATGGCGGGCGCCCTTGGCCCAATGAAAGTCCTCGGCCTTCCTGGCAACCCAGTCTCAAGTCTTGTATGTGCACTCCTCTTCCTTGGTCCACTTCTGGACAAGATGCTGGGCCGTACAGTCTCTGTGACAAATCAAAGCGTTACAAAAGCAACGTTAACAGCTGATTTGCCAGCCAATGACATACGTCAGGACTACCTGCGCGCCAGCCTGGGCACTGATGAAGCAGGCAATCTCATCACAGAGCCGTTCTCCAAACAAGACTCCTCCATGCTTGCCTTACTGACAAAAGCAGACGCCCTGATCATTCGTCCACCACACGCATCAGCTGCAAAGACAGGTGAAAAAGTGGACCTGCTCAAGCTACGCTAAATCCTAGCGTCAGGAGTGGGCAACCCCTGTCCACTCACCCACCAGAAACCAAATCCCCCAGTTCTAGCAGGGCTTAACCTGAACAAACCCATTGCAGAACACAATGAGAACAGGTAGAGTACGTTCGTGTTTTGTCCTTCCAATCGCAGAAGTTGAAGTCTTTCAGCTTCTTGGAATTACAAAACCGCGATTGGTCAGGAATGACCGCTCACTTTCAATCAGCGCCTTAGGAGCGAACGGGGATAAAAGATGCTTACACAGAAGCAACACGAGCTTTTGATGTTCATCCATCAACGCTTGAAGGAAGCCGGTGTTCCGCCCTCCTTCGATGAGATGAAGGACGCGCTGGACCTCCGTTCCAAATCCGGCATTCACCGGCTGATCACAGCTTTGGAAGAGCGCGGCTTCATTCGCCGCCTGCCAAACAGAGCGCGTGCGCTGGAAATCCTCAAATTGCCTGACTCAATTTCTCCGGGCCTGAAGCCTGCTGCAAAGGAAAAAGGCTTTGCACCTGAGGTAATTGAAGGCTCCCTGAGTAAAAAGGTTGCAGCTCCGCCACCACGCGCCACATCACCAGATGAAGTGCCAACGCTGGAAATCCCGGTCATGGGCCGCATTGCTGCTGGTGTTCCAATCGAAGCAATCCAGACTCAAAGCCATTCCATCGCCATGCCTGCTGATTTGATGGGGCGCGGTGAGCATTATGCGCTGGAAGTCAAAGGTGACTCCATGATTGATGCGGGTATTTTCGATGGGGATACAGTGCTGATCAAGCGTGGCGACGCTGCTGATAACGGCGAGATCGTTGTGGCCTTGATCGATGATGAAGAAGCGACCTTGAAGCGCCTGCGCAAAAAAGGGGCCTCAGTCGCGCTGGAAGCGGCCAACCCCGCCTACGAAACTCGCATCTTCGGCCCGGGCCGCGTCCGCGTTCAGGGCAAGATGATTGCGCTCTTCCGCCGCTATTAAATCATTGGTTGCCTGAGGCAATTTCGGATTCCAAGGTCTGCGCTGAGCATGATATGCCCAGCGCACTTTTTTTATTCTTTCCCCGCCCTCAAAACCTGCAGAAAGCCAGACATAAGCAGAGCCACGTTCGCCGAACATCTTCTGATCAATCACCAGCTCAGCACGGCAAGCAGGAGGCGCCTGCGCCTGTGTGATGACGATGGTCGCAAGACGGCAATCTACCTCCAAAACATCAGCCACCTTGGACTGCGCCAACAAGACAGGCTCTGAACTTATCCTCCCCCCCTCTGAAGACAACTGCGGGAATATCTCAATCACACAGCCGCGATCATCGCAGGACCGATCCGAAGCCCTCACCTTGTGCTGCTTGAACGCCCCTGCCGAAATCCCTCCTGCACGCAACAGACTGTCAGCGGCAAACGACATGCGCGAAGATGTCAGCCGAAACCGGCCATCCGCCCCGTAGTAAGCAATGTGCTTGCCCGCATCCGCAATCATCAGGTCTGGTGCACTTCCACCCGCAAACATCAGGACACTCACCGCAAATGCCGGGAGTGAAAGCCATTTCAAGCGCAGCGGCATCACACACAGCACCACAATAGCAAAGATCATGAGCAGATAACCGGGTGCACTGGCAACACCCAGACTGGTCAGCCCTTCACTCAGAGAACTCACCCAGTAGGCAGCCTTTAATACCAGCGCCAACCCAGCCTCCATCCCCTGCAGGAAGAACGCATCCGCACCCAACGGGATCGCCAGCAGGCTCAACAGCCCAAGGGGCATAACCACAAAGGTCACCAATGGCATGGCAAGGATATTCCCGAGCACACCATAGGGCGCAACCTGCTCAAAATGCATCGCCGCAACAGGTCCCGTAGCCGCACCTGCAATCAGCGAGGTCAGTGCACACGCTAGCACCCACTTCGACCCTTTACGACTAACCCTATGAAACCATGAGACATTCCGCCTTCGAGGTCTATTGCGGTTACCAACGAACCAGTCCTTCCCAAGTGTGTAGGCTGAGAGCAAGGCGAGAACTGCGATGAAGGACATCTGAAACCCGGGAGCCAGAAGCTCCTCCGGCCTCAGGCTCAAAAGCACAAGACAGGCCAGAGCCAGACCACGCAGACTAAAGGCTCGCCGCCCAATCAGCCCCGCGCATAAAATCATTGCCGCCATTAGAAAAGCTCGCTGCGTTGCGACAGAAGCACCTGACAAACCGAGATAAACAGTTGCCGCAATCAGCGCCGCCGCGCTGGCGTAAACGTGAATATGTCCTTTCAGCGCAAGCGACTGACTGAGGGATAAGATCAGGCGGGCACCGAGGAAGACCAGAGAGGTCACAAGACCCATATGCATGCCGGATATAGCAAGCACATGAGCAAGCCCTGCATTGCGCAAGGCATCCTTGTCAGCGGCGGCAAGATAGTCCCGCTTGCCCACCAGAAGCGCAACAGCGAACGCACTTTCCGGGCTGTTATCCAACACCCGCCGAATGCGCTGCGCTATCCCACTGCGTACGCCTTCGACCTCTTGCAGAAAACTTGTCCCCTCCAGACGCGCCACAACAACCGGTTTAGAAAGCGCATAGCCAACCGCACCAATCCCGCTGAAAAACGCTGTTCGGGCAAAGTCATACCCACCGGGGCGCACCGCACCTCCCGGCGGCAATAGCCGAGCTTTCAGCTGCATCCTGTTCCCCATCACTGGCGGCTCTTTCATCCCCTTGATGCTGAGGCGGATACGATAAGAAAGAGGAGTTGTGCCCTTCTGGGAAAGTGCGTTCACATCTGCAAGAATGACCGAATAAGCCCCTTTTCCAGAATGCTTCACACCCGTAACAACACCTTCCACTTTGCGTGTAACAGGGCGCTCCAGCGGGTCACCGCGCGCATGCTCCACGCGCAAATCGGCAAGAAAAAACCCGGCTGCGAAGAACAAAATCGCAGTCAGGCCAACCGTCAGCCGCCCAGAACTCCAACGTCGAAAAGCGAACAGAAGCAATAAGATAAAAGGAATTCCGCTTAAAACACTATAAGGTTCAGCAGGAAGTGAGAAGTAAACCAACACCCCAGCCAGATGACACAGCGCATACCAGAGGAGACCCTGCCCACGGTTCCAATCCTGCACAAGGGCTGAACGGGCATAAGTCATGACCGCAGGCCAATCTGGTCTCAGCATAAAACGCAGCAGTCTAAGCAACCCCAACTTAACCTCAAGAAACTCAACGCGCTGTTTTTCCTCCGTAAAATTCGTGTTTGCGTTGCTATGTGTGTTTTTTGCGTTGGTTTGCGTTTTTGTGCGTTGCTGTGTCACGCACTCCTGCAGCCCTGCATCCGCCTCAAACCGCGCAGCAGAAAACTTATCCTCCTCAAGGCAAAGTTCTCCTATTCTGGAAGCACAGCCACCAGATTGCGTCTTGTCTGAGGATGATTGCCCCTCGCGCACCCTTAAGTCCCTTTCTGCCACTTGGGAACTTTTCAATGCTATGGTACACAGCCCGCAGAGGTACGGCGCCCCGCCGTAATTACCCCAAACTATTCGAAGTAACTTGAAACTTTTCCGGAACACCTATGACTAAACCTGTTGTGACGCGCTTTGCGCCTTCTCCTACCGGCTACCTGCATATTGGCGGCGCCCGTACAGCCCTGTTCAACTGGCTTCTGGCAAAACACAGCGGCGGTAAAATGCTGCTGCGTATCGAAGACACCGATCGCTCCCGCTCCACTGAGGAAGCTGTAGACGCGCTGCTGGACGGCCTGTCCTGGCTGGGCATGGACTGGGACGGTGAGCCGATTTCCCAGTATGGCCGCGTTGACCGCCACCGTGAAGTTGCTGAGCAGATGGTCAAGGACGGCACTGCCTATTACTGCTACTGCACCCCGGAAGAAGTGAACGAGATGCGTGAGAAGGCCCGCGCAGAAGGCCGCCCGCCGCGTTATGACGGCACCTGGCGTGACCGTGCCCCTTCTGAAGCACCGGAAGGCATCGCTCCTGCTATTCGCCTGAAAGCTCCGCTGGAAGGTGACACCATCGTCGAAGATCAGGTTCAGGGCACAGTCAAGTTCGCAAACGAGAATCTGGACGACCTGATCCTCGTACGCTCTGACGGAAACCCAACCTATATGCTGGCCGTTGTCATCGACGATCACGACATGGGCGTAACCCATATCGTTCGCGGAGATGACCACCTGACCAACGCCGCACGTCAGTCCCTCATCTACAAAGCCCTGAACTGGGATGTCCCGGTCATGGCGCACATTCCGCTGATCTACGGACCAGATGGCGCAAAGCTCTCCAAGCGCCACGGCGCAGTTGGCGCAGAAGCCTACCGGGCTATGGGTTACCTGCCATCCGCAATGCGCAACTATCTGGCACGCCTCGGCTGGTCCCACGGCGATGACGAGATCTTCTCTACCGATCAGATGATCGAGTGGTTTGGTCTGGACGCTGTTGGCAAGTCCCCATCCCGTTTCGACTTCAAGAAACTGGAGAACCTGAACGCCCACTACATGCGCTCCGAAAGCGATGAGGAACTGCTCGGCCACTTCCTCACCTATCTGATGGACGTGGAAGGCGGCGCAGACGTCATGGCTTGGATTGCTGGTGATGGCAACCAGGACAAACTGGTTGAAGCACTGCCTGGCCTCAAAGAGCGTGCAAAGACCCTTGTAGAACTGCAGGAATCTGCACGTTACCTCTGGGTTCAGCGTCCGCTCGATCTGGATGCCAAAGCTGAAAAGATCCTGTCTGACGAGGCACGCGCTGTTCTTGGCAAGGTTCTGGTTGCTCTGGAAGCACTGGACGAGTGGACCGTAGAAAGCACTGAAAATGCCGTTAAGGCAGTTGCGGAAGCCGAAGAGCTAAAACTCGGCAAAGTTGCTCAGCCATTGCGCGCTGCACTCACTGGTCGTGGCACATCCCCAGGCATCTTTGATGTGCTCAAAGTGCTCGGAAAAGACGAATCTTGCGCACGCATTCGTGATCTTTCAGCTTAATCCGCTGAATTCTAAAAGAAACTACCGCTGCAAATACTAGTCATTCGTAGCGGTAGTTACACTTATAGCTAAAAGCATTGGTTGCGGGCGCTTGCCCCATCGCGGCAAATGATATAGGCAGTTCCACGACAACACTCTCCTCCGGGCGGAAACGTCAGATCATGCAGTGTATTCATTTGTACACAAATGAAGCAAGTCGCATGAGGAGATACAAAATGGGGGTTGCCTGATATGAGCGACAAAACAGCGAAACTGACTATTGGAGACAACAGCTGGGACTTTAACGTCCACTCTGGCTCCATGGGCCCTGATGTTCTGGACATCGGTTCGCTTTATAAGCAAACTGACCACTTCACACTGGACCCTGGTTTCACATCAACTGCCTCATGCGAATCCAAGATCACTTACATCGACGGTGACGCAGGCGTTCTGCTTTACCGCGGTTACCCGATTGAACAGCTCGCCGAACACGGCGACTTTTTGGAAAGCTGCTATCTGCTGCTGTACGGCGAACTGCCAACACGCGCAGAGAAGGACGATTTTGTTCATCGTGTAACCTACCACACCATGATCCATGATCAGATGAGCTCTTTCTTCAAGGGTTATCGTCGTGACGCCCACCCAATGGCAGTCATGACCGGTACCGTTGGAGCTCTCTCTTCCTTCTATCATGACAGCACCGACATCTCTGATCCACACCTGCGCATGGTTGCATCCCTGCGCATGATCGCAAAGATGCCGACCATTGCTGCAATGGCCTACAAATATCACGTTGGTCAGCCATTCGTTTACCCAAGAAACGATCTGGACTACGCATCCAACTTCCTGCACATGTGCTTCGCAGTTCCATGTGAGGAATATAAAGTAAATCCGGTTCTGGCACGCGCTATGGACCGTATCTTCATCCTGCACGCTGACCACGAGCAGAATGCTTCCACGTCCACCGTACGTCTTGCTGGTTCTTCAGGCGCAAACCCATTTGCATGTATTGCAGCTGGTATTGCATGTCTGTGGGGTCCATCTCATGGCGGTGCGAACGAAGCAGCTCTGAACATGCTCTCCGAGATCGGTTCTGTTGACCGCATCCCTGAGTATGTCGCACGTGCAAAAGACAAGAATGATCCGTTCCGCCTCATGGGCTTCGGTCACCGCGTCTACAAAAACTACGACCCACGCGCACGCATCATGCAGAAAACCTGTCATGAAGTGCTTGCAGAGCTGGGCCACCAGGACGATCCGCTTCTTGAAGTGGCAATGGAACTGGAAAAAGTTGCTCTCACCGATCCTTACTTCGTTGAGAAGAAGCTCTATCCAAACATTGACTTCTACTCCGGCATCACCCTGCGTGCTCTGGGCTTCCCAACCACCATGTTCACCGTGCTCTTCGCACTGGCTCGTACAGTAGGTTGGATCGCACAGTGGAAGGAAATGATTGAAGATCCTTCCCAGCGTATCGGTCGTCCACGCCAGCTGTACACCGGCTATTCCGAGCGTGACTATCAGCCAATCGACCAGCGTCGTTAAAAACATTTCCCCGAAAGCGGACACCGCTGTTTGGGAAATGCAGCGAAGCTGTTTGAGCTGAGAAGCTAGACTTCAGAAAAAGGAGGCATTTTGCCTCCTTTTTTATTTGAAAAGCACCCTTTGCTTTCAGCACGCACAAACCATGAGGCCGCATAATCCTGTTCATGCCTCACCACATCCCTATCTTTGATGCTTGAGTTCAGCCACCGGCATCAGAAAAGGATGTATTGATGCGCCTTGTTCCCCTCCCAGTTTTTGCAGCGTTCGCGCTCCTCTCTGCTGGCCTGGCAACCACTTCCTCCGCTAATACAGATACAGAAACCCCACAAGCCTCCCGGGACGTCGTCTTCTCAAACCTGAGCATGCAGGACGGCACGTCAGACAACTCCATCTGCGTTGAGCGCTATGGCGACGGTTACACGGTCTCTCCCTCTAAGGAGGCCCCAAAACGCACCTACATCAGCGATAAAGGGCATACAGTCACACTGGTCGACAGAAGCGAAATTCTGGGACAAGGCATTTTTGCAGAGCACGACCGCTTCGTGATGACATTCCCCGGCAATGGAGAGGAAGAGATTGAGGTCACTCAGTTTGTCACAGGCCTGATCGGCGGCGAAAGCTACAGCGGCGTGTTCACAGACGGCACCTGTACAGGTAAGGTCTCAGTTGGCCCTCTGGAGTACAAATAAAAACCCGCCAAACAGCTGCACTGGCAGGAGAGATCAGGCACAACAGGTCTGAAACAGGAGCATACATGCACCTTCCAAAACTGACGCGGTTTGGACTAGCCCTCATCCTCACCCTTGGAATACTCGGACCAGCCAGCAGCCAAGTCATCCTCCGCGAGAACAGAGCCAATCCGTTTACCGACATGAAACGCGTGTCTCCATCCCGACACGTTCAAATCGACAATATTACAGTCCTGACAGAGTCCGTGGGTATTGAATTTTGCAAGGAACGCTATGGCAACGAGACTACACTTTACCCCGACCCAGACGGACGACACGGGCAGTTTATCAGCAAAGAGAACGACAAGCTCGCCCTCTATGACCGCAGTGAGCTGCGTCAGGAAGGCATTTATACAGAGCATGCAAAACTGTTCATCACCTTCCAGAACGATCCTGACGTGGAAGTCGAAGTCACCATCTTCATAACCGGCTTCGTGAATTCCAAGATGTTCAGTGGCGTCTTTTCAGATGGCATCTGCTCAGGGCATTTCTCCGTTGCAGACGCGAAGTAAGACCTTAACACTAATTCTTTTATATCAGAGACTTACGAGAGATATGTTATAAATTAGTTAAACTCGAACAACCGTTCAAAACACAGTCTTCATCCTAAAGAAAATCAAATTAAACGCCGAACATTTACATTAACACCGCAGGGCTATTCTTTGCGGACATGAGGCCTGAAAGGTAACGAGTAGTGGCATCCCGTGAAGACGTTTCTCTGTGCAGCTCCAAACCCCGGAACCATAGCCAACAGGTCCGAGATGAAGGGTCTGGCACAGCTGGTTTGAAATGGGAGTGTACATGCACCTTACAAAACTGAAGCGATCCGGTGTAGCTCTCATCCTCACCTTTGGAATGCTGGGGCCAGCAAGCAGTCAGATTACCCATCGCGACAACAGAGGCAATCCCTTCACTGACCTGAAACGCCTGGCAGCAGTGCGGCAAATTTCCGTTCAAGATCTAACAGTCCTGACAGACGCTGTGGGGATCGAATTCTGCAAGGAACGCTATGGCAATGGATATAAGGTGTATCCTGATCCAAACGGACGTCGTGGGCAATTTCTCAGCGACAAAGGGCACACATTCTCCCTTTACGCCCGCAGTGAATTGCGCGGTGATGGCATTTACGCAGAACACTCCCAAGTGCTCATCACATTCCCCAATGATCCGGATGTTGAAGTCGAAACAACCCAGTTCATAACCGGCTTCGTGAATTCCAAAATGTTCAGCGGCGTCTTCTCAGATGGCGTCTGTTCCGGAAAATTCTCCGTCGTAGACGCCAAATGACCAATCATGGATCAAACGCAGATCACGCAGTCAGTTCAAGACATTTACTGACGGAGTTCTCACTTGTTTTGTAGGTGCGAAAGCCAATCGCCTCGTAATAACCAAGCCCCTCTGGGTTAGAGGCACCAATCGTCGCATCAATCTTCACAAGCCTCGCCCTCTGCGCAGCCTCCAGCGTAGCAGCAAACAAGGCGCGCCCCACACCACGGCGCCCAGCATTTGGGCGCACATGAGTGCCGATAATGCCCCAACCCGGCGTCACACCATAAGCGTTGCCTTCCGATGCCCGCTTCAGAATCTGCAGTCCAAGCAGCGCGCCATCCACATCCTCAACCACAGAACAGCGGATGTTATCGGCATGAGCAATGTAGTGAGAACCCACATACGCCGCATCACTCGGCAGGCTCCGCTTTCCCAGTGCCGCAAGCTCCTGCAAGAACCCACTGATCTCCTCGGCATCACCCAAAACTGCTTCTCTGACTTTCATGAAAACCCTCAAAATGTGTAGTCGGCCTGCACACCATGAGCTCAACAATCAAGGCAGGCAAAAAAAGAAAGCGACATCAGCGCGACTTAGACCATAACCTATCATAAGCCTTTGAAGTTCCAGCCCCCGCACTCCGCAAGTCTCCAGTTTTCACAGATGTTTATACTTAGTGCATTAGAAACTGGCTAAATCCAGAAGCCCTCCTAAAACCTATTCTTCATCCTAATGAAAATCGAAGATCAGCAAGACCCTTCACGTTAACGGAACAGGACTACTCTTTGCGCGGCTTTAAGCCTGAAAAAGTAACAAGTGGTGGCACCCCATGAAAAAACTCCTCTGTGCAGCAGCAAGCCTTGGCGCAATCGCATTTATCAGCAGCATGGCTCTGGCTGACGATCACAGCCTGGGCAGCGACAACGAGACTGTCACATTCTCCGACCTGACATTGGCAGATGGAACGCCAGACGACGGCACCTGCGCAAAACGCTACGGGACAGGCTACAAAACCGCAGACCATCCCGATACATCCTCCCCAAATGCTCAGAAAACGACAAATGAAGGCCACGATATCATCATCTCCTCCACCGGAGGCACCATTGGTGATGGCATATTGTCCATTGAAAATGAATACGAAATCATCTTCCCCAATGATGAACACAAGGAAACCATTGAAGTGAAGATGTTCGCAACCGGTCTGATCGGCAGTGGAACAGCATCAGGTGTATTCTCAGACGGCTCCTGCCGCGGCAAGGTCACCATTCAATCCTCACAGCAATAGGCCCCCAGTCCGATGCATGTCGCCCTTTGTACAGCGATATCCCTGACAGCTCTGACGCTCACCAGCATCAGTGCGGATGCGCTGAGCCTGAGGATGGGCCACGGCGACAAGCCAACCACATTTTCCAACCTTTCACTAATTAACGGAAACCCGGATAACGGGATCTGTGCAAAGCGCTATGGCAAGGGCTTCACTGTAAAGGCTCACCCCGGCTCCCTCCCAGAACAGCGCAAGTTCATCACCTACGAGGGGCACGAAATCACAATGACCCATGTAGGTGGCAATCTGGGAGACGGCGTTTATTCACTTGAGAACGAGTATGCCTTCACCTTTCCCGGGGACACACACAGCAAACCAGTCAAATTTCAGCTGATCGCAACAGGCCTTATCGGTGATGGACAAGCCTCAGTGGTATTCTCAGATGAAACATGCCGCGGCTCAGTTCTGATCACACTCGTTCAAGGTACTGCGGCACAATGATACAACATCGCGTCATACCACCCAACGATACGGGATGGATAACACAATGAAAACATCGCTCTTGATCCCCTTCAGTGTTCTAGCGCTGGCCAGCACAAGCACATCAGCACTAGCTATTGCAGAAAGATTCTGCCCTAACGAGAAAACAATCACTTTCAATAAGTTATCTAGGATAGATGGTAGTTTGGGCGAAGGAACCTGCAAGCAACGCTACAACAAAGAACTTGTAACTAAGATCCCATCCGATTCCGTCAATAATCCACTCAAACGCTGCACGTATAAGGGACACGACATACTAGTTATTTCAATTGACGATAGCGTTAGCGATGGCATTTTCATTATCAGAAATACATACGAGGTCATCTTCCCTTGGGACAAAACCAAAACGCCAGTTAAAATCAAAGTAATTGCAACTGGATTAGTCGGGTCTCGGGAAGCTTCTGGTGTCTTCTCAGATGACACTTGCCGCGGCACTATAAAAATCAGGCAGGCAACGAAAACAATACCCTAAGGATACAACACCGCGTCATAGCACCCAACGATACGGGACGGATAAAACAATGAAAACATTGCTCCTGACTACCCTCAGCGTTCTGGCGCTGGCAATCACCAGCACCGCCGCATTGGCTGTCGCTCAAAGGTTGGGTCCCGGCGACAAGACAATCACCTTCTCCAATCTTTCCATGACAGATGGCAGCCCCGATGACGGAACGTGCCAAAAGCGTTACGGCGAAGGTTTTACAACAAAGAACCACCCGGACTCCACCAATGACACCCTCAAACGCGGCACAGACAAAGGCCACGACATTCTGGTCATCGTCATTGGTGGTAGCGTCAGCGCAGGCATTTTCTCAATCGAGAACGAGTATGAGATTATCTTCCCGGGAGACGAAAGCAAAACACCCATTGATGTGGAACTTGCGGCAACAGGCTTGGTCGGAACAATGGAGGCTTCCGGCGTTTTCTCGGACGGCACCTGCCGCGGAACGCTCCATATCAAGGTAGAAGATCAATGAGACTGCCCAGTGCCTTAATATCCCAATCATACACAAAGGATAGGTTCTTGAGGCCAGCTCTAGCGATCACCCTGAGTGTTCTGGCACTCACAATAACCAGCACATCTGCTATGGCAATTATTGAGAAGTTGCATTTCGGTGATCACATAATCACCTTTTCCAACCTCTCTCTCATTGATGCCAGAACACAAAAAACTGATCTTTGCCAAAAACGATATGGCGCCAGCTTCACGACAAGAAATGCCCCTGCCACCACCGGTTTTTCAGTCAAACGCACGACGGAAAAGGGGCATGATATTACAGTGATCTCGCGAAATGTTGACGTGACCAATGGCATCTTTTCCATCGAAAGCCAATATGAGGTTATCTTCCCTGATGATGCGAGCAAGACACCTGTCAATCTGAATATATCTATCACTGGATTAATTGGAGCTTCAGATGCATCAGGACTATTCTCGGATGGCACATGCAGAGGAGCCATTTACGTCCAGAACAAGCAAACTAACTAAAGTACATTATCAGTTGGCACATGCTCTGGAAAATACTAACTCAGGCACAAAGTAGCCAACTTACCTCGCAGCCCTGCTTAAAGCACCACTTTAAGTTACACTCAAAATGACTCTGAGTTTTCAAAGCGCTACATCTATTTAATGAATCACTTTGAAAAGCATTTAAACTGAGTACTCTGCCGTCTCAAGGATGATCCTCGCAGCTTTTCCGGCCTGACTTTCGCCCTCAGGCAAACGCATCTTTTCATCGATACGAGAGAACGCGTCCAACTGCGCCCGCCGCTCTGGACTGTCAGACAGCAGCGCAAGTACGGCCTGACTGAGCACTTCAGGGTCCGCTTCGTCCTCAATATATTCCTTGATGCTGTGATCTCCAAGCACAAGGTTGGGCAGCACAATGGTGTCCACCGCAACAATCTTGACGAACCGGTTGATCTGCTTCAAACGGCGGAAGAACCAGTCCAGCTTGTAAGCTATAACCATAGGCACACCAGCAATCGCCAGCTCTAAAGACACAGTACCGCTGGCCGCAAGCGCTGCATTTGCCTGTCGCAAAGCCGCAAACTTTTCAGCTTCACCCGTCACAATACGCGGCTGCACCTTCCAGGAAGCCACACCATCGCGAATGCACTGCTCCTGATGAGGCACTGCTGGAATGATCACATCCACATTCGGGTCTTGCGCGCAAATCAAAGCGACTGCTTCACCAAACGGCTCCAGCAACCGCGAAACCTCGCTGGTTCGGGAGCCCGGAAGCACCACTAACTGCTTTCTGCCTGTCCCGAGCTCTGCACGCTCCCCCGGAGCAGGACGCAAATCCGCAAGCCGTTCAATCAACGGATGTCCCACATAATCACAGGGCGGTCCACCAAGGCGTTTGTGAGCCTCAGGCTCAAACGGCAACAGGGCAAGCAGCTGATCCACATAAGCGGCCATCTTCTTCGCACGTCCCGGACGCCACGCCCACACAGACGGGCTTACATAGTCCACCACTCGGATATGAGGCGCTTTTTTGCGCACGCGCTTTGCCACATTGTGAGTGAAATCCGGAGAGTCGATGATCAGCAGTAAATCAGGTTGCTCGGCAATAACCGCATCAACAGTTTGATGTACACGGCGAATAATCGTCGGCAAACGTTCCAACACCGCCGTAATGCCCATCACAGCAATATCATGCAGCGGAAAGATCGACTGCACGCCTTGAGCCGCCATACGCTCACCACCCAGACCACAGACCTGTAGACGATCACCAATCGAAGCCCGCAGGGCTTTTATGACTTCCGCGCCGAGCTGATCACCAGACTCTTCACCAACAACAAAGAAAACCTTGAAGGGTTTGACAGCTTCCAATTCGCTCATACCTTAGCGCTCACCAGCTTCAAAGTCTTCATCACGTGCGCAGCCATAAAGGAAAACACCCAGCTCATCACAAAGGCGCTCAACCTCATCACGATGAGCAACCAGCACACGCCCAGCCTCAACACACACACCTTTTAACTGCGCGTCAGAAGCTTTCTGTATGGTTTCCGGTCCAACGGTCGGCATATCAAGACGAAGATCCTGCTGAGGCTTAGAGCACTTAACAAGCACACCTGCAGCCCCTTTGGACCGGACACGGCCATTAGCACGCAACCCAGCTACACGCTCAAGCATGGCATCCGTGCCTTCAGCCCCCTCAACAGCCACAACACGCGCGCCAACAGCAACAGCACCCTGCCCGATATCCAATCGGCCCACAGCATCCACCGCCTCAATGGCAAGCTTCATATCACTCAGAGCCTTGGCATCCGGCTTCGGCCCTGCCACGTGGCCTGGGCTGGCGACCAGCCCCGGAGCAACTTCATGAGCACCAACCACGTGTAAACCCTCTCGTTCAAATATCCCGGCTACTTTCACCAGCAAATGATCATCGCCACCAACAACAGCCTTGATGATACGCGGCAAACGCCAAATCGTTCCAAAATCACCAAGGATCGATGTGAAGTCAGGCCGCTTCCGCACAGCGCCGATCAACACCACATCCTGAACACCATTAGATTTAAGCGTTGAGAACAGTTTGCCGATCTGCCCCCAGCCAAGCTCTACCGGATTAAACGCAGAAAGGGAGGCATCTGCCTCCCCCTTAATTGCGATGGTCACCACATCGCGACCTTGTGCCATAGCGGACCGGATGACCAGACCGGGCAGATCACCGCCACCAGCAATCACAGCAATAGGTGCCTGTTTCACCATGAATTCAAAACAGACCCTTATTCACCATTGTTGCGCGGTGTACAGAACCGGCGCTTTTCATCTTCCAGCATGAACGACGTCATCGTCTGCACACCTTCAAACTCAGCGTACTTGGTCCGCGCAATCTCAGCACGAGCACGCAACGTACCCTCTTCACTGTTGAAGACTTCCTTATACGCACCGCGCAGGGCGTGGATTTCTTCGCGAGAGAAGTTGCGGCGCTTCAAACCAATCAGGTTCAGGCCTGCAAGACGCGCACGATCACCAATCACAGATCCATAAGGGATCACATCAAACTCAACACCAGTCAGACCGCCAATGATGGAATGAGCACCCACACGGCACCACTGACGTACAGCAGACAGGCCGCCAAAGATCACATGATCTTCAACTTCAACATGCCCGGCAAGCGTCGCGTTGTTGGCAAGAATAACGTTGTTTCCCACAATGCAATCATGCCCGACATGAGTACCCATCATGAACAGGCCGCCATTCCCAACACGCGTCACACCACCACCGCCGGCAGTGCCAGGGTTCATGGTGGAGTGCTCGCGGATCTGATTGTCTTCACCGATTTCCAGTAGCGTATCTTCACCGGAAAACTTCAGATCCTGAGGCTGATGCCCCAAGCTGGCAAACGGGTAGACCTTCGACCGGGCGCCGATCGTTGTCCGTCCAGCGATCACCACATGGGAAACAAGCTCTACATCATCGCCAAGGGTTACCTTGGGACCCACCATGCAGTAAGGACCGATCTTGACATTCTCTCCAAGTACGGCCCCATCCTCGATAATCGCGGCGGGATGAATCTGTTGCATCAATGACCTCAATTCGCCTCGTCAGAATCGACAAGCATTGCGCTGATTTCCGCTTCAGCAACCTTCTGCCCGTCTACCATTGCAACACCTTCAAACTTCCAGATGGTCGCGCGGTTGCGGACTTTTTTCACGTGAAAGTGCACCTGATCACCAGGAACCACAGGCTTGCGGAACTTACACTTATCAATGGTCATGAAGTAAACCAGAGAAGGCACATCTTTCTTTTCACGACCATGGACGCAAAGCGCACCAGCAGTCTGAGCCATTGCTTCGATAAGCAACACACCTGGCATTACAGGCTGGCTTGGAAAATGCCCCTGAAAATGTGGCTCATTGATGGTTACATTCTTAATACCAACACCTGAGTTGTCGCCGTCCATATCAACGATACGGTCAATCATCAAAAACGGATAACGATGGGGCAAAAGCTCCATAACCCGCATGATATCAGCGCTTTCAAGTGTTCTGGTCTCTACATCACTCATAATAATGCCTCAGCAATATCGGTTTGACTGGCATATGTCTCACTTGGAGCATCTGAGGATACGCCCTCCTCATTCACCAGCCAATCTAGTTAACTATCGGGATCAGATCCCGGGTCTAATCTGTTATTTCTTGCCGCCTTGAGCGGTCAGGCGGCGAAGCGCCGTCATTTCCTTGAACCACTCACGGATCGGCCGTGCCGGTACACCACCATAACGCCCACCTGGCGCCAGATCGTCGTGTACAGCACTCACGCCAGCAACTTGCGCGCCCATTCCAATGCGAACGTGCCCGGAAACACCGGTCTGTCCACCAAGAACCACATAATCCTCAAGGCTGGAACTTCCAGAAATCCCTACCTGAGAAACAATAACGCAATGTTTGCCGATATTAACGTTGTGACCAACCTGAACCTGATTATCAATCTTGGTTCCATCACCCACAGTCGTATCACGGTTTGCACCGCGGTCTATACAGGAGCCAGCGCCAATTTCAACATCATTTCCTAGCACAACTCGGCCCATCTGGGGAACCTTGATATGTCCACCTGGTCCCATCGCAAACCCAAAGCCATCCTGCCCTATGCTAACGTTTGGGTGAATAATGACACGGTCACCAAGCACTGCGTGCTGCAAACTGGAATTTGCTCCAATGGAGCAATTCTCGCCCAGCTGACAATTGGCAGCGATCACTGCATTGGGACCAACACAAGATCCAGCCCCAATCACCACATGCGCGCCAATGACAGCACCAACTTCAACAACAACACCTTCACCCAGCTGCGCGCTCTCATCAACAAAAGCACGCGGACTGACAGACGTCTCGCTGGTTACCGAAAGTGGCCGCATTGCGGTTGGGTAAAGCTCAGCCAAAACTTTCGCCAGTGAGCGGTACGGCTCCTTGGCGAGCAAAGGCACAACGCCGTCAGGCACCTTGTCGACGTGCTTTTTGCTCACGAGACAAGCTGTTGCCTTCGTGCTCTCAAGCTGATCCAGATATTTTGGATTATCGATGAACACAAGCGTTCCGGGAACGCCTTCATCCAGAGGAGCAACACCAGTAATGGCAAGCTCACTATCACCACGAACAATCTCCGCCCCAGCCCATTCAGCTACTTGTTTCACTGTTATTGATCGAGCTTCAGGGAAGAAAACCGGGCTAACTTCAGATTGATTTGATGGTTCTGTCATAGGATCCTACAAAAAAACGGCCGCCGAGGGTATCGGCGACCGATTATAATCAAATTTTCACTAGATCAGAAGCGTGTACCACCACTGAGCTTGAATACCTGCGTTTCATCAACATCGTTTTTGAGCACAGGCCAAGCAAAGTCAGCACGCAGCGGCCCAAACGGCGACTGCCACAACACCCCAACACCAACGGAAGCACGAAGATCGAAGTCTTCAGACTGGATACCTGTTCCAATAACAGAAGCCAATTCGCTATCCACGCCCCAGAGAGAGCCCGCATCAGCGAAGACTGCGCCCGACAAACCAAGTTCTTCAGGGAAGACTGGGAATGGGAACTGGCCTTCAACAGTACCTGCAACGTAGTATTTACCACCCAAAGCATCGCCACCGTTTTCATCACGAGGGCCATAACCATTGGTCGCAAAACCACGAATTCTGTCAGGTGAACCCTGGAACTGATCAGTCACGCGCAGACGGTTACCGATAGATTCGATGTAACCAGCAGAACCTTTCACAAAGCCAACAAGACCCCATTCAGCGTAAAGCTCTTCAAATGCACTGCCCTTAAACTGACCACGAACATACTGAGACTCTCCACCGAGGCCAGCAACTTCCTGCTCGTAGGAAGCAACATAACCGTCACGTGGGTTCAGGTTGTTGTCCAGAGTATTGTAGACGAGCGAGAAGCCCGCAAGTGAAGTCGTGTACTGCCCAAGGGAGTCACAAACACCAAGTGAAACGCCGTCAGCACACTCACCAACACCAATACCAGTAGAGTCACTACGTGTCAGATCGCGCTGGTAAAGCTTGTAGAACAGGTTAAGCGTCAGTTCGTCTTCGCGAAGCGGAAGGCCGAAGTTAATCGCACCACCAGTTGTCTGCTCTTCGTAAGCACGCGAGCTGTTCTGATCATATACACGGCGGTACACATCCAGACCTGCAGAGATACGACGACCCATGAAGAATGGCTCAACGAACTTGAACTCATACTTCTGGTTGTCGGTACCACCACCAACAGCGGCCTTAACGTACTGGCCACGACCAAGGAAGTTGCGCTCGGTGATGGAGATATCACCAATCACACCATCAGAGGTGGAGTAACCCACACCGAATGAAACTTCACCAGTTGGCTGTTCTTCAACATCCACGTTGATGATCACGCGGTCAGGAGCACTACCCTGCTGACGCGTAATGCGCACATTCTGGAAGTAACGCGTATTGCGCAGACGACGCTCAGCCTTATCCAGAAGGATACGGTTGTAAGCATCACCTTCAGCGAGATCGAATTCACGGCGGATCACATACTCACGTGTACGGTCATTACCACGAACGTTGATACGCTCAACATAAACGCGCGGACCTTCTTCGATCAAATAAGTGATCGAGACTGTCTTGTTCTCATAATCACGCTCACCACGAGGGCGAACCTGAGCAAACGCATAACCTGCCTTGGAAACTTCCAGAGTCAGAGCTTCAAGCGTCTTTTCAACTTCCAAAGAGTTGTAGGTATCACCAGGCTGAGTGCGCAGATACTGACGCATCGCCTCTGGGTCAACAGCAGACAAAGACGTATCAATTTCGATATCGCCGAACTCGTACTGCTCGCCTTCATCAACAGTGAAAGTCACGTAGAAGATGTTTTGCTCGCGGTCCAGATCGGCAACAGCGGAAACAACGCGGAAGTCAGCGTAACCCTTCTGATAGTAAAACTGACGCAAAGATTCCTCGTCTACGTCAAGACGATCAGGATCATAAACATCAGTCGTACGCAACCAGCCAAGGAAGCCACTTTCGCGGGTCTGAATCTGCTCACGCAAATAACCGTCGGAGAATGCCTGGTTACCGATGAAGGAAATACGGGCCACACCCGTTTTATCACCTTCTTCGATTTCAAAAACCAGATCCACACGATTGTTAGCGCGCTCAATGATCTTCGGCTCAACAGACGCACGATAGCGACCGGAGCGACGATAAGCTTCCAGAAGGTTCTGAGCATCAGACTGAACACGCGCACGTGTCAGCATGGATCGTTCAGAGGAACGAACAACTGATTGCAGAGCTTCGTCTGTCAGTCGTTTATTACCCTCAAAGGAGATTTTGCCGATAACTGGATTTTCTTTAACGTCAACAACAAGAGTACCACCGCGCTGCTCGATGGAAACATCAGCGAACAGACCAGTCGCATAAAGCGTGGTCAGGCTCTCGTCGATATCAATTGCAGAAAACGATTTTCCTGGACGGATAGTCAGGTAGTTGCGAACTGTTTCGCTTTCGATGCGCGTTGCACCGTTAACGACAATCTTGTTAACCACCGCGGCCTCGGCAACACCTGCTCCGATAAACGGAACACCAACCGGAGCAACTGTACTAGTAGCTGCAACGGCCATTGCCAAAAGCGACACACGTGACAGGTTCTTAAATGACTGCATAGAACTGCTATGCCTTTTATTTTCAGCCTAAAGTTGCATTAGTCCCCTGATCCTCAGATCACTAATGCGCCTCAGGGTAATGGATAGAATCTGAAACACCTAGGAACTTTGTACAAGGTTTTCAGAGTAAAGCAAGGCGACACAACTGGATTTAATGCAATTTGCCCAATCCTTTGCCCAACCTTTGGTTACGCAACTTACCTAAGAGCCGATTATCGACCGCAGATCATTCCAGGTCGCAAAAACCATTAGAAGCAGAACCAGAGTGATCCCTATCCGGAACCCGAAATCCTGCAGTTTTTCACTCAACGGCTTACCCCTTACGATCTCGATAATGTAGTACAGCAGATGCCCGCCATCCAGCATGGGAACAGGCATAAGGTTGAGTAAACCAATAGAAATTGACAAAACTGCGGTAAGGTTAATTAGCGGTAAAATACCATGGGTCGCAACTTGCCCGGAAATTTGCGCTACGCGAATCGGACCACCTAGTTGGTCCGGATCTTCTTTACCGAGGAAAAGACCGCCAATATAACCTAATGTCCTATCAAGAATGTACCATGTCTCTTTTACCCCTTCACCCACGGCTTCCAGTGGGCCAAAACGCTTGACTATGACATCTTCTTGGGAAGTATTTCGCTGAATTCCGAGAATTCCAACCTTCTGCGTATTGCCAAAACCATCACTGATTTCCTGTAGTTCTGGCGTTGCAGTAAGGCGCTCAACCGCATCCCCGCGCTCCACATCGATCTGCATGGGAACGCCCGCACTCGCCGTCACGACCCGCTGCACATCATTGAAACTTTCTACAGGATTGCCATCAATGGAGAGGATCAAATCTCCTGGCAAGATGCCGGCCATTTCTGCTGCACTACCAGGTCGAACCTGATCCACACGTGGCAATGTTTCGAATTTTCCTAAAAATCCAAACATTCCTGCAAAGATAAGAATAGCGAGGATAAAATTAGCAATAGGCCCTGCGGCCACAATTGCGGAGCGCTGCCACGGGTTCTTCGCAAAGAACGCAGTCCGGCGCATCTCCTCATCCATTTTGGCTTGCTCGTCACGGTCCGGCACGCTTGCAGCATTCTCATCCCCTGAGAACTTCACATAGCCACCCAGCGGAATGGCACAGACCTTCCAGCGCGTCCCATGCTTGTCATTGCGACCCAACAGTTCCGGCCCGAACCCGACTGAGAATGCAAGAACCTTCACCCCGCACCAACGCGCGACGAGGAAATGCCCTAGCTCATGGAAGAAAACCACCACAGTAAGCACAGCCAAGAAGGGAATGATGACTCCGAGCGAACCACCAACAACTGAACTCAGAACGTCCATGCGAACAGCCTTACCTTATTTTTTAAAGGAAGCGCCGGATTAGGCGGCCATCTTCCCAATAACTTCGTTTGCAACTCGACGCGCTACCTGATCCAACTGAAGAATCTCCTCCAGCTGATCTGAACAATCTAGCATATTTTGCGTATGAAGCCGATTCAGAACATCCTCAAGAAGCTCTGGGATCTGGAGGAAACCGATCTTCCGTCCAAGGAAGGCGTCCACCGCCACTTCGTCAGCTGCGTTAAAAATCGTCCCTGCTCCATCGCCAAGTTCCATCACTTTACGTGCAAGTGACAGCGCAGGAAAACGCTCAAAATCGGGCTTTTCAAAGTCCAGGCACCCAATCATCCCCAGATCGAGATCCGCAATCGGAGCTGTCTTTCGGGTTGGGTATGCCAAGCAATGAGCAATCGGCCCGCACATATCTGGAACAGCCATATGGGCCAATAATGACCCATCACAATATCTAACCATACCATGGACAATTGATTGTGGATGGACAACCACATCCAGCTGATCAGCAGTAATAGGGAACAGATGATAGGCCTCAATCAGCTCAAGTCCTTTGTTCACCATCGAAGCACTATCGATGGTAATCCGCTGCCCCATAGACCAGTTCGGATGCTTCAGCGCCACCTCAGGCGTCGCAACACGCATCTCTTCTAGCGTCGAAGTTCGGAACGGCCCACCGGAAGCTGTGACAATCACTTTGTCGACAGCTTTGGGGTCATCCTGCTCAAACACCTGAAAAATCGCATTATGTTCTGAATCCATTGGCAGCAGTTTGGAGCCATGCTTTTCAGCCAACTCACACACAATCGTGCCCGCACAGACCATGGTTTCTTTATTGGCAAGGGCGATATTGCTACCGGCCTTGATCCCCTCAATGGTCGGCTCCAGCCCTGCGGCTCCGACCATGGCAGAAACCAGCACATCCACCTTCTGGCTGGCCGCTTCCAGAACAGCCTCACGACCTGCAGAAACCTCTACGCCTGTGCCAGCGAGAGCTGCTTTAAGATCTTCGTATTTAGAAGCATCACCAATGACGGCGCGCTTTGCCCCGGTCTCTCTGCACGCCTTTGCAAGCGCATTAACATTACGGCCTGCAACAAGTGCATTGACGTCATAACGTTCAGGGCTGTGCGCAATAACTTTGAGCGTACTGGCTCCAACCGATCCGGTTGCTCCCAACACCGTGAGAGATTTTGTCATATCAACAACCCTTGCAAATCAACAGAACCGTGGGCAAAGCACGAAAATCAGCAGTATCAGGATGCAAACAGCATCAACCCTGCATTTGGATCAAACAGCTGACCGCCAAACACTACACCAACCACATAGGCAAACACAGCGGCGGCGACAAGACCATCAACGCGATCAAGCAACCCACCATGCCCGGGAATGAGGCGACTGGAGTCTTTCACCTTAAAGCGGCGCTTCATGGAACTTTCAAACAAATCTCCAAGCTGAGAGACTGCAGAAAGAACAACAGCAAGCCCAAACGCCCAGATCAGCTGAGAGCCACCGGCAACAGCAACAAAGCCCATTCCTAAAAGCGAAGAAAAGACGACGCCGCCAATAGCACCGCTCCAGGTCTTATTTGGAGAAACAGCAGGCCAAAGCTTAGGTCCGCCAAAGCTGCGACCACACACATAGGCCGCAATATCGGTCCCCCAGACCACAAGGAAGAGATAGATGATAAAGAACAGCCCTTCATCCCCTTCCCGTAGCGCCAGCAATGAAACAAATGTCAGGCCAGCGTAAACGTAGCCCTCACTCACCCAGCGCGCCGTCCGGTCAAAGCCACCAGCACCGTAAAGTACCGCAGCACCAGCAATCAGCGTTCCGGCAATCCAGAGCGGCTGCGCCTGAAAGTAACTAAAGCCAATGAAGAGAAGAAACAGATAGCCCAGCAGCACAACAGGTCGCTGAGCGTTTTGCAAAATGATCTTGTACCATTCCCAGTAAACAATCAGCATGCCAACAAGCACGAGGCCAGCAAACCAGAAACCACCTGCCCATGTTAGCGCCAGCGCGACAGGAGCAAGAATAACTGCAGAAAGAGCGCGTACCAGCAAATCAGGATTTGCATTTAGCACGCGCCGGATAATTCCTCCGGAAGCGCCTTCAGAATTGTTCTGATTGTTTTTGTCAGGCATTACGTCCCAGTCGCGTCAGAGCTCAAACCCCCATACCGCCGGTCACGGTTAGAGAACGCCAGCAAAGCATCATCAAAAGCATCTGAGTTAAACTCAGGCCAGGGCGTAGGAGCAAAATAAAATTCGGCATAAGCAGCCTGCCACAACAGGAAGTTGGAAAGTCGCTGCTCTCCACCTGTGCGGACTATGAGGTCTGGATCCGGAATATCACGGGTATCCAGACAAGTACTGACATCATCCTCCCCAATGTCAGCAGCTCTCAACTCACCAGCTTCCACGCGCTGCGCCAGTTGCCGTGCAGCTCGGACGAATTCGTCCCGCGCTCCGTAGTTAAAAGCAATAACCAGCACCAACCCTGTACAATGAGCAGTCTCTCGTTCCGCATCATTAAGCAGCGTCAGCATGGATTTATCGAGATTTTCTTTGGACCCGATGACACGAACTCTCACGTTAGTCTTGGTGAGTTCCTTAATGTCATCGCGCACAAACCGGCGCAGCAGTGCCAACAGGAACGAGACTTCCTGTTGCGGGCGCGCCCAGTTTTCAGAAGAAAAACTAAAAAGCGTCAGGTAGGAGATCCCGCGCTTTTGTGCGTGTTTAACGGCTTCGCGCAGTGTTTTCACACCGCGCCGATGCCCTTCGGTACGCGGAAGGCCTCGGCGAGTTGCCCAACGGCCATTACCATCCATAATGATGGCGACGTGACGAGGCACACTCAAAAGTCCGATTTCGGAATTTGCATCAATTGCCTCAAATTCAACGCTCGCCGCCATATAGCCCCCGCATGCAAACAGGATTAAACCTGCTTGATTTCCTGTTCTTTTTTGGCAAGTACAGAATCAACTTCACCAATAATGTCGTCAGTCATCTTCTGAACCATGTCAGAAGCTGAACGCGCATCATCTTCCCCCATCTCACCAGCTTTTTCGAGCTTTTTGATGGTTTCCATGCCATCGCGGCGAACATGACGTGCAGCGATCTTCGCTTGCTCGGCAAATTTATGCGCAACTTTGACAAGTTCTTGACGACGCTCTTCATTAAGCTCAGGAATTGGCAAACGCAGCACCATTCCGTCTACAACCGGGTTCAGACCAAGGCTGGATTCACGGATAGCTTTTTCAGTGGCCTGCATCATCGAACGATCCCAGACCTGAACAGAAATCATGCGCGGCTCTGGAACACTGACTGTCGCGACCTGGTTGATCGGCATTGGAGCGCCATAAGCCTCCACAGTGATTGTGTCCAGCATACTTGCAGAAGCACGACCAGTACGAAGACCAGCAAATTCATGCTTCAAAGCTGTGATCGCACCATTCATGCGGCGGTCAAGATCGTCATAGTCCAGCTCTGACATAATTTCCTCTTTCACCTATCATTTTAACGGACCGGCATTCCAAAACTAAAAACCGGCCCGGGTCAAAATCCGACAGTTAAGACACCAGCTGATGCCTGTTAGTCTTCAATGACCGTAAACAGCCCCTGCCCGCGCAGCACATTAACAAGCGCGCTGGAGGTCTTGATGGAAAAGACAACTACAGGAATAGAGTTGTCCCGGGCAAGTGCAATCGCGGTCGCATCCATGACTTTAAGGTTCTTTTCAAGAACTTCCCCCGGTGTAAGCGTGTCAAAACGCTTTGCATCAGGCTTAAGCTTAGGATCAGCGTCATAAACGCCATCAACACTGGTACCCTTGAGGAACACATCACACTGCATCTCTGCCGCACGCAGTGCCGCACCAGAATCAGTGGTAAAGAACGGATTGCCCGTACCACCGGCAAACAGAATAACGTCCCCGTCTTCCATGTAACGCTCTGCGCCGCGCTGAGTAAAGCTCTCACAAATCGACGGCACCGGAACAGCGGAAAGCACACGGGCCTGAATACCGCGCTGACGAAGCGCATCGGCAAGCGTGAGCGAATTCATAATGGTTGCCAGCATACCCATATGGTCGCCGGTCACACGGTTTGCGCCTTTGGCTGCCAGAGCCACACCGCGGAAGATGTTACCGCCACCAACAACAATGCCGAACTGGGCACCCAGATTTACAGCCTCTGAAATTTCCGCTGCTACCCGTTCAACCACCTTTGGATCAATACCAAAGTCCTGGTCGCCCATCAGCGCTTCCCCTGAAAGTTTCAGAAGAACTCGTTTCCAGCGAACACCCTCAGACATAGTAAACCTCTTTTCATGCATCCAGATACAAAGAGGGCGTCGACTGAGTCGACGCCCTCAATAAATTAGTTACCAGCAGCAGCAGCAACTTCAGCTGCGAAGTCTGATTCTTCTTTTTCAATACCTTCACCAAGGGCGATGCGAACAAAGCCGGTGAGTTTGATTGGAGAACCGATTTCTTTAGCTGTTTCTTCAACGGCCTTCTCTACAGTCAGATCAGGGTTGATAACGAAAGACTGCTTAACCAGTGTAACTTCTTCATAGAACTTACGCAGGCGACCTTCAACCATCTTCTCGATGATGCTTTCAGGCTTACCAGACTCACGAGCCTGTTCCATGTAAACAGTGCGCTCACGCTCAACAGCGTCTGCGTCCAGCTCATCAGTGTTCAGTGCCATTGGGTTGGTCGCTGCAACGTGCATTGCAATCTGTTTACCCAAAGCTGCCAGTTTGTCTGCATCACCTGCAGATTCAAGAGCAACCAGAACACCGATTTTGCCAAGGCCGTCACCAGCAGCGTTGTGCATGTAAGAAGCAACAACACCTTCGGAAACAGACAGACCAGCAGAACGACGAAGGGTCATGTTTTCACCGATGGTGCCAACAGCTTCCTTCAGTTCGCCTTCAACGCTCTTGTCAGAACCTGGGTAAGGTGCTGCAGCAAGCTTTTCAACGTCACCATCAACAGTAAGCGCGGTTGCAGCGATATCGCGAACCAGCTTCTGGAAGTTTTCGTTACGAGCAACGAAGTCTGTTTCGGAGTTAACCTCAACAACAACAGCTTTGTTGCCATCTGCTGCAACTGCAACAAGACCTTCAGCCGCAACGCGGCCAGCCTTCTTAGCAGCCTTTGCAAGGCCTTTGGTACGCAGCCAATCAACAGCTGCTTCCATGTCGCCACCTGTTTCTTTCAGGGCAGCTTTACAATCCATCATGCCAGCACCGCTTGTTTCGCGGAGCTCTTTTACCATAGCAGCGGTAATGCTCATCGTACGCCTCATGGACGGGAGTGTGTCATAAAAAAATCAGAGGAAGCCGACTTCCCTGCGGATTCATCCGATTTATCGCATAGCGACCGTGACCCTTCGCAGTAAAACAAACGAAAAATCACATAGAAACTGGAGGGGAAGCGCATAAATGCGCTTCCCGAGAGAAAACCTTAGCCTTCGCTCTTGTCAGCTTCAGCTGCAGGAGCAGCTTCTTCAGCAAGAACAGGCTCTTCAAGGAGTTCTTCAGATTCGCCGAGATCGATACCCATAGAACCGGATGCGCGTGCGATGCCGTCAATAGCAGCGCGTGCGATCAGGTCTGTGTAAAGAGTAATTGCACGACCAGCATCATCGTTACCCGGTACAGGGTAAGTAATGCCATCTGGATCACAGTTGGAATCCAGGATCGCAGCAACCGGAATGCCCAGACGACGAGCTTCCTGAATTGCGTTAGCTTCGCGGTTGGTGTCGATAACAAAGATTAGGTCGGGAATACCGCCCATGTCTTTAATACCACCAAGGTTGCGCTCAAGCTTCTGACGCTCACGGTCAAGGAACAGACGCTCTTTTTTGGTCATGCGGTTTGCATCACCACCGTCGAGCAGTTCTTCAACTTTACGCAGACGCTGGATGGACTGAGAGATCGTCTTCCAGTTGGTCAGCATGCCGCCGAGCCAACGAGCGTTTACGTAGTACTGAGCAGAGTTGCGAGCAGCTTCTGCAACAGCTTCCTGAGCCTGGCGCTTGGTACCAACCAAAAGCACGCGACCACCAGCAGCAACAGTGTCAGACACAGCTTTAAGAGCCTGGTGCAGAAGCGGAACTGTCTGACCAAGATCAAGAATGTGAATGTTGTTGCGAACACCGAAGATGTAGTTGTTCATCTTTGGGTTCCAGCGGTGCTTCTGGTGACCAAAGTGGACGCCTGCTTCAAGAAGCTGACGCATAGTAAAATCAGGCAAAGCCATGCCTTTATTCTCCTTAGTTTTCCGGTTTAATCCTCCGCAGGGCAGCACAACCGTGCAACTCTCTAACCGGATGGAGCTCGCCACAAGGACAAACCCCGCCCTGCGTGCGGGATGGGGCGCTTATAGAACCCCTTTTCAAGAAGATCAAGCACTCAAGGATTAAGATCAACACATAGGCCCGAATTAGTAAAACAGATGCTCTCCAGCCCTGTTTGCACAACTCCAAATTTTATCATCTCTACCACAGCAACCAGACACCAAACCAAACTGCGGGTATGCGCATTACATATTAGTAATTCCGAAAAGTTATAGTTAACAAAACATCAACAAAATGACTCAATTCGGACACATTTTAAAATGGCACCAAACAAACTGATAGTAGCAGCACTTGTGGCTTTGACATTGGGTGGCTGCGCCAAAACCGTCAAGCTCTCGGACATTGATGCAAAGACGGTCTCCAAATCCTCAGTAAAGCCCATCAAAAACCGACATGTGAGAGAAGGCCACATCAACACCCATGGCATCCAGCATGGTCTGCTGGGTATTGTTGTGACCACAGCCATGAATGCAGCCTCTGGCGCCTATGGCGAGATGGCCTCCATTCCCGCAGCGAAGCACGATCCACAAACCGCCATGCGCGACCGGTTGACCAAATATCTGCAGAGCACCCACAAGTTCCGCTTTAAGGGCACGATCAAGGGCCCATATAGCAAACCGATCATCAGCAAGGAGAAACGCGCAAAAGCTCTCACAAAGCTCGCCAGAGAAACCGGTTACTCTGGTTATTACTTGGATGTATCGACAGTCACCTATCAGTCAGAAATGCAGGGCGCAGGCTGGTTCGCAAATCTCGCTTATCGCTACCGCGGACGCGCACTCCTGGTTTCCGCCAAGGATGGCAAAATCCTCGCTGCCTCAACCTGCAACGTTACTGATCATGCCGATTTAACTGATCTGGCTGAGAAAGGACAAAAGAGCGTAGACCGCTTCGCCAAAAACCTTGGTTACTCCTGCGCTGAACAGGTCATACAGAAAATCTTTTAGTATCGGAGCAGCTGGCATGAACACCAATAAACGCAACATGCTCTAAAATAGAAAACCCCGCCGAACATCTTCCGCGAGGTTCTTTTTTGCCTATACCGAAGCATCCTAGGACATCTGGACGTCCATCACGCCCGGTAGGGTTTTCAACGCACCAGACAGTTGCGGTGAAAGCTGATAATTGCCGGGGAGTTTGACCTCCACTTCGCGCTGACCGTTATCCAGCAGCACAACGCAGCTCACGTCACCATCACCACCGCGGCGCAGCTGGCGTTGCAGGCTCTGGATCGGCTCACTAGATCCGAGGAAAATCCGCAGGGTTCGATGTACCCTGCCCGCCACTTTCTCCAGCGGCTCTACCTGTGAAATGCGAACACTGACTTCCTCATCGCGCATATCTGCCTGCACCAGCAGCACAACAGATTGCCCCGGCTCCAGCAAATCGCGGCACTGGTTCAGTGTCTCAGAGAACATCACCGCTTCATACTGCCCGGTCGGATCAGAAATACGAACGATGCCCATCTGGTTGCCAGTACGGGTCTTACGCTCCTGCTTTGCCGTCACAGTTCCTGCAAGGCGCCCCGCAGAAGACCCAGCTTTCACAGAGCGTTCAAAATCTTTCCAAAGCTGCACGCGCAACTTGGTAAACAGCTCGCGATACTCATCAAGCGGATGGGCGGAAATATAAAAGCCTACCGCTGCATATTCTTTTTGCAGCCGTTCGGATGGAAGCCACGGATCCGTCGGGTTGAGGATCAAAGACTCAGGCGCATTGTCTCCGCCAAAGAAGTCGTTTTGACCGGACGTCTTGTTCTGTTCTGTTCGCTGCGCCATGCCGATGATGCGATCCAAACCATCAAGCAACTGCGCACGGTTCGAATTAAGTTCATCAAAGGCACCAGCGGCAATGAGGTTCTCGATTGTGCGTTTATTGAGAACCTTTGGACTTATGCGCGTCGCAAAGTCACCCAGATCCTTAAACGGCTCATCTCCGCGCACCTCGACAATATGCTCAACCGCCTGCTCGCCCACACCTTTGATCGCGCCCATGGCGTAAACAATCTTGCCATCCAGCACATCAAAATGAACACCGGACTTATTGACAGAAGGCGGCACCACCTCGATGCCCATACGCACCGCTTCCTGACGGAAGTCACTCAGCTTATCTGTATTGCCCAGATCAAGCGTCATGATACCAGCAAGGAACTCAACTGGATAATTCGCTTTCAGCCATGCGGTTTGATAGGCCACAAGCGCATAAGCAGCCGCGTGGGATTTGTTAAAGCCGTAGTTCGCGAACTTGGCCACCAGATCGTAGATCATCCCGGCCTGGTTTTTATCCACCTTCTGCGCAACTGCCCCCTCAACAAAGCGGGCACGCTGGATCTCCATTTCAGCAGCAATCTTCTTACCCATCGCACGGCGCAGCAAATCCGCTTCGCCAAGAGAATAACCAGACAGCACCTGCGCGATCTGCATCACCTGTTCCTGATAAACGATAATGCCGTTTGTCTCAGTCAGGATTGGTTCCAGCAACGGATGGAGATAATCAGGCTCCTGCTCGCCATGTTTTACCGCGTTGTAGATCGGGATATTATCCATTGGGCCCGGGCGATAAAGCGCCACCAGAGCAATGATATCCTCAAACCGGTCAGGCCGCATACCAGCAATAGCTCGGCGCATGCCCTGACTTTCCAGCTGGAACACACCAACCGTCTCACTGGCAGCCAGAAGCTTATAGGTCGCAGGATCATCAATCGGTATTTCTTCGATCTTAACTTCAATGCCGCGCTTCTTGATATGCGAAACCGCAGTATCAATAACCGTCAGCGTCTTCAGACCCAAAAAGTCAAATTTGACCAGACCGGCAGCCTCAACCCATTTCATGTTGAACTGAGCAACGGGCATGTCTGAGCGAGGGTCTCGGTACAGTGGGACCAACTGCTCCAGCGGGCGGTCACCAATCACCACGCCCGCCGCGTGGGTGGACGCGTGACGATAAAGGCCTTCCAGCTTTTGCGCCATCTTCAAAAGGCGGTCGACAACCTCCTCCTGCTTAGCAGCTTCACGCAGCCGTGGTTCCTGCTCCAGCGCCTCAGGCAGCGTGCACGGGTTGGCCGGGTTGCCGGGCACCAGTTTACTTAGGCGATCCACCTGACCATATGGCATCTGCAGCACACGGCCCACATCACGCAGCACAGCCTTGGCCTGCAGCGTTCCGTAAGTGATGATCTGCGCCACCTGCTCGCGGCCATACTTGCGCTGCACATACCGGATTACTTCTTCACGGCGGTTCTGGCAAAAGTCGATATCAAAATCCGGCATGGACACACGGTCCGGATTCAGGAAGCGTTCGAACAGCAACGAGAACCGCATCGGATCAAGGTCAGTAATGGTCAGCGACCACGCAACCAGCGACCCTGCACCGGAACCACGCCCCGGTCCCACAGGAATATCTTCGTTCTTCGCCCACTTAATGAAGTCTGCAACGATCAGGAAGTACCCAGGGAACTTCATGCGGATAATGATGCCGAGCTCATAATCCAGACGATCCCAGTAATCTTTCTCTTCAAGATCCGGCGCCAGACCATGCAAATCAAGACGCGCTTGCAAGCCTTCCTTCGCCTGCCGCGTCAGCTCTTCCGCCTCGGCACGCTCTGCTTCTCCAGCATCAGCATCCGCACCTGCAAAGCGCGGCAGGATAGGATCTCGCTTCAGCGGGCGATAATGACAACGCCGCGCAATCGTCACAGAGTTCTCAAGCGCCTCCGGAAGATCGGAGAACAGCTCCATCATCTGCTCACGGGTTTTGAAACAATGATCCGGAGTCAGCTGGCGGCGGTCGGTCTCGACAAGAACACGGCCTTCGGAAATCGCGATCAGCGCATCGTGCGCTTCATAGTCATCCGGGTTAGGGAAATAAGCCTCGTTGGTCGCAACAATTGGAATATTCAGGTCATAGGCAAGGTTCAGGAGCGCAGGCTCAACATCTTCCTCACCTTTCATGTTGTGGCGCTGCAATTCCACATAAAGACGATCGCCAAATGTGGCTTGCAAAAGTTCCAGACGAGACTTGGCAAGATCAACATGGCCTTCTCGCAGCTGCGAGTTGATCGGACCGTCACTGGCACCAGTCAGCGCAATCAGACCATTGGACTTGTCCAGCACACGTGAAAGAGGAACATTGGCTTTGAACCCAGGCTCTGTATCAAGAAAGGCTCTTGAAACAAGGTCCATGAGGTTTTCATAACCTGTCTCATTCACCGCGAGAAAAACCAGATCGCTGACGGCTTCATCTCCAACCGCATCAGGCTGGTCTTCAAAGTTCACCGATATCTGACAACCGATGATTGGCTGCATACCCGCGCCAAATGCCTTTTCAGAAAATTCGAGCGCCCCGAAAAGGTTCCCGCTGTCAGTGATAGCCAGCGCCGGCTGCTCATCCTTGGAAGCAAGATCAAGCACTTTTCCAATTGGTAGAGCCCCTTCCAGCAAAGAGTAAGCCGAGTGAACACGGAGATGGACGAAACCTGGAGATGACATCTGGAGCCTTTTGGTTCGCAAGGTATGTGCGACAGTAGCACCTCATTTGGAGGACCCAAAAGCAAAATGCAATTGCCTGGCAAATCGCACCACCGGTTATCCCGAGTTTCCCAACCTCTCTTCCTCAGTATTTTCTAAGGAAGCATCCGGGTCAGTGCATCACCCCACATCAGGCAGCTGCTTGCAAAAAGAACGATAGAACCGAATGCTGCTGCTTCACGAAGTACAAATGACATAACAAACATCCTTATTTTGAACCCTATTTGTATCTGTTATGTTCTATCAATGTTCTCATTCTTTCAACCCTTAATTTGGCTGGGTCAAACTCATAGTTAATGAGTGGTATACGCATTACTCCCCCAACATCACCAGACAAACACAGCAAAGTATTTCCCTCAGCAACTCAATAAGTTGCTGAATCAATCAGCGTTAACGCCGCAGGTAAATATCGCGGAACACCAGCCTCGCTTGAACGATCAGACAGAGAGAACAACAGGTATCAAAACAAGAACATCCCCTCAAAACAAAAATGCCAGCGAACAGGTCGCTGGCATTTGATTCTCAATGGAACGCACTCTCATTTCCAATTTAAGGAAGCTCGACCACCTTGCCTTCGCGCAGTGTAATCCGTCGGTCCATCTGTTTTGCAATTTCCAGATTGTGGGTTGCCAGCAAGGCCGCCACACCGGAGGCACGAACCAGCGCAGTCAGCGCCTCAAACACATACTGCGAGGTGTTCGGATCAAGGTTCCCCGTTGGCTCGTCTGCCAACAGAACTCGCGGTGCATTAGCAACCGCACGCGCAATCGCAACACGCTGCTGCTCACCACCGGAAAGCTCCGCCGGACGATGAGTTTCCCGCTCAGATAAACGCATATAAGAGAGCAGCTGGCGTGCGCGCTCTTCTGCATCCTGACGTTTCAGTCCACAAATCATCTGCGGCAACGCAATGTTTTCCAGCGCAGTAAATTCAGGCAGCAACTGATGGAACTGGTAGACAAAGCCCACCTCAGTCCGCCGAATGGCTGTGCGCGCATCATCATTGAGCTTGGAACATTCCCGCCCGCCAATCAGCACCTCACCGCTCTGCGGCATTTCCAAAAGGCCAGCCAGATGCATCAGCGTAGACTTACCTGCGCCGGAGGGCGCCACGAGCGCAACCATTTCCCCTTCATAGAGGTTAAGGTCAGCGCCCTTCAGAATTTCCAGTTTGCTGTTGCCCTCAACATAACCTCGGACAACATTCTTCAAACTCAGAACAGGAACGCGTTCCTCACCCTTAAGCGAAACACCAGCAACCGGTTTTGTTGGTTTATTCATCATTCGTAGCGCAAAGCCTCAACAGGATCGAGCCGGGCTGCGCGCCAGGCAGGGTAAATCGTAGCAAGCAGGCTCAAGACCAAAGCCATAATAACAACACTGGTCGTCTCGCTTGGATTCATTTCAGCCGGCAGCTTTGAAAGGAAGTAAAGCTCAGGCGAGAACAGCTCGGTTGAAGTGAGCCAGGAAATCCCCTGCCGAATGCTCTCAATGTTCCAGCACACCACAGTACCCAGAATAAACCCGGCAAACGTGCCGATGGTTCCAATGCTGGCTCCTGTGATGATGAAAATCCGCATCACGGCACCGCGGGTAGCACCCATGGTACGCAGCACGGCAATGTCACGGCCCTTGTCTTTTACCAGCATGGTCATGCCGGAAATGATGTTCAAAGCGGCCACAAGAACAATCAGCGTAAGGATCAGGAACATCACGTTACGCTCAACCTCAAGCGCTGAGAAGAACGTCATATTGCGCTGACGCCAGTCAGAAACGAACACAGGACGCCCGGCCTCTTCTTCAATGACAGGTCGCAGCGGACCAACAGCATCCGGGTCATCAGCATAGACCTCAATGCCCGTCGCCAGACCTTCCTTGTTGAAATAGAGCTGCGCCTCATCAAACGGCATGAATGCAATCGTGCCATCATACTCGCTCATGCCAATCTGGAAGATCGCAGAGACGGGATAGCCCTTCACCCGCGGGGTCATCCCCATCGGCGTGATGCTGCCACGCGGAGTAATCACGCGCACCGTATCACCAACAGTAACACCCAACTGGCGCGCGAGACGGGAGCCAATGGCGACACCTTCGCCATCATCAAATCCATCCAGCGTTCCAAGCAGAACGTTCCCGGATACCAGATCCAGCTTATCAAGATCAGCCTTGTGAACACCACGGAACAAAGCACCCAGATCAGCGCTTGGTCCGGAGATCATCGCCTGCCCTTCAACAAACGGCATTGCAAAATCAACACCGTCGATGCCAGCCAGCTTGACCGAGGTCGCCTCATAGTCATTGAGCGGGCTATCGATGGGCTGCACAAGCACGTGCCCGTTGATACCGAGGATTTTGGTCAGCAGCTCCGTGCGGAACCCATTCATCACCGCCATAACAATGATCAGAGTTGCGACGCCCAAAGTGATGCCCAAAAAGGACAGGCCGGCAATAATAGAAATGAAAGTTTCTTTGCGTCTGGAGCGCAGATAGCGCCCTGCCAGCATCCACTCAAAGGGTGCAAACCACCGGTTCTTTCCGGGATGAGCCGCCTGAATCTCTGCCGTCATACTAGACTATTCTCCGTTTCCGCCTGTTCAACTACCCCGTGGAATATAGGGAGCATGAAGAGCAAGTGCCATAAGCTCTGGCAAAAAGGCCCGGCAGCGGAAAGGCCGCCGGCACCTAACATACCATTGAAGCTGTTGAGTTACCCCAAGCTTCGCTGATATCAGCCTTTTAAGGCAGAAATCAGTTTGTTGACAGCCGCTTCCGGGGTCAACATTTCGCGATCACCAGTTGCACGGTCTTTGACTTCCACTTCACCAGTCTTCAGACTACGAGGGCCAACAACCAACTGATACGGCAGACCAATCAGATCCATGCTTGCAAATTTCTGGCCTGCACTGGTCTTGCGGTCATCATAAAGAACCTCAACGCCAGCCTTTTCCAGCTCTGCGTAAACGCTCTCACAAACTTCATCGCACTCAGAACCAACCTTCATGTTGATCAAACCAACATGGAACGGCGCAACTTCTTTTGGCCAGACAATGCCATCATCATCATGGCACGCTTCAATGATCGCACCCAGCAGACGAGATACACCAATGCCATAGGAACCCATATGAACAGGCTGTTCCTTGCCTTCAGCAGTCATCACCTTCGCGCCCATAGGCTCGGAGTATTTGGTGCCGAAGTAGAAGATGTGGCCAACTTCGATACCGCGTGCAGAAACCTTTTTGTCTTCTGCAACAGCCTCAAAGGCAGCTTCGTCATGCATCTCATCAGTGGCAGCGTAAGGCGTGGTCCACTGCTCAATAATGCCGGAAAGGTCACCATTGAAATCAATGTCTTCCGCCGGAGTTGGCAGGCCAAGAATATCCTTATCAAGGAACACTTCGCTCTCACCAGTAGACGCCAGCACGATGAACTCGTGAGACAGGTCGCCGCCGATCGGACCAGTGTCCGCCTTCATAGGAATTGCAGTCAGACCCATGCGGGCAAAGGTGCGCAAATAAGCGACGAACATGCGGCGGTAGGCTTCTGTTGCCCGCTCTTTGTCCAGGTCGAAGGAATAAGCATCCTTCATCAGGAACTCACGACCGCGCATCACGCCGAAACGAGGACGCACTTCATCGCGGAACTTCCACTGTATATGATAAAGATTCAGCGGCAGGTCCTTGTAGGAGCGCACGTAGCTGCGGAAGATGTCAGTGATCATCTCTTCATTGGTTGGACCAAAGAGCATTTCCCGTTCATGACGGTCTTCAATGCGCAGCATTTCTTTGCCGTATGCATCATAGCGGCCACTTTCGCGCCACAGGTCAGCAGGCTGAATGGTTGGCATAAGCAGCTGGACAGCACCGGAGCGGTTCTGCTCTTCTTCAACAATACGCTGAATCTTGTTGAGCACACGGTGGCCAAGCGGCAGCCATGCATAAATCCCGGCTGACTGCTGACGGACCATACCCGCACGCAACATCAGGCGGTGCGATACGATCTCGGCTTCTTTCGGAGTTTCCTTCAAAATAGGCAGGAAATATCGGGACAAACGCATTAGTTTAACTCTTCAGGTTTAAAGGCACGCAAGCTCTGGCTCACCACCAAACATCATTTCTATGTCTTCTTAGCAAGCAGAACGCCTGTTGTAACTGCCAACATGGCTATATGCCAATTTTCTAAGACATATTTCCCCATACACGCAGCTTTTTGCCTACACCTTTGGGTTCAACTCATGGAATCTCCGAAAAATTATAGCTAAAATTTTAGGCAAGCAAAAAATTGCGGCGAATTGATACAAAATGATGACAAACTAATGTGATTACGTTAGTGTCTGTTCAACAACAAAAACAACACCCTTAAGCGGTGTTGCAAGGTATCGCGATCTTTAGTCTTGGGAGGAAGGTTCTCGGGCGCCCGTTTGGTTGCAGCCGGCACTCTACGCAAGTGCAAAGAGAACATTTAGACGCGGAACTCGTTCTAACAGCAAGGCTTCGGCCTTGCTTTTTTTTCGCCAATTTCTGCCGTTTTCACTGAATGGAATTCTATGAATGACGCATTCAGGTTACTCATATCAAAATACCCAGCAGATCCTGAACACAGCAGAGACAATTGCCTTTTCCAACACTCCCCTCTAAACGCAAAAAAGCGATTCCTGAGAATCGCTTTTTTGGCACTTGATGGTTTTGCTCTGTAACTCGCTGATTTTACGCCACACAATTGATGTGCAAAACCAAAATCAGGAAGGAGCGTTGCCCATTAATTGATCAACAAGTGGAAACAGATGCGCACCAAGTCCGGACTCAAGGAACCAATAGAAGGCAACGAACACAATTGTCGTTACAATCGTGTTGATGATCACCTTCTTCAACATCTGAGGATTCTTGGGCGCGCTCTCAGTCGTTCCCGGAACCACTTCGCCCTCTTCCGCCTGAGTGCGAACACCAAACGGTAAAATGGCCAGGAACAAAATCCACCACATCATGAAGTAGAGTGCAACGAGTAGCGGCGTAGCCATAAATGTGCTCCTGGAACGTTCTTGTTTCTTCTGCGGCTGGTCACCTTACTCTTGTATCACAAAGCAACCAGTGCACTACAGGTTTTTACCTACAAGAATTAGGCCCGAACCGAAAGCCTTCCAGTTTTCTCAAACCACAAGTCTTTCACTGCAAACTTAAGCCTGTTCCAACTCGGTCAATGTTCCAAGAAAATCTTTTGGGTGCAAAAACAACACCGGCTTGCCATGTGCGCCAATCTTCGGCTCACCATCACCCAGAATACGGGCTCCATTGGCAACCAGCTGATCGCGTGCAGCAAGAATGTCATCAACTTCATAACAGATGTGATGGATACCACCTTGCGTGTTACGCTCCAGAAACTTGGAGATCGGAGAGTTCTCGCCAAGCGGCTCCAGTAGTTCGATCTTCGTGTTCGGAAGCTCGATAAACACGGTCGAAACACCATGCTCCGGCTGCGCCACTTTTTCTGAGGCAATGCCGCCAAGTGCATCGCGATACACTTTCAGGCCTTCTTCCATATCCAACACGGCAATCGCAACGTGGTTCAATCGTCCAATCATGACGGTCCTCCCAATAACCCTTTGTTCTAGAGCGCGTTCCATTCGATTGCACACAATCAAATGACAAGAAGCTGCTCAAACAAAATGTCAGAGCACAGCACGTATCTGCAGATGAACGCCTATGAGTTCTAAGGAACAGATTTCATTCACAAAGTCCATTGGATCAAAAGTCAAAGGCCGCAGATGATATGCTCATTTGCGGCCTTTGATTATCTCGAAAAATGTGCCTGAGGATCAGACGCGTTGCACCAATGCCTTACAAAGCGGCTTCTTGCCCCAATGCTCAACAACAGCATAGCGGCCCGCCCGTCTGGCAGCTTCCCGCACCAGTTCCACATCACGGCGGCGGCTCTTTGGAATGGAGATCACCGCACCATAAACGGCATCACGAACGGCGTCCTCAAACGGAGTCCCGTTCTCAGTCTCATCCGGCATCCCAAACAAAACCACGTCGATATCGCCAAGCAACTCGCCGCGACCATCCACGATCAGCGAAACCGTCACGCAGCCGCCATAAGAAAGCTTCCGGCGTTCCTGAACACCAGTTTCTTCTGGCGCAGCAATCAAATGGCCATCGCGAACCAGAATACCGGCAGGCGCTTCATCAATGACCTCAAGCCCACCCGGATGCAGGCGCACCATGTCGCCATCACGGATGATCTTAACGTCCTTCACGCCCTTGCTGACAGCAAAGTCCTTATGACACTGCAGGTGCAGCGGCTCACCGTGAACAGGCAAAACCTTCTTCGGGCGTACAAGATTGTAAACCTGATCCAACTCACCACGACGCGGATGGCCAGACACATGCACTAGCGCGTCACGGTCTGTCACCACCTGCAACCCTTCGTGGGTTAGCTGGTTGATAATGTTGGAAACAGCCTTTTCGTTACCTGGAATGGTACGGCTGGAGAAGATAACCATATCCCCCGCAGACAGCGCGACCTGGCGGTGTTGATCGCCAGCAATGCGTGCCATAGCAGCACGTGCCTCGCCCTGAGACCCGGTGCAAAGAGCGACGACTTTATCACGCGGCAAAGATCCATAAGTCTCTTCATCACGGAACGGCGCCAGCCCATCAAGATAGCCCAGATCACGTGCAATCTCGACGGTACGCTGCATAGAGCGGCCAATCACAACAATCTCACGCTCTGCCGCCATTGCCGCTTCAGCAACTGCACGCATACGTGCAACGTTGGAGGCAAACGTGGTCACAGCAACGCGGTTCCGTGCCTCTTTGATGATCCGTGTCAGTTCTTCCTTCACATCCGCTTCACTGGGGCTGACCCCGTCACGGACTGCATTGGTGCTGTCACAGACAAAGACATCCACGCCTTCATCTCCCAGTTCACGCAAACGCTGAAGGTCGATCGCTTTACCAATGCCCGGTGTCAGATCGATCTTCCAGTCACCGGAATGCAACACCAGTTGACCACCAACACGAATAGCCAGAGCACACGGCTCCGGGATCGAGTGGGTCATAGTCACCATCTCAATATCAAAGATACCGGCTTTGAAACGATCTCCCTGATTAACAACGGTCACCGGAATCTGATAATCTGCACCATCACCAATCAGCTTGGCTTCCAGAAGGCGAGCAGTGAACTCAGTCGCATAGACCGGCAGTTCCAACCGCTTCCAAAGATAGGACAATGCGCCGTAATGATCTTCATGAGCATGCGTGATGACGATGCCATCAATACGGGAACGCTCTTCTTCCAGAAAACGAATATCTGGCAGAACAAGATCAACACCCGGCATCTCCGGTCCGGCAAATGAGACACCAAAATCAACAATCAGCCAGCGACGGTCGTCCTCAGGTCCATATCCATAAAGACCAAGGTTCATTCCAATTTCGCCAACACCGCCCAAAGGCAGGAATACGAGCTCTTGAGTGCTCGACATCTAAGACTCCTTCAAAGCGTATTCCGAAAAATGCTTCCATTTTCGAAAACAAGAATACGCGTATAAACTCTAGAGCGCGTTCCGTTTGATTGGCTTCAATCAAGCGACAAGAATTCGCTCAAACAAAAGAACTGAGAGCGAGATGCGTCAATACGAATGAACGCAACTTGCTCTACGTCCCGACAGACATGTGGCTTCAATGATCAAAAAAGCCAGCAGAACATGCTTTGCACGTCTTCAGGAAAAGAAAACATCTCCGGCTGTCACCAGCCGCTCGCCCCCATGATCCATTTTTACGATCAGGCGGCCCATTTGATCGATGTCCATAAAGACACCGGAAAACTCTTCATTGCTCAGGCGGACACGGATCGGTTTCCCGCGCCCTACGGCGCGTCGCAGCCATGCAGATCTGATCTCTTCAAACCCACTGGCAGCTTTCCACGTTTCCAGCCATCGTGCAAAACTTTGTGCAAGAGCATCAAAGACCTGTTGCGGCTCACACATGTACCCCATGCTGCGTAAATCTGTAACAGCATAATCACCCAGATCCGGATGATGAGACACGTTGACGCCAAAACCGCACACAAGGCACAGCTCACCATTAGGCCCACTTTCGCTCTCAAGCAATATGCCAGAGACTTTTTGTCCGTCGATGAGCACATCATTCGGCCACTTCAGCTGCACCAGATTGTGCGCACCGGTTGCCCGTTCAATAGCCTCTCCAAGAGCAAGAGCAGCCACAAAGGGCAGCTGAACGATCTTCTCGTTCTGTACACCTACGCGCAGCAAAACCGAGGCAAACAGATTGCCGGTCTCCGAAGTCCACGCCCGTCCACGACGCCCGCGCCCGCTCAACTGAATATCGGAGCGGACCCACAGATTACCCGGGTGCCCTTCCCGTGCCTTGTGTAGGCCGTGGGTATTGGTAGACCCGATCTGGTCGTAGTACTCAAAACAAAAGCCCGGTGCAGATCGCACCGGGCCTTCGTCTTTTAATTGTCCAAGGTTCATCATAGGAAACTAGAATAGAACGCCAGCCGCATTGGCAGCCGCATTCATGATTGGTTCCGGCATGATGAAGAACAGTCCGACAACTGCGCTGGAAAGACCAAGCACAATTTTCATTTCACCGGACATTGGCAGGAATTCGCCAGTTGCATCATCAAAGAACATGACCTTGATCACACGCAGGTAATAGTAAGCAGCCACAACGCTGGTCACTAGACCAATCACGACCAATGGAGCAAGACCTGCATCCATCGCAGCGATGAACACGTAGAACTTACCAAAGAAGCCGATGAGTGGTGGCAGACCGGTCAGGGAGAACATGATCACTGCAAGCAACACTGCCATTGGCAAGTTGGTCTTGGAAAGACCAGCAAGATCGGAAATCTCTTCAACCATACCTTCCTTGCGGCGCATGGACAGGATGCAAGCAAACGCACCCAGTGTCATCGCAAGGTAAGCTGTCATGAACACGATCAGACCGTGGACACCAGCTTCAGTACCAGCTGCCAGACCAACCAGAGCGTAACCCATGTTACCAATGGAAGAGTATGCCATCAGACGTTTGATGTTCTTCTGACCAATCGCAGCAAAGGCACCAAGACCCATGGATGCAATAGCGATGAACACAACGATCTGCTGCCAGTCAGTGGTCACATTGCCCAAAGGCTCAACCAGCACACGGATCAGCATACCGAACGCAGCAATCTTAGGTGCTGCAGCAAAGAACGCAGTAACCGGTGTTGGTGCACCCTCATAAACATCCGGGGTCCACATATGGAATGGAACCGCAGAGATCTTGAAGGCAATACCTGCCAGCATGAACACGATACCAAACACCAGACCAAGGGATGCGCGATCGTCTGTCAGAGCAGCTGCGATGCCAGTAAAGTCAGTGTGGCCGGTAAAGCCGTAGATGAAGGACATACCGTAAAGCAGCATACCGGAAGACAACGCCCCAAGGACGAAGTACTTCAGGCCAGCCTCAGTAGAGCGAACAGAGTCACGGTTAATCGCAGCAACCACGTAAAGAGCCAGAGACTGCAGCTCAACACCCAGATACATGGAGATCAGATCGTTGGCTGAAAGCATCAGCATCATACCAACGGTCGCGATCACGATGAGGATCGGGTATTCAAAGCGGTCAAAGTTCTGAGAACGTGCGTAAGCAACGGACATCGCAATCGCAAAGCCGGACCCGATCAGCACCAGTATCTTCATATACTGGGAGAAAGCGTCCTGTACGAATGCGCCGTCAAATGTTGTGCCGTAATGCGGGCTCACCAGCAGGATCAGACCCGCAACAGTAAGCAACGCAACGCAGATACCCGTTACCAGCGGAGTGGATTTCTCTCCACCAAAAGCTCCAACCATCAGCAGGACCATTGCGCCGAGAACCAGAAGGATCTCGGGCAATACCGGCATTAGATCAGGAATAGCTAGAAGCTCAGCATTCATGAGTGCACGGTCCCCTGTTAATGGCTAGACACTGCAGCGGCTGCATGGGCAAGACCCCCTGCATCAAGCGCGGCATTGTAGTTTTCGATAAGGGCACCAACGGACGCGGACGTCACATCCAGCACGGCTGCTGGGTAGAACCCGAAGAAGATAGTCAAAATGATCAGCGGAGCAAGGATCAGCTTCTCACGACCTGTCAGGTCCAGCATGGACTTGAGGCTTTCCTTTTCCAACGCACCAAACACAACGCGGCGGTAAAGGAACAGAGCGTAAGCAGCGGACAAGATCACACCAGTCGCAGCGAAGAACGCCACCCAGGTGTTCACCTGGAACACACCAATCATTGTCAGGAACTCACCCACGAAGCCGGCGGTACCTGGCAGACCAACGTTTGCCATGGTGAAGATCATGAACGCCACCGCATAACGAGGCATGTTGTTCACAAGACCACCATAGGCCGTAATCTGACGGGTGTGCATCCGGTCATAAATCACCCCAACACACAAGAACAGTGCACCAGAGATCAGACCGTGAGCCAGCATCATGAAGATTGCGCCTTCAATACCCTGCGCATTGGCAGAGAAGATACCCATGGTCACGAAGCCCATGTGAGCGACGGATGAATATGCAATCAGCTTCTTGATGTCTTCCTGCGCCAGCGCCACCAGTGAGGTGTAGATGATCGCCACAACAGACAGCGTAAAGATGAACGGTGCGAACATATCACTGGCGATTGGGAACATTGGCAATGAGAACCGAAGGAACCCATAACCACCCATCTTCAGCAGGATCGCAGCCAGAACAACAGAACCAGCAGTCGGCGCTTCCACGTGAGCATCTGGCAACCAGGTGTGAACCGGCCACATTGGCATCTTCACCGCAAAGCTTGCAAAGAAGGCCAGCCACAACCACGTTTGCATCGCTGCCGGGAATTCGCTCTCATTAAGAAGAGTTGGAATATCCAGCGTACCAGCCTGCCAGTACATGGCCATGATAGCCGCCAGCATCAGCACAGAGCCGAGCAAGGTGTACAGGAAGAACTTGTAGCTTGCATAAACGCGGCGCGGGCCACCCCATACACCGATGATCAGGAACATCGGAATAAGGCCAGCTTCAAAGAACACGTAGAACAGAACCAGGTCCAGCGAACAGAACACACCGATCATCAGTGTTTCCAGTACGAGGAAAGCGATCATGTATTCCTTGACGCGGTTCTGAATGCTTTCCCAGCTCGCCAGAATACAGAGCGGCATAAGGAAAGTAGTCAGGATCACGAACAGCATGGAAATGCCGTCAACGCCCATATGGTAGGTGAAGGTTTCACCAAACCAGTTGTGCTTCTCCACCATCTGGAAGCCAGGGTTCTCGTTGGTGAACCCGCCCCAGATGAACAAGGAGACGATAAATGTGAAACTCGTCGTAATCAGCGCAACACGCCGAATATTCGTTTTCGCATCTGGGTCATCCCCCCGCACCAGAAGGATGAAGAACACACCGACCAGTGGGAGAAATGTAGTGATGGAAAGGATGGACCAGTCGTTCATTAATGAACTCCCCCACCGGAGAACATGGCCAGGGTCACGAAGAAGGCAACCCCGATCAACATGGCAAATGCGTAGTGATAGATGTAGCCAGACTGTAGACGAACAACCCAACCGGTAACCTGCTGAACGCGTGAGGCAACACCGTCAGGACCAAGTCCGTCAATCACAGTGCCGTCACCGCGCTTCCACAGGAAGCGGCCAAGAGCCAGGGAAGGTTTCACGAACAGGAAGTCATAAAGCTCATCAAAGTACCACTTGTTCAGGAGGAACAGGTACAGAGGCTTATGACGCTCTGCCAGAGCCTTCGGCATATCTGGTTTAGCGATGTAGAAGAGGTAAGCAAGAATGAAACCACCAGCCATTGCAAGCCATGGGGAAAGCTTCACAAGCCAATGGACGTGATGCATTTCTTCAATGACTGCGAGCTCACTGTTCGTACCGCCAAAGACGTTCTTCCAGAAATGAAGGTAGTCGTGACCGATGAACGCTTCCTTGAACACCATACCGGCAAAAGCTGCACCAAGTGCAAGCAACAGTAGCGGCACAAGCATAACCCATGGGCTCTCATGGATGTGTTTCATCACATCAACTGAAGCTCGAGGTTTACCGTGGAAGGTCATGAACACCAGGCGCCAGCTGTAGAAACTGGTCATCGCAGCTGCAAGAACTGTTGCCCAGAAGGCATAGGATGCAAACATGTTGTGACCGACATAAGCAGCTTCAATAATCGCATCTTTGGAGATGAAGCCAGCTGTACCGATGTAGGTGAACGGAATACCGAAACCAGTCAGGGCTAGTGTACCAATCATCATGGTCCAGTAGGTCCATGGAATGTGCTTACGCAACCCCCCCATCTTACGCATGTCTTGCTCGTCAGACACAGAGTGAATAACGGAGCCAGCGCATAAGAACAGCAGTGCTTTAAAGAACGCGTGCGTGAACAGGTGGAAGATACCAACACCAAACGCACCAACACCCAGCGCCACGAACATGTACCCCAGCTGAGAACAGGTGGAATATGCAATCACGCGCTTGATGTCGTTCTGCACACAGCCAATGGTCGCAGCAAAGAAGGCAGTCGTCGCACCAACGAAGGTCACAACCGTCAGAGCTGTTGGCGCAAGTTCAAAGACTGGAGCAAGACGCGCAACCATGAACACACCAGCCGTCACCATGGTCGCTGCATGGATCAGCGCGGAAACAGGCGTTGGGCCTTCCATCGCATCCGGCAACCAGGTGTGAAGCAGGAACTGAGCTGACTTACCCATGGCACCCATAAAGAGCAGCAGGCAAATAACTGTCAGTGCCGCTTCAGGCATCAATTCATACCCAAGGAAATTCAGAACAGGCTCTTTGCTTTCAAGAAGAGAAGGGCCGCTGCTGAAAATCGTCGTGAAGTCGATGGAACCGTACAGGTAGAAAACACCGAAGATACCCAGAGCAAAACCAAAGTCACCCACGCGGTTAACAATGAAGGCTTTCATCGCAGCCGCATTGGCAGAAGGTTTTTTGTACCAGAATCCGATCAACAGGTACGATGCCAGACCAACGCCTTCCCAACCAAAAAACATTTGCAGCAAGTCATCAGAGGTGACCAGTGCCAACATTGAGAAGGTAAAGAAAGACAGATAAGCAAAGAACCGCGGACGATCCGGATCGTGGTGCATGTACCCGATAGAGTAGATGTGAACCACACAGGAAATGGAGTTCACAACCACCAGCATCACTGCGGTGAGTGTGTCGACCCGGATTGTCCAGTTAACCGACAGATCCCCAGAGGTGATCCAGCGGAAGATTGTTACAATCTGAGTGCTCTCCGACCCAATGCCGAATTGAAAAAACACCACCCAAGACAAAAGGGCTGCGACAATCATAAAGCCGCTGGTGATATACTCGCTGGCTTTGACCCCAAGCCGATTGCCGAACATTCCGACAATCAGGAAGCCAAGCAACGGCAGAAAAACGATTGCTGAAAACATCCGCCCCTCAGCCTTTCATCATATTGATGTCTTCCACGGCAATAGAGCCGCGGTTACGGAAGTAAACAACCAGAATAGCAAGACCAATAGCCGCCTCTGCTGCTGCAACGGTAAGAACCAGGAGCGCAAAGATCTGACCAACCATGTCCTGCATGAAGTAGGAAAATGCCACCAGGTTGATATTAACTGCGAGCAATAAAAGCTCGATAGACATCAGGATCACGATGACGTTCTTTCGGTTGAGAAAGATGCCAAAGATCCCGATGGTGAATAGGATCGCTGCGACCCCGAGATAGTGCGCTATGCCAATTTCCATGGGCGCCTCTCAGTGCTCCCCGTTTTCTATTCAAACTCCGAAGAAGGAACCCTCAAGAGGAAGGCCTTTTCTCCGGTACGAATTAATGGTGAAGACCCGTTACAAACGCGCCTTACAACCCCTTGCCTCTTTCAACTTTGACCACTTCGATCGAAGTTTCAGGACGACGGGCATTCTGTTCAGAGATATTCTGACGGCGTACACCCGGCTTATGGCGGAGGGTCAATACAATCGCACCGATCATTGCAACCAGCAGCACCAGACCAGAAATCTGGAACCAGTAAATGTAGCGGGTGTAAAGCAATTCACCGATAGCGGCGATATTTTGTGTCTGCTCAACAGGAGGTGTCGGGGCGGACCCTTCACCTAACATGCCAGGAGCGATGTACCAGCCACTGACAACCATCAAGAGTTCAGCCAGCAGAATTGCACCAATCAGCGCGCCGATTGGCAAATACTGCAAGAACCCCTGACGCATTTCGGCAAAGTCAACATCCAGCATCATGACCACGAACAGGAACAGCACCATGACCGCCCCCACGTAGACAACAACCAGAAGCATCGCCAGATACTCGGCACCAATCAGTACAAACAACCCAGCTGCATTAAAGAAGCACAGGATGAGGAACAGCACTGAGTGAACCGGATTGCGAGAAGCAATCACCATGAAGGCAGAGGCCACCGCAAGTGCGGCAAACAGATAGAAAAACAGGGCCTGCAAAACCATTTTTAGGTTGCCTTTGTCCTATTGTCTCGCCCGGTCAGTGCAAAGCCCCAACCGGACACAATCCACTCCCGTTACCTTAACGGTACGGAGCATCCAATTCGATATTGCGAGCGATCTCACGCTCCCAACGCTCCCCATTCGCAAGCAGCTTGTCCTTGTCGTAGAACAGCTCTTCCCGCGTCTCGGTCGCAAATTCAAAGTTCGGGCCTTCCACGATCGCATCCACCGGACACGCTTCCTGACAGAACCCGCAGTAAATGCACTTGGTCATGTCAATGTCGTAGCGAGTGGTACGGCGTGTCCCGTCATTACGACGAGGTCCAGCTTCAATCGTAATGGCCTGCGCAGGGCAGATCGCTTCACACAGCTTACAAGCAATGCAGCGCTCTTCTCCGTTCGGATACCGGCGCAAGGCGTGCTCACCGCGAAAACGCGGGCTTACAGCACCCTTCTCAAAGGGATAGTTAATCGTCGGCTTTGGCTTGAAGAAGTAACGCATGGCAAGAAAAAACGCCGATACGAACTCCTTCAAAAGCAACGACTTTGCGGCCTGTCCCAGTCCCATAGCCTTTACAGCCCTTTCTTGATCGAACATGCCACCGGCATGGAAGATCGATTACAATCCAAGAGAACCAAGGAGCACTTCCAAGAAGTCATACTAGGTTCTCGTTACCCTTTCCTCTCGAATTAAGGAGCAATGCTAGCTCCGGCGAGATATCCGATAATCGGAATCCCGATTATCGTCAGGGTAAAAATGACTTTGCGGATCGTCGGTTCCGCCAGCTCAACCCAACCTTTCTCAGCTGGGTTGCGCTCTTTTCCTTTGTTGATGGCTGCCTCCATAAATCCAAGAAGGAGACGGTAGTTCAGCCATCCAAGGTAAATTCCCATTACACCGCCGATTAACCCGGCGATGGAAATCATGCTCCGAACCCACCCACTGGTGGGGTCCAGCCCATGAACATCAGCACGAAGGCCACGATGAACACCATTGCCAGTGACAGCGGCAGGAAGACTTTCCACCCCAGACGCATCAGCTGGTCATAGCGATACCGCGGGACCATTGCTTTCGCCATGGAGATGAAGAAGAACACCAACAAACTCTTGAGCAGGAACCAGACGACACCAGGCACCCAAGTGAATGGTGCAATATCCAATGGAGGCAGCCAACCGCCCATGAACAGGATGGTCATCAGAGCACACATCAAGGAGATCGCCACATACTCACCCAACATGAACATCATGTAAGGGGTAGAGCCGTACTCAACCATGAAGCCTGCAACCAGTTCGGATTCCGCTTCTGCCAGATCGAATGGAGGACGGTTTGTTTCAGCAAGTGCGGAAACAAAGAACACCACGAACATCGGGAACAGCGGCAACCAATACCAGTTCAAGATAGACAACCATGGAACGCCCAGCATGTGAGCAAGCCCGCGAGCTTGCTGCGCATAAACGATTTCGGTCAGGTTCAACGAACCAACACAGAGCAGAACAGTTACGATCACGAAACCAATAGACACTTCGTAAGAAACCATCTGAGCTGCAGAACGCAGAGCTGACAGGAACGGGTATTTGGAGTTGGAAGCCCAACCACCGATGATCACGCCGTAAACTCCAAGGGAGCTGATCGCGAACACATACAAAATACCCACGTTGATGTTTGCAATCGCCCAGCCATCAGCGACCGGAATAACCACCCAAGCTGCAAGGGAGAGAACCACTGTGATCAGCGGTGCAAACAAAAACAGAAACTTATCAGATCCCGACGGGATCACTGGCTCTTTCAAAACGAATTTCAAAAGATCCGCAAAACTCTGTAGCAAGCCCCAGGGGCCAACAACGTTAGGACCACGACGGATCTGGACAGCAGCCCAGATCTTACGGTCACCGTATAGAATGTAAGCAACGATCAGCAGCAGCACGACCATCAAGAGCACGCTCTGGAAGAGCATGATGATCAGCGGCCAGCCATAATCCCAGAAAAAAGCTTCCATGCTCACCGTCCCCTTATTCCGCCGCCTCAGCTCGGCGCTGCATGGCAAGTGCAGAACACTCGGCCATCACCGCTGAAGCTCGGGCAATCGGGTTGGTTAGATAAAAATCACTGAATGCCCGTGCGAAACCGGCACCATTCATGTCACCACCGCGTGCGGCAAGCTTGGAAACATCCGAAGCAATACCGGTCGCGATGCAATTTACATTCGCCATATGAGGAACTGCCTCAACAACAGCACCGCGCAACTGCGCAAAACTGTTGAAGGAAAGCGGCTTACCAAGTGCACCGGAAAGCGCACGAATGATTGCCCAGTCCTCACGTGCATCACCAGGAGGGAATGCAGCGCGGTTTGCCAGCTGTACACGGCCTTCCAGGTTCACAAAAGTACCTGGTTTTTCGGTGTAAGCAGCACCTGGCAAAATAACGTCAGCGCGGTGCGCGCCGCGGTCACCGTGGGTGCCGATGTAAACAACAAACGCATCCCCGAAGGAAGCCATGTCCAGTTCATCTGCACCAAGCAGGAACACAACATCTACGTCGCCTTTGGCAGCTGCGTCTTGAATACCACCAGTATCCAGACCACCCTCACCCGGAACAAGTCCGATATCTAGACCGCCAACACGGCTGGCAGCAGTGTGAAGAACGTTAAAGCCGTTCCACTCATCGCTCACAGCACCAACGTTTTCAGCAAGCTTGGCAGCAGCGGCCAGTACAGCAGCACCGTCTTCACGGGCAATCGCGCCTTCACCAACGATGATCATTGGATTTTTAGCGTTCTTCAGAACCTCTGCAAATGCGTTCTTGCCAGAAGCAACGTCCGCCAGAGTGTCTGGACCAGCACCGAGGTAATCCACGTCGTAGGTCAGATCCGCAGGTTGGCCAATCAGACCAACTTTTGCACCGCCATGACGCCAAACCTTACGGATGCGGGCATTGAGAACTGGCGCCTCAACACGTGGGTTAGCACCCACGAGCAGAATTGCATCCGCGTCTTCAATACCTTCCACGGAAGAGTTAAACAGATAGGTTGTCCGACCAAGAGACGGATCAAGCTGTGCACCATCCTGACGGCAATCCATGTTGGCAGAACCAACACTCTCCATCAGAGCCTTCAGAGCAAACATTTCTTCAACAGTAGCAAGATCACCAGCGATCGCAGCAGTTTTAGCACCACCAGCCGCTTTCACCTTTGACGCAACCGCATTCAGAGCGTCAGTCCAGCTCGCAGGAGCCAGCTTGCCGTTCTGCTTCACGTATGGGCGATCCAGACGCTGTGTCTTCAGACCATCCCAGATAAAGCGGGTTTTGTCGGAGATCCATTCCTCGTTCACCTCTTCATTGAGGCGAGGCATGATGCGCATGACTTCTTTACCGCGTGTATCCACACGGATAGCGGAGCCAAGAGCGTCCATCACGTCGACGCTTTCTGTCTTCACCAGTTCCCAGGGGCGAGCATTGAACTCGTATGGGCGGGAAGTCAGAGCACCAACCGGGCAAAGGTCAATCACGTTGCCCTGCAGCTCGGAGGAAAGCGCTTCTTCAAGATAAGTGGTAATCTCGGCGTCTTCACCGCGGCCAATCAGGCCCAGTTCAGAAACACCGGCAACCTCGGTCGTAAAGCGAACACAGCGCGTGCAGTGAATGCAGCGTGTCATGATCGTTTTCACAAGCGGACCGACATATTTATTTTCAACTGCGCGCTTGTTTTCCGCATAACGGGAACTATCTACACCGTAAGCCATGGCCTGATCTTGAAGATCACACTCACCGCCTTGGTCACAGATAGGGCAGTCCAGCGGGTGGTTGATCAGGAGAAACTCCATCACACCTTCACGCGCTTTTTTCACCATAGGAGATTTTGTAAAAATCTCTGGTGGCTGGCCTTCTGGTCCCGGACGCAGATCGCGCACGCCCATTGCACAAGAGGCAACCGGCTTTGGCGGTCCACCCTTTACTTCTACAAGGCACATGCGGCAGTTGCCGGCCACTGAAAGCCGGTCATGAAAACAGAACCGAGGAATTTCCGCGCCGGCCTCTTCACAGGCCTGCATAACGGTATATTCCGCAGGAACTTCAATTTCTTTGCCGTCGACGACAAGCTTGGTCATGCGTTGGCATCCTCACCCTTAGCTTCTTTAGCCCGATAAGCTTTAAGAAGCTCAGTCACTTCAATTCCATCGATGGTCATGCCCTCAAGCCGGCAGCTTTTGAGTTTAGCGCCAGCCAGATTGGCATTTTCAAGGATCAGCCCAGAAAGATTGGCTTTCTCGACTGACCAACCCGAAAGGTTTGCATCAAGGATAGACCAGCCTGAGAGATTAGCGTCGTTGATGCGGCTACCGGACAGATTCACATTCGTGAAAGAACAACCAGACAGATTGCAATCCACAAACAAAGAACCGGAAAGGTCGCTTTCGCTCACATTCAGACGTTTTTTCTCATTGCTGATCTTCACATCCCCTACTCCGCTGCAATCTTGTCGGTCGGTGTGCGCTGCGTAGCAACGTATTGATCGATCCGATCTTCAATCACAGGGCGGAAGTTTTTGATCAAACCCTGAATAGGCCATGCAGCCGCATCACCAAGCGCGCAGATCGTATGACCTTCCACCTGCTTGGTTACTTTGAACAGCATGTCGATTTCTTCATAAGAGCTCTCGCCCTTGACCATCCGCTCCATCACGCGCCACATCCAGCCCGTACCTTCACGGCACGGCGTGCACTGACCGCAGCTCTCGTGTTTGTAGAAGTAGGATAGACGGGCAATCGCTTTGATGATGTCCGTGGAGTTGTCCATCACGATCACAGCAGCTGTACCCAGAGAAGAGCCAACTTCGCGCAGACCGTCAAAGTCCATCTTGGCATCGCGAATTTCTTCGCCCTTCACACAAGGAACAGAAGAACCACCCGGAATAACCGCCAGCAGATTGTCCCAGCCACCGCGGATGCCACCGCAGTGCTTTTCAATCAGCTCCTTGAATGGAATACCCATGGATTCTTCAACGGTACAAGGTTTGTTCACGTGTCCAGAAACACAGAACAGCTTTGTACCAGCGTTGTTTTCGCGGCCAATTCCGGAGAACCATGCACCACCACGACGCAAGATGGTCGGAGCAACAGCAATGGATTCCACGTTGTTCACTGTGGTTGGGCAGCCATAGATACCCATGTTCGCAGGGAACGGAGGCTTCAGACGCGGCTGACCTTTTTTACCTTCAAGACTTTCCAGCAGTGCAGTTTCTTCACCGCAGATGTAAGCCCCTGCACCGTGGTGCACGTAGATATCAAAGTCATAGCCGTTCTTGTTGTTCTTGCCGATCAGGCCAGCATCATATGCCTGATCAATCGCAGCCTGCAGACGCTCACGTTCACGAATGAACTCGCCGCGCACGTAAATGTACGCCGCAATTGCACCCATCGCGAAACCAGCAAGCAAACAACCCTCAACCAGATGATGAGGATCGTGACGCATGATTTCACGGTCTTTACAGGTACCCGGCTCGGACTCATCTGCATTGACCACGAGATAGGCCGGACGACCGTCGCTTTCCTTCGGCATGAAGGACCACTTCAGGCCAGTCGGAAAGCCCGCACCACCACGACCACGAAGACCGGAAGTCTTCATTTCGTCGATGATCCAGCTGCGACCTTTATCAATAATGTCTTTGGTACCAGACCATGATCCACGCTGACGAGCCCCTTCGAGCCCCCAGTCATGTAGACCATAGATATTGGTGAAGATACGATCGGAATCGTTCAGCATCGCTTACCCCTCACCTTTCGCTTTGGCTTCCTGAGCTTTGCGGTGGCTCTCCAAGAACTCCGCAACACCAGCCTCAGCTGGACGAGGAACACCAGTATAACCAGCACCGCCAGTATTCAGAGCAGCACCTGCATGCTGCCGTGACGCTGCATCGGAACCGTCAACAACGATAGCTTCCTGAGGCGCACCTTTTGTGGTGTCCTCAATGTTCAGCAATGTGGTTGGACCACCCTCCGGCGCCGCAAAGATACGGTCAACACCCAGAGGACCCGGCAGAACCGGCTTTCCACCTGCAATGTCATCAAGAAGCTTTTCAAACTTCTCAACATCCAGATCCTCATAGAAGTCTTTGAAGATCTGCACCATCGGCGCATTTACACAAGCACCAAGGCACTCAACCTCTTCCCAGGAGAAGTTTCCATCTTCGGAAAGGGTATGAGGGATCTCGGAGATCTTGCTTTTACAAACTTTGATAAGCTCTTCAGAACCACGCAACTGACAAGGGGTCGTACCACACACCTGAATGTGTGCTTTTTTACCGACCGGCTGCAGCTGGAACATGGTGTAGAAGGTTGCCACTTCCAGAACACGGATGCGAGGCATATCGAGCATTTCAGAGATCACACGGATCGCTGGCTCGGTCACCCAACCAACCTGCTCCTGCGCACGCCACAGAATTGGCACGACAGCAGATGCCTGACGCCCTTCTGGATAACGCGCGATAACTTTATTCGCCCATTCCAGATTTTCTGGAGAGAACTCAAAAGAATCTGGTTGTTCGTGATGAAGACGACGCACTGACATTATCGGTCAATCTCCCCGAATACGATATCTAGAGAACCCATTACTGCAGCTACATCAGCTAACATGTGACCTTTGCACATATAATCCATTGCCTGCAAATGGGCAAAACCCGGAGCCTTAATTTTACAGCGGTAAGGCTTATTGGTTCCGTCAGAGATAAGATAAACACCGAATTCGCCTTTTGGCGCTTCAACGGCTGCATAAATTTCACCTTCGGGGACTTTGTAACCCTCAGTGTAAAGCTTGAAATGATGGATCAGAGCTTCCATAGAGCGCTTCATTTCATTGCGCTTCGGAGGAACCACTTTACCATCGGTTGAAGAAACAGGGCCAGTTTCCTTACCCAGCATCTCCAGACACTGCTTCATGATGCGAACAGATTGACGCATCTCAAACATCCGGATCAGGTAACGATCGTAACAGTCACCGTTCTTACCGACTGCAATGTCGAATTCCATTTCATCATAGCACTCGTAAGGCTGCGACTTACGCAGATCCCACTTAGCACCAGAACCACGGACCATCACACCGGAAAAGCCCATTGCCCAGGCATCATCAAGATCAACAATGCCGATATCAACGTTACGCTGTTTGAAGATACGGTTGTCAGTCAGAAGGCCTTCGATGTCGTCAAGGGTTTTGAGGAACGGATCACACCAGTTCCACATATCCTCAAGCAATTGAGCAGGAAGATCCTGATGCACACCGCCTGGACGCACATAAGCTGCGTGCATACGGGCACCACAACCGCGTTCATAAAAACCCATAAGCTCTTCGCGAGGCTCAAAACCCCACAGCGGCGGCGTCAACGCACCAACATCCAACGCCTGCGTGGTCACATTCAGAAGATGTGATAGCAAACGCCCGATTTCTGAATAAAGCACACGGATCAGCTGACCGCGCTTTGGCACTTCAATGCCCAGCAAACGCTCAACAGCAAGAGCATAAGCATGCTCCTGATTCATGGGTGCTACATAGTCCAACCGGTCGAAGTAAGGCACAGCCTGAAGATAGGTCTTGTGCTCGATCAGCTTCTCAGTACCCCGGTGCAGCAATCCGATATGCGGGTCAACGCGAATGACCACCTCACCGTCCAGTTCAAGAACCAGACGCAGCACACCGTGCGCCGCAGGGTGCTGCGGACCAAAGTTAATATTAAAGTTTCGTACCTGAGCCTCAGCCATTCTCTACCCGTGCCTCAGTTCGATGCTTTTTCATCACCAGGAAGCACATAGTCAGTACCTTCCCATGGTGAGAGGAAATCAAAACTACGGAATTCCTGTGTAAGCTGCACAGGTTCATAAACAACACGCTTCTTGGTGTCATCGTAACGAACCTCTACATAACCCGTCAGAGGGAAATCCTTGCGAAGCGGGAAGCCGTCAAAACCGTAGTCAGTCAGCAAACGCCGCAGATCCGGGTTACCGGTGAACAGAATGCCGTACATGTCGTAGGCTTCACGTTCAAACCATTCAGCACCCTTGAAAATGGAGATGACAGAAGGAACCGGAGTGGCCTCATCTGTCTGAACCTTCACGCGAACGCGCAAGTTCTGAACGGGGGAAAGCAGGTGGTACACAACGTCGAAACGTTTTTCCCGAGCTGGCCAGTCCACACCGCAAATATCAACCAATGCCACAAAGCCGCACCGCGCGTCATCGCGCAGGAAACGCAAAACATTGATAATCTGATCATGGGACACATTAAGAGCAAGATCGCCATAAGCAACCGACCAGCTTTTAACTTTGTCTCCAAGCGTTAGCTCGATAAATTCACCGAGTTCGCTAAGCGTCTCGTCCATTACCTTGTTTCCTATAGGTTGGACATCTCACAAATGGCAAGGGAACCCCATGCCAGCAATGTCGATAAGGCCGCGCACCGCGAAGATGCACGACCTGTAAATTATCTCTCAATCGTACCCGTGCGGCGGATCTTCTTCTGCAGCAGCAGCACACCGTAAAGCAGCGCTTCAGCAGTTGGAGGACAACCCGGCACATAGATGTCAACGGGAACAACCCGGTCACAACCGCGTACAACAGAATAGGAATAGTGGTAGTAACCGCCGCCATTCGCACACGATCCCATGGAGATCACATAGCGAGGCTCAGGCATCTGGTCGTAAACCTTGCGCAGTGCAGGCGCCATTTTGTTGGTCAGCGTACCCGCAACAATCATCACGTCAGACTGACGTGGGGAGCCACGAGGAGCAAAGCCGAAACGCTCTGCGTCATAACGCGGCATCGACATCTGCATCATTTCCACTGCACAACAGGCAAGACCAAACGTCATCCACATAAGCGAACCGGTACGTGCCCACTGAATCAAGCTTTCACTGGAAGTAACCAGAAAACCCTTATCAGAAAGCTCGTTGTTCACATTCATGAAGAACGGATCATTCTCGCCCACTGGGCGACCTGTGTTGGGATCAATGATCCCTTTTGGAGCTTCAGAGACAAGAGGCTTGGAGCCGTCAGAGATCAATCCCATTCCAGCGCTCCCTTCTTCCATTCATAGATGAACCCAATCGTGAGCACGCCCAGGAAGATCATCATGGAGACGAAGCCAAACCAGCCCAGCCCACCATAAGCAACAGCCCATGGGAAGAGGAAAGCAACTTCGAGATCAAAGATGATGAAAAGGATCGATACCAGATAAAACCGGATGTCGAATTTCATACGCGCGTCATCAAAGGCGTTAAAGCCACACTCGTAAGCAGAAAGCTTCTCAGAATCTGGATTCTTGAAAGCAACGATAAACGGGGCAATGAGAAGCGCGAGGCCAATAACGAGGGCAACACCGATAAAGACGACAATCGGGATGTACTCCCTGAGGAGGTCTTCCATTTGTATATCCGTCCCTGGACGTAACAGGTCATGCGACCAATAAAACTCTTGGTGCACTGCACACACGGCAGAAAGTAGGGCGTAAGATTTGGAAGGACACCCTAGGATCCAGTGTATCTAGTCGCACCGCAACGCACGATTAGCTTAGCCCCACCATCTGCGCAAGACCTTACAACGGAGTAAATCGGGTCGGAAAGAGTGCCTTACGCCACGAGAAGATCACATTCTCGAGAGGCGGGCACTAAAAAGCCGCTAAAAACCTAGAGATATATATTATGAGTAAAATACTCATATTAAAATAGAAAAATGACGTTTTCTAACAATTGCTTGGGAAAACTACTCAAGACTTAAAATCGGACAATAAAATTGGTGCATTTTCCTGCGTAGTTCTGCGTAAATAGTCAAAACGTCTCAATTGAAGAGTCGCAGGGCAATACCCATGGGCCACCATAATGCGCTTTATTTTAAGCCCCTGCCCACTAAAGCTTGTCCGCTAAATCTGCCATATCCGGCAGCTCCCCTACCCTAAATATAAGACAGCAAAGCTTCAGCAGGAAACATGGGTAGATAATGCAATGAAATCCAGAGAAGATGAGCCAGAATACACGAAAGCACGGTGCGCTATTTAAAGCGAACACCGTGCTTTTCGTAGTAAATGAAAGTGGCGCGAGTGACGGGACTCGAACCCGCGACCTCCGGCGTGACAGGCCGGCACTCTAACCAACTGAGCTACACCCGCTTGGGTCAGCAACGTTGTGTCGTTGTTGGTGGCGCTGATTTACGGCGGGGGCGGGTCCAAGTCAAGCGAAGTTGGATCGACTTTGCGAGTTTTTCCTGAATAACTTGTTTTCACTGTGAAAATCGGCCTCGAAATGCGTTCAGATGTGGAAAACAGGACTGCATATCACCCATTTTATCCCCTTCTGGACTCAAGGACTTTTTGGCTAGCCCTGAAAAATATCTTATTCGTCATCAATGAAAATTTGAAAACCGCCTCAAAAAAGTCAAATCTCGTAATTCTACTTAGCTTGGGGCGGCTCCTGCGATAAACTCAGGAACAATCATCTCAATCAAAATACAAAAAAGTCGACAGTCCATTTCATTTCAAGGACCGGTTTTATGGGCACATTTTTCAAAGCGCTTGCTCTTGCAGCAACAACAGCTGTCGCAATCCCCTCACCCACCCAGGCTGATACAGGGGACTTCATCATCGGGCTCGGTGTAAGAGCGATCGGAAACACGATCATTGATCACACCGCAGCTCAACAACCAACCCCGCATGTCGTCACCGCTCAATCGCAGCAGGCGCGCAGCATTCCCCGCATCCCAACTCAGCAAACAGTGGCTCTCAGCCGCATTCAGTTGAAAGACGTCCAGTATCGCCTGAACTTGCTGGGCTACAACGCCGGTTTCCCTGACGGCGTAGCTGGTAAGCGCACCTTGCGCGCAATAGGCAGGTTTCAAAGCACCCTTGGTTACGTGGCAACTGGGCGGCTCACACAGTCTCAATTAGAAGAGCTTTACACCCGCACTCAAAAGAAGCGCTATCAGAAGACCCAGATTGATCAGGCGCAACCAACACCAGCTCAACCACCTCTGCCCCAATCCAATCCCGGTGGGTACTCTGAGGCAGAAAAAGCAACGGTCAGAATCCCAAAAGAAAACAAGCTTGCGCTGGACCCTAAAAATCCGCCCAACATTTACGGACTGATCACTGGCATGCGCAGTGACGAAACCGCAGGCTTTCTAAAAACAGAAGGCTATGAAGAGTGTGTAGAGACAACCGGACTGACCATCTGCAAGAAAGCCACCAAAAACCTCGAGGAAACTGTCAGCGTCAATAAGGTTGGAAACATCATCTATGGAGTGAGCCGCACTGTGACCTTCAAGACCGCCGCCCCAAGATCTGCAGTCCTCACAAAGCTAGCAGAGGCCTACCCAAACCTCACCCGCTTCAAAAAGATGGCAACATCCAGCTCTAAAACCTGCTTGGAGCAATACGCAGGCGATGGAAGCAGCTTGTTAGCACCAATAGACGCCAACCCATCCGACCCTGAAACGCTTCTGACGCTCACCGAAAACTGCCGCAACTTCTACGCCATCGAACTGGAAGGCAACCGCAACCTCAAATCCATGCGTATCACTCTCTACGACGGCCACCCCATTCAACAAGCAGAGGAAGAGCAAACCGGTATCTTCCAAACCAAATCCGAAGCCGCAGATGAGCTGAAGTTCTGAACTCCATCCTCCTTTGTATTGGCCTCATACCTCCCGAGGCCAATACAGCAGATCACCCCAAGCTCCATCCTAAGGATTACCTCCCCACAACCGAGAGATTATTCCTGCTGCATACACAGTTAAAGTAGCCTCAAAAATGCATTTCTGCTCACCCGCAAATTTGTCCTTTTGGGAGCTCCAAAATGTTGAGAGTAAAAGCACTGGCTCTGCTGCTGGCCGCACTGTGCCTGATCACCACCCCCGCCCTTTCTGAGAAGCTATACAAGCTCAAAGAATTTAAACCTGACGTCTCATATACAGCAGCGTCATACTCCGTTTCGTTCCTCGCCAAAGAAATCGAAGCAGCAAGCTATGATGCCAATGGACATCTGGGGTACATCCTCGTCGCATCAGATTCAGCAGATAACCTCGTCATCTCTACATGGCAGTCCAATGTTGAAATACCAAAAGATTTTATCGACCGGGGCAAAGCTCGCAGCGTATCCATTGCAAAGATCGACAACACTCACTTCATCACGCCCGTCATTGACGGTAGCAACAAGCTCAGAGTCATTCTCTGGAAGATTACAGGAAACGGGACCATCACATATCGTGGCTTTCGCTCCGGCCCGGAAGTTACAGAAGTCACTTCTGCAAGTTCTGGCTCTGCTGCTATGGTCGTCGCTCAACGAAAGAACGGCACCTTGTTTGCACAAGCCTTCAAATTAAAGCAAGCAGAAGACATCCCAACTGAGAAAGCACTCGACCGTCGCGGCATTTATGAATTTGCCGGCTCAGCTACCCAACTCACCATGAGCGACGGAACTGCAAACCTTCTCGCCTTCCGTGATGAGGATGGAAAACTGCGAGTTACTCGCCTTCGCAAACGTCAGAACGCATCTGTGATCGAACGCGGCCCAACACTTGTAAGCATGGGCCAAATCCAGAAAGCTGCGATTACCGCTGCCGATGGCACTCCAAATGGCCGATGGATCACCCTATCAACAAGCAAAGGCCCCAGCGAGTTCAAAACCGGGCATCGATGCTTAGGTCAGACCATACATAAAGAACCCCATGGGCGTGGCAAGCTAATCGAATGGGATATTGGAACCGACAGCACCCAGTACCTCCGCCGAAGGGCTGAGCGTGAGTTTCAGGGCAGCGGAGGCGTCGCAAAGGAAGTCGCCGTAGAAGTAATCAGCAATGGCAACTATCTGGTCAGCAGCCACCTGGGCTTTGACACCTTCTGCAAACGAAACCCGAAAAACCGTGGCAAGCAGCGAATGGAAGTCCACCTGTGGGATCACGCCGGAACCACTTATGACAAAGACGCCTCAGGTCGCATCAACGGCAAATACTACGACGTCGCCATCGCCGAGTTTCGCCCTATTCAGAACTACAATGCAAACTTCGTTGTAGCCCTCATCGGCGAAAACCAACAGGTCAAGCTGTCCATCTGGGGTGTGAAGTAGCTCAACTCTGATCCATCAAAACAGATCAAGAATCTCAAGACAGAGAAGGCAGCCTCCCATCGGAAGCTGCCTTTTCTACATCAGCCAAACCTCAGATATCTGCTTCAGCATCATTTCTAAGGTCCGATACCTTAAATCATTGCCTGAAACGCACCCACTAACATGAAATGCATTCACCGCAAACCGACATAAAACAACAGATACGCTTCAATTATGACCGATATCTTCGAGATATCAGCAATAAGATCTCTCAACTTAAGAGTGAAATACTTAATTTATTTCAACTTACATTTTTTAGAGTTTGAGATAAATTTACTGCAAGTGGGCCTTTCCCGCCTTTCCTTCGATTTTTTATGTGTGCAAGGCAACAAAATGCGCAAATTGACAAAGCTTACATCCGCTCTCTGCCTCTCTTTAGCAGTCAGCGCCACCACCGCTCGTGCAGGCTCTGAGGATTTCATCTTCGGCCTTGGCGCAGGCATTATTGGTAGCGCTATTGTAAATGGCGCCAAAAAGAATGCGCCAGCTCAGACGCAGAAACGAACAACACGGAAAAGAACTAACTTTTCAGCAGAGACACAGGACATCCAGTTACGCCTGAACATGCTGGGCTTTGATACTGGAACACCAGACGGCGTTTCAGGCCGCCGCACGCGCAACGCCATACGCCAGTTCCAAATTTCCATCGGCGCTTATGCAAATGGCAAGCTCGATAACAGACAAATTGCCAAGCTCTATGAGCTGACAACACCACAACAGCCAGCAGCGCCAACACCGGTCGTAGCCTCTGCCCCAGCGCCGGTTGCAGCCACGGCCCCAATACCGGTGGCGATCGTTGCACCAACGCCGGTAGTAGCACCGGTTGCAACAGCCGCACCATCGCAGCAAATCAACATTACAATACCTGTCACCCCCGGCTCAAACGCAACCAACAACGCTCAGGTGGTAAATGTCACTCCAAACGTGTCTCCCAAAAACGAGACACAAGTCGCGGTGACCACCTCGAAGCATCCCGCTCTTGATCCGGCCAACCTTCCGTCAATTCACGGCTTAACCGTTGAGCGCTTTGAGCATGATGTAAGAGGCCTTCTGGAAAAGGTCGGATATCAAGGGTGCTTAGTTGATGAGACAAAGACAGTTTGTACGCTCGAGAAAGACACGCTCTCTGAAACCGTAAGCGTGCTCACCCAGGACGAGAACATCTACGGCCTACAGCGTGAAGTCAGCTTCAAAAACCCAGCTCCCCGCGCTGCAATCATGGGCAAGCTGCTGGACGCCTACCCTGTCCTCACTCACTTAGAGAACATGACCGCCACCGAGGACAAAACCTGCCGCATTACATACGTCAACAACAGCGGTGAACTCCTGAAGGAAGCTCTGGATAAACCATCCAACGCAGAAGCTCTTCGCCAGCTGTCGGACAGTTGCACCGACTACCATAGCCTGGAGGTCTTTGGAGAAGACACCGTGAGCGGCCTGCGCCTTGTATTTTACAGCAGCAAGCCAATCAAAGAGGCGATTGAAAACCGCAAGGGTGCGTTCCAGATCTCTTCAAAGCCAGCACAAGACCTGACTTTCTAATAGATACAGCCCAACGAAAGCAAAAAAGGCAGCCTCCTCAGGGAAGCTGCCTTTTATTTTGCATCAAAGCTTTAAGAAGCTCACCAACCCTGGCGAATACGCACGATCAGGGCTGTCATGAAGCCAAAGATCATGTGACCAACCAGAGACGCCCATGTCAGCTGAATGAAGCCGAGGAACGGTGGAAGACCAGCAAAGATGTGTGCCATGATGTAAAGCGCGAACACCCAAAGACCAACGCCATAGCAAAGGCCAACAACCCACCATGGCAGCGGCGGGATGATCACACGTGCCAGCGGACGAGCAATATAGAGGTATCCGATAGGATAGAAGACGACGCCAACCACGGCGTGAATAACTTCTGCCCAGAAAAGGCTTCTGAAACCAAAGACAGACTGCACAAGAGCAGCTGGCTGTAGTGGACCACCAACCCAGAACGGCGTGATATAGCGCGCCCAGATCTCCCAGCTCACATCTGCAACGATGCCTGCCAGAAGGATGGTGACCAGAGTGTGCCACACAAGTGGCGGACAGATGGGGTGCTTATGACTTGAACCACTCATACGGCGCATGCCTCCACGTAGTTATACTTGTTTGCCACGCGGAGTTAAAAACCATCTCAGTCATGCAAGCTGTTATCTACGGCACACTTAGCAACGCAATTACAGCTCTTGAGCAAGTCCTACACGATTGTTTCCAACCGAACACCAGGATTTCACTCATTAAACGGCAAAGCAGCTCTCGAAAAATTGACGAAAAGAGAGCGCACTCCGCGAATAAGCTCCACAGGCTATTGCAGCAAGCTTAACGATAAGATCCTGAGATCACCCTTTGGTTTTTGCTCAGATTGGCGCCCTGCCCTACAACCTTAAGAAACCAATTGCCGAAACACCCCCTTAAGCTTAACAGCCCTGTCCTCGGTAATTTTCAGGAGTGCGGACAACAAAAAAGCCTCCGCGGAACTCCGGGAGACTTGAAATCCTCTGAGAGGAATGGTGGGCGATGAGAGACTCGAACTCCCGACATCTTCGGTGTAAACGAAGCGCTCTACCAACTGAGCTAATCGCCCATCCTGGAGCGTTGAACATCCTCTTAGAGAGAATGGTGGGCGATGAGAGACTCGAACTCCCGACATCTTCGGTGTAAACGAAGCGCTCTACCAACTGAGCTAATCGCCCCCGCAGGGTGGTACGCCGTGTGGCGTGGGGAGCTATTTAGCTGCCCTCCCTACCCTTGGCAAGGCCTGAGATTGAAAAAAACGACATTACCAGCAAAAAACTTGGAACCGCCATCCACCCTGTGAATTACCTGATTAAACAAAGGCTTGTCGTCACAGCAAAAAACCGGCAACCCATCAGAAATGAGCGCACAAAAAAAGCCCCTGCTGCTCCAATGAACACCAGGGACTTTTAAACCCAAAACGAACAAGCCCAATTAGGCGTTGACCGCGTCCTTCAGGCCTTTACCAGCTTTAAATTTCGGCGTCTTGGAAGCCGGAATCTGAATGGTTTCGCCTGTGCGTGGATTACGGCCTTCAGTTGCCGCACGAGCGGAAACGGAAAAGTTGCCAAATCCGATGATCCGAACTTCATCGCCGCTCTTCAGGGTTTCAGTGATTGCTTCGAAAGATGCTTCTACTGCTTCGCCTGCCTGTGCTTTGGTCAAGCCAGTTTTTTCCGCAACGGCCCCGATCAGATCATTCTTGTTCATGACAGTCCCTTTCTAAAATAACGTGGGGAATGCTTTAGATTCGCGCTGCACTCCTGAATCGGACATTCGTGCGAAATTGCGTTCAAATCAAGCCGCGAACCGCAGAAAACGGCCATTTTCTGTGTAGTATCAACCAAAAAAAGCCCCGGAACTTGTCCGAGGCTTTTGTATCCACAAGCAGACGCTCTGGTTCAGTGTGCGACGACCCCTGAACCCTTGTCATCTTTGACCAATGCTTCGGAGCTGGACTTTTCTTCCTCTTCGCTCCATTCGATGGCTTCAGGCATACGAACAAGAGCATGTTCAAGCACTTCGTCCATGCGAGCGACTGGAATAATTTCCAATTCGTTTTTCACATTGTCAGGAATATCAGCCAAATCCTTGGCGTTATCCGCAGGGATCAGAACCTTCTTAATGCCGCCACGCAGAGCAGCCAGAAGCTTCTCTTTCAGACCACCGATTGGCAGCACGCGACCACGCAGTGTGATCTCGCCTGTCATCGCCACATCACGACGAACCGGAATACCGGTCATCACGGAGATAACAGTAGTCGCCATGGCGATACCAGCAGATGGACCATCCTTTGGAGTAGCCCCTTCTGGCACGTGCACATGCAGCTCGCGCTTTTCAAAGAGCGGAGGCTCAATGCCGAAGTCTTCAGAACGAGAACGAACGTAAGAGGCAGCAGCAGAGATGGACTCTTTCATCACATCACGCAGGTTACCAGTTACGGTCATCTTACCCTTACCTGGCATCATGACGCCTTCAATGGTCAGCAACTCGCCGCCCACTTCAGTCCATGCCAGACCGGTGACAACACCAACCTGATCTTCGTCTTCAACCTGACCGAAGCGGAAACGAGGCACGCCGAGGTATTCCTCAATCAGCTCTTCATCCACTTTGATGGTCTTCTTGTCGTTGACCAGAATATCCTTCACAGCCTTACGGGCCAGAGTGCTCATCTCACGCTCAAGGTTACGCACACCAGCTTCACGGGTGTAAAGACGGATAGTCTTCTGCAAAGCGCCATCAGACACTTCAAACTCACCATCCTTCAGACCGTGGTTCTTCACAGCCTTTGGCAACAGGTGACGACGACAGATCTCGATCTTCTCATCTTCAGTGTAACCAGCAATACGGATGATCTCCATACGGTCCATCAGTGGACCCGGAATGTTCAGCGTATTGGCTGTGGTCACAAACATGACGTCGGATAGGTCGTATTCCACTTCGAGGTAGTGATCCATGAAGCTGCCGTTCTGCTCCGGGTCAAGAACCTCAAGCAGAGCAGAAGACGGATCGCCACGGAAATCCATGCCCATCTTGTCGATCTCATCGAGCAGGAACAGCGGGTTGGACTTCTTCGCTTTCTTCATGGACTGAATGACTTTACCCGGCATGGAGCCGATGTAAGTGCGGCGGTGACCGCGAATTTCAGCCTCATCACGCACGCCACCAAGAGACATGCGTACAAATTCACGTCCAGTTGCTTTCGCGATAGATTTACCAAGAGACGTTTTACCTACGCCTGGAGGGCCAACAAGACACAGGATAGGACCGCGCAGCTTGTTTGCGCGCTTCTGCACTGCAAGGTACTCCACAATGCGTTCCTTGACCTTCTCAAGGCCAAAGTGGTCGGTATCCAAAACCTTCTCAGCAAGCGTCAGATCATGCTTAACCTTGGACTTCCTGCTCCACGGAATGCCGATCAGCCAGTCAAGGTAGTTGCGAACCACAGTCGCTTCCGCAGACATCGGGCTCATCTGCTTGAGCTTCTTCAGCTCAGCATTCGCCTTCTCGCGAGCTTCCTTGGACAGCTTCGTCTTCGCAACGCGCTCTTCCAGCTCAGCAAGTTCATCACGGCCATCTTCACCATCGCCAAGCTCTTTCTGAATGGCCTTCATCTGCTCATTCAGGTAGTACTCGCGCTGGGTTTTCTCCATCTGGCGCTTCACGCGGGAGCGGATGCGCTTTTCCACTTGCAGAACGGAGATCTCGCTCTCCATCATGCCCAGCACCTTCTCAAGGCGCTCAGTGACAGCCACAGTGCCAAGCAGTTCCTGCTTGTCCTGAATCTTCACAGCAAGGTGGGATGCAATGGTATCAGCAAGCTTCGAGAAGTCGTCAATCTGATTAACGGCGCCGAGAACCTCAGGAGACACCTTTTTGTTCAGCTTTACATAGTTCTCGAACTCGGAAATCACTGAACGGCCAAGAGCCTCGATCTCAACTTCGTCACCGCCAGCTTCATCAAGAATAACGGCTTCCGCTTCATAAAGGTCTTCGCGATCAGTGAACTTGCCAATTTCGGCACGAGCTCCACCTTCAACCAAGACCTTTACGGTGTTATCTGGCAGCTTCAGCAGCTGCAAAACTGTTGCAAGGGTACCGACTTTGTAAATCTGATCGGTATCCGGATCGTCATCCGCCTCGTTCATCTGGGTCGCAAGCAAAATCTGCTTATCAGACTCCATCACCTCTTCCAGAGCACGGATCGATTTCTCGCGCCCTACAAACAGCGGCACGATCATATGAGGGAATACGACGATGTTGCGCAGTGGGAGAACAGGAAAAACAGAGTTTTCTGTCTCTTCTTCCGGGCGCATTTCATTGTCAGCCATCTCTATTCCTTTCAAATTGCAGCTTTCCAACGAAAGCTACGAAAAAGCGCAACATAAAAATCGACTAAGGCCCTTAGGGCATTCGTAGAATTTCGAGGGCCGAATTCACTCGCCCCTAAACGGGCACAAACAAATTCGCCAAGCTGCGAACTAGACCTATTAGGTGGAGACACCGCCTCCAAGTGTCAAGCACTCCGCTTCCAAGTCTTTCAGCGATCTGTTGATATTATAAGCTTTTTTCCTGTTATCAGGAGCGTATAACACCGTTTGGTCGCCCTCACACTTAAGCTGGAACACCATCCTTCCCGGTCTTGGTTCGCCTTTACGCAGAACACTCATACGCATCATCATGCTAGACGCATGAGACAAAAAATGGGCGGCACTTTTTTCAAGAAGTTACCGCCCAAATTAAACTCAATACCTGTGAGCGAAGCCTACTGGCTCATCAGTCCCCATCGCCTTACGCGCTGGTTGCTGAATTCTCCGCACGATCCTCGTAAATGTACAAAGGACGCGCATCGCCGTCGACCACCTCACCGGAAATCACCACTTCCTTCACACCCTTAAGGCCAGGAAGCTCGTACATGGTTTCCAGCAGAATTGCTTCCAGAATAGAACGCAGTCCGCGAGCACCGGTCTTACGTTCAATCGCACGTCGGGCAACTGCCTTCAGAGCGTCTTCATGGAAGGTCAGCTCTACGTTTTCCATTTCGAACAAACGCTGATACTGCGCAACAAGCGCATTCTTAGGTTCACTCAAGATGGACACCAAAGCGTCTTCATCCAGATCTTCAAGAGTTGCAATAACCGGCAAACGGCCAACAAACTCAGGAATAAGACCAAACTTCAGCAGATCTTCAGGCTCAAGCTCTGAGAACAACTCACCGGTCTTGCGATCTTCAGGTGCAAGCACAGAAGCAGCAAAGCCGATAGAGGTTTTGCGACCACGGTCAGAAATGATCTTGTCCAGACCAGCAAATGCACCACCGCAGATAAACAGAATGTTTGTTGTATCTACCTGCAGGAACTCCTGCTGCGGATGCTTACGACCACCTTGCGGCGGAACAGAGGCAACAGTCCCTTCCATGATCTTCAGCAGTGCCTGCTGAACACCTTCACCAGAAACGTCACGGGTGATGGATGGGTTTTCTGCTTTACGGGTAATTTTGTCCACCTCATCGATGTAGACAATACCGCGCTGCGCACGCTCAACATTGTAGTCTGCGGACTGAAGCAGCTTCAGAATAATATTTTCAACGTCTTCACCAACGTAACCCGCTTCAGTCAGCGTGGTTGCGTCAGCCATCGTAAACGGAACATCCAGAATTCGGGCGAGCGTTTGTGCCAGATGGGTTTTACCACATCCGGTAGGACCAACCAGAAGGATGTTGGACTTAGCAAGTTCAACATCATTGTTCTTGGAGGCGTGATTCAGGCGCTTGTAGTGGTTATGAACCGCTACAGACAGAACCTTTTTGGCTCGGCCCTGACCAATCACGTAATCATCAAGAACACCACGAATTTCCTGAGGTGTCGGAATCCCATCACGAGACTTCACCAGCGAAGATTTGTTTTCTTCGCGAATAATGTCCATGCAGAGCTCGACACACTCATCGCAGATGAATACGGTCGGACCCGCAATCAGCTTACGGACCTCATGCTGGCTTTTTCCGCAAAACGAGCAGTAAAGCGTATTCTTGCTGTCGCTGCCGCTGGCTTTGCTCATGAGATATAACCCCGCATCGTTTCAAGGGACACTGCCCCTGTTAGAATTCTTAGTTCGACAGCGATACTTTCGCCGCGACGTTCTACTGACTTATCGCGTTTTGTGTTCCGCTTCCAGAGGGAAGCTTTGGAAATCACTAATAGCCATTCTCTTATGCGATATTTGGCTCGCAATAATCAACATTCCTTTAAGCCCCGCACGCAAAGTTCATTCCCTGTTAAAAAAACTTGCGCGCGAGTTACTTTTAAAAACCGGCTTTAAGCTGGTTCGATAACGTTCAAGCTCTCACGATTTTCGATAACGTTATCAATCAGACCGAACTCTTTCGCCGCATCTGCACTCATAAAGTTATCACGTTCAAGCGCTTCTTCAACAGCATCAAGAGTCTGACCCGTATGATCAACATAGATCTCATTAAGGCGACGCTTCAGCTTCAGAATTTCCTGTGCATGCAGCATAATGTCTGCCGCCTGCCCGCGGAAACCACCGGAAGGCTGGTGAACCATGACGCGGCTGTTCGGCAAAGAAAAGCGCATACCCTTTTCACCAGCAGCCAAAAGCAAGGAACCCATGCTTGCAGCCTGACCGATACAAAGAGTAGAAATCTTCGGACGGATAAACTGCATAGTGTCATAAATAGCAAGACCACTGGTCACAACACCACCCGGGGAATTGATATAAAGTGCAATTTCTTTGTTCGGGTTTTCCGCTTCCAGATAAAGCAACTGGGAACACACCAGTGTAGCCACAGTATCTTCCACAGGACCGGTCAGGAAGATAATGCGTTCCTTCAACAACCTTGAGAAGATATCATAGGCCCGCTCACCCCGGTTGGTTTGCTCTACAACCATCGGCACCAGGCTGTTCGTGAAATACTCAACAGGATCGGTCATGCGTCATCCATTTTAAATATGCAGAAAGCTTAAGTAAGCTCGGTAACTTATCCGGCATTCCGGTAAGCCTGCAAGAAACTTATGTCGAAAAAAGCGCCACGCCCACCCACGGGATGTCGCCCTTGTCTTAAAGGCACTTGCCAAAAGGTAAAGCCACAAGGTTTATGGAGTGTTTCCATAAGACCCCCTAGTCTTATCCCAATTATAAGGGAGCTTAAAGACCACATTGGGCCTATGCACTTAAGACGGCTTCAGATATTTCGGCTTTCCACCTCAAAATTCAAGATGTCAAAAAAGAAAAAGGGGGCACAAGGCCCCCTTTCCGAAATTCTTGGGTAATCCCAACAATTATGCTTCGTCTTCGTCCTGAGCCATCAGCTCTTCTTTAGACACAACTTTGTCGGAAACTTTCGCGAGTTCCAGAATGTAGTCCACAACCTTCTCTTCATAGATTGGGGCACGCAGGGACGCGAGAGCCTGTTCGTTGTTCTTGTAGAATTCGAACACCTGCTGCTCCTGACCTGGGAACTGACGAACGCGGTCGAACAGAGCCTTCTGAACTTCTTCGTCGGTAACCTGAACTTTGTTCTGCTCACCAACTTCAGAAAGAACCAGACCCAGGCGTACACGACGCTCAGAGATCTTACGGTATTCAGCTTTAGCTTCGTCTTCGGTTGTTTCTTCGTCTTCGAAGGTTTTACCGGACTGCTGCATGTCAGCTTCAACCTGCTTCCAGACACCGTCGAATTCTGTTTCCAGAAGTTTCTCAGGCAGCTCGAAGGAGTACTCTTCGTCCAGCTTGTCCAGCAGAGCGCGCTTTACTTTCTGACGGGTAGCTGCACCGAACTGGCTTTCAATCTGGCCACGAACGATTTCTTTCAGCTTCTCAAGGGATTCAAGACCCAGCTTGGTTGCCATTTCATCGTCAATGGAAACTTCGCCAGCAGCTTCAATGCCTTTAACGTCGATGTCGAAGGTAACTGCGCGACCAGCAAGGTTTGCTGCGCCGTATTCTTCAGGGAAGGTCACGTCGATGACTTTCTTGTCACCGATTTTCATGCCAACGATCTGCTCTTCAAAGCCAGGAATGAACTGACCAGAACCCAGAACCAGCTGACCGTTCTCATCTTCACCACCTTCAAATGGCTCGCCGTCAAGCTTGCCGAGGTAATGCATGGTAACGCGGTCACCGTCTTCAGCAGCAGCACCTTCTTCGCGCGCTTCAAATGGACGGTTGCTTTCTGCGATCTGCTTGACCTGCTCGTCAACTTCATCTTCAGAAATTTCAACGATTGGGCGTTCAAGTTCAATCGCAGAGAAATCTACGATGTCGAACTGAGGCAGAACTTCATAGGAGATGGTGTAAGCGAGATCTGCTTCACCAGCCAAAACTTTCTCAGCATCATCGTCAGAAAGATCGATTTCTGGCTGAAGAGCAGGCTTTTCTTTGCGCTCTTCAATGGTCTTAGCAGTGGTTTCGTTGATCAGGTTACCGATCAGCTCACCCATTGCCTGACGGCCATGAACTTTCTTGAGATGAGAAACTGGAACTTTACCCGGACGGAAGCCGTTAATGTTTACCTTTGACTTCATGTCATTAAGATATTCATCGAGGCGGGTCGCCAGATCCGTCGCCGGGATAACGACTTTGAGTTCGCGCTTTAGGCCCTCGGCCAGGGTTTCTGATACCTGCATGGTCTTTGCTTCGTCCTTGATTTAGGACGCGTACCGACAAACCAATATGGTTTGTCCCAGCACGGTAAACATAACACCAATTTCGAAGAGGGGAAAACGCTTCGGGAGAAAATCCCTTAGCTCTTATCCGCCTGACGAAAAGGTGAGCATAAACCGAACCTCGACAACGCCCTCAACTTTTCCGTTTCCGATAAGCTACGGTCGTTTATTTATGCACCGTATCACCGGGGATATGGTGCGGCTGGAGGGACTCGAACCCCCACGGTCTCCCGCTAGAACCTAAATCTAGTGCGTCTACCAATTTCGCCACAGCCGCGTTGGAGGGGTAGCTAAATGGGAACCCAAGAGAAGTCAACCACCTAATACGCTGTTTATGCCCAGTTCTCGGTTTTCCACGCCATTTCTACCTATGAAACTGTGCATTACGACAATCCGGGGCTTATTTCTCAAGCAGGAGATCGCCTCACATCCTTTTTCTTATCTGGCTCGTGCATTGCCAGCCAGTAAGCCACTCAGCTCACTCACAAAGTGGCGTCAGAACCCGCTGCATAAAAGCTGCACCTTTTTCTGTCAGATACAACTCCCGGCGGCGACCATCCGTTTTATCCGCCTCAACACGGGCATAGTTATGTCCACCACGCACATCCTTGTGCCCCTCGCACCAGTAATAGATGTTGCGGGTCGCGGTTCCTGATTGATAACCAATCTTCTTTTGAAGACCATGAGGATGGATCGTCACCCCCTCCTCCTGATGGACGGCAATTTCAAGCAATGTCAAAACCGTCGAGACCTGCATCTTGGCATCATGGTCTTTGAACGGTGCCAGCGCCTCGATGATCTGGCGGAGTGCTGCAGCGTGCTGTGTCGTCTTGCTCATAAGAATATCCGTAATAATCGTCCAGAGGGCGAGTACGACCACACGTTTTACGCGCAATCCTCACCTCTCTCTCGCATGCCTATCGCTTTGTCTGTCTCACTAAAGGATACGCATCACGTTTGGCAGATTATTTATCACAAATATTGATGATTCCCACCAGATATCTCAGAGGAGAACCCCACTCTTTGGGTCAAAAACCTCTAAAAATCACCCAGGAACTGCACAAGCTCGGTGATCACATCCGGAATATGCGCAACCAGATCTTCGGCAATGAGCCCTTCCCCAGCGATTTCAGCAGCTCGGCCATGCACCCAAACGCCTTTTGCAGCAGCCTCATAACCGCCAAGGCCTTGCGCCAGGTATCCGGCAATCACGCCCGCCAGCACATCACCAGATCCAGCTGTCGCAAGCCACGGCGTACCGCTGGCGTTGATGGACACATGACCATCAGGGTCTGCAATAACCGTATCAGCACCCTTCAACACGACCACAGCCCCCGCGCGCTTCGCAGCCTTCTTGGTGCGCTCAACTTTGCAATCAGTCGAGGTGGGATCATGTAGTTCAGGAAACAACCGGCGAAACTCACCCTCATGAGGTGTCAGCACAACACGCCCAGCGCAGTCAGAATCCGCAATATACGCAAACAAATGCTCTGGCTTTTCCTCAAAGGACATGAGCGCGTCCGCATCCAGAACCACACCGCGATCCCCGGAAAGGCACTCAGCAACCCGCTCCTGCGTCTCGCGGCCAATACCGGCTGCCGGTCCGATCACCACGGAGTTAAGCCGCTCGTCCTCCAAAATACGCTCAAAATCGGCAATACGCTCAGCCGGGCGGATCATGATACTCGTCAGATGCGCTGCATGGACCAGAGCCGCCTGCTCCCGCGCCACCACAGTCACAAGCCCGCTACCTGCCCGCTGTGCAGCCAACGCCGCAAGACGGCTCGCACCGGTGGCAAACTTGGGACCACTCACAACAACAGTGTGTCCCCTCTTATATTTGTGCCCAGCCACAGCCGGTTGATCGGGAAGATCTCCCCAGATCTTATCGCAGTTGTAAAACGCGGTTGGACCAACCTTCTCAAGAACAGCATCCTCCAGACCAATCTGCTCAATAACAATTTCGCCGCAATGCCCCCGGCCTGGATAAAGGTAATGCCCCGGTTTGGCGCGAAAGAACGTCACAGTCATATCCGCATGCACAGCCTCACCCAGCACAGCCCCACTGCGGCCACTCACGCCAGACGGCAAATCAACTGCGACACATTGCGCCGGACTGTCATTTATCAGCTGCACAAGCGCCAGAACTTCATCATCAAGAGGACGAGAGAGGCCCGCACCAAACAAAGCATCAACAATGAGGTCGTCTTCGCCCAGCTCTTCCAGCGCAGCCCGCATGTTATCCATTGAGGTTAAATCAAGATCCATCTCGTCATAGGCAAGCTCTGCATCACCTTCGAGAGTTTCCGGATCACACACCAGCCCGACAGAGACATTAAAGCCTTCATTGTCAGCAAGTTGCGCAACAACAAAGCCGTCTCCACCGTTGTTTCCGGGGCCGCAGAACACAAGGACCCGCGAATAAGGATGCAAAATCTGGCGCATCACCTCAAACACAGCCTTGCCCGCATTATGCATCAATTCAATACCGGGAAAGCCACCCTCAATGGTCAGGCGATCTGCCTTCTTCATCTGCAATGGTGTCAACAACTCATGCATAAAGCTCTCCATTTCCCTATTCGTCAGGCTCTGAGAAATTTATTACCCATTATCCCTAAGAAATTGGTTCATCGTTACCCAACTGCCGCCGCGTTTTTTCGATCACGAAAATTCACAAAACATAAGCTAGTGCTAAAAGGCACAGATTTAAGAGGCACTTCCTGAGTAAATGTTGATACCAGCGCACCACTTTGGGAAAACTACGAAAACATGCACGAGAGACGAGCCCACTACGACCAGCTAATGACTGCTTTCGCACGACGTCTGGGTATGACCACCCAGCCTGATACTGGACTATTTCTTATAGAAGAAGCAAACGGAAGCCGTTGGTCGGTCGAACTCAATGAAAGCTCGGACCTCATTTACATAAGCACCAGCCTCCTTCTTGCAGAAGATAAAAACACACTGAAGGCGGCTTTGGAGCTCAATCAGGATGTGGATCTCCTACGCGGAGCTTTCCTAGGCCTGTCTCAATCTGGTGACTTGCAACTGAATGCTCAGGCCACACTCCGGTTCACAGATGACCTTGCACTGGAGAATACACTGGTCAACCTGATGCAAATTCGCGAGCAGGTATGCGCACGGCTTTCTGAAACGAAATCCACCCAAACCTCCAAAGCCGTAGAACCGGACTGGAGCACGACGTCTATTCGCCTGTAAAGGTCTCTCACCCATGCATTCCGTCAACTCTCCCAAGCATACTCCAGTTGATCAGAGCCAACTCCAGAACGACGTAAGTGCACAACAAAACTCTGCGCCAAAAAAATCAGAGAAGTTGGAAGCGCGCGGCGTGTCCGTTGAGACCCCAAAGGGCTCAACACCACCATCAACAAGCAATACGAAGCCTCTCGACACCGCTTCAACTGAAACGCTCGCAAACCGGATAAAGCCACCGAGCCAAACCAGTTCAGAAAGTGTAACGCAGGAGGCCTCCGCCCCTTTTGAAGCAGACCGCACCGCGCTTGAGCAAAATGCCAAGCGCCTTGGTGCTGGTGCCTATGGCGAAGTCTATCTTGTCAATCAGGACGGCAAGTCCTTCGCGTTTAAAGTCGCAAGCACCGAAGCCGGTTGGCAGGCCTTGCAGCAAGAAGCAAAGCTTTATGGCAAACTCGCCGACATTGGTCCTCACGACAATGTGATCAAAAGCATGGGCATCGTGGAAGTTCAGGGCGTTCAAGGCCTTGCACTTGAATATGTAGAAGGCTGCGAAGCGGGCAAGCTCTTCACCACAGCCGAAAAGCTTTACACCGACAACAAGCTCAGCCACTCCCAGTACTGGGGCACCGTACAGTTCATTATGCGCGACGTTCTGAGCGGTGTGCACCATCTAGCGCAGGCAGGCATCAGCCACAGCGACATAAAGGGCGGTAACCTCCTTTATGACAAGGAAAGTCAAGCGATTAAAATCGTCGACTTTGGCAGCGCTGCAAAAATCGGCATTGATCCTGTCACTATTGGCACTCCGGACCATTCAGCTCCGGAAGCTCTTTTGTCTCTTCCACACAAAGATGGAGACAAACCACGCGCCAATGAGAAGCAGGACACCTTCGCCGTTGGTCAGATGACCTACCGCGCAGGTGAACATGCCGAGAATTTATTTGGTGCACAAAATACTGGTGAGCCAGCCGCGCTTGGCTTTGCAATGCATTCCAAACTTCGAGATATCGAGCGTCGCGGCGAGACCATTGAGTATCAGGCGCTCAATCAGGCCGATGACCCAGCCGTTGCAGGCACACCGGGCCATTTCGGCAAGGGCGGCGAAACCGCTTATGTTGAGTTCGTCAATATCTCAACCCTGCTGGACATCGATGTGCGTGGCACCGCAGAAGAGCTCCTGAAGACCAACTTCATCTCTGACCCTTTATGTCAGCCAGACGAAGCCCGTCAGGTGATCTCAGGCCTCATGACCAAGATGGAAGAAGACCACAAGGCAGAACTCGCAGCTCTCATGCAACAAACCTGATCTGCTCCTTGCAATGATAACCATCAGAAAGCCGGCCTCTTGGTCGGCTTTTTTGTTGCGCCCCTTCAGGGACATTTTAATCACATCTCTCCATTTCGATACACCTTAACAACATCGCCTCTGTTTACAGTGGAGTGAGCAAACGATCGCAAACAGCTCAAGACCTGTAACATGACAAAGTCGCCTCGCCCTCTTCAGAACCCGTCGAATGATCCATCAACTCAGGATGCCCAGATCAGCGCGTGGGCAGACAATGTCATAACCCTGCTGGGCCTGAGTGAGAGTTCAGCAGAAGACGGACAGACAGAACCAGATTTCGACCATCCCCACATGGCCGCCAGCAGCCGGTTCACCGTCAGCAACGTCGAAGAAATCAGCTCCTCAGAAGACGAGGAGAGCGATGACGAGTTGGAGCAATCACCAACGCCTACAGCGTCGCCCACCAACAGGTTCACAGTCAGCAGCGTCGACGAGCCAATCCTCTCTGAGGATGAAGAGAGAGACGCAGAGCCGGAACAACCTCAGCCCGCCGCAAGCCGGTTTGAAGTCAGCAATGTAGACGAGGACAGCCCCTCAGAAGATGAGCTGGAGCAACCACCAACACCCACAGCCCCGCCTACCAACAGATTCACAGTCAGCAGTGTCAATGAGCCAAGCCTCTCTGAGGAGGACGAGAGCACGGAAGCATCATCAACACTACCTCTCCCCTCCGACAATCTCAAACGCGCCAAACGACTGGGTGCAGGATCATTCGGAGAAGTGAGCTTGTACACGGACGAAAAAAGCGGAAAGTCCATTGCATTCAAAACCGCGCGGTCACAAAAAGGCAAAGACGCCCTGCAAAAAGAAGCCCAGATCTACGGGAAGCTGATGGCCGTTGGCCCGCACAAGAACGTTGTACAGTGCTACGGAATACACGAGATCGACGGCGAAACCGGCCTTGCTATGGAATATGTGGAAGGCTGTGAAGCAGGTGACCTCTTCGAAGGAGCCGAAGAACTCCTCCAAGAGAACAAGCTCAGCCACTCTCAATATTGGGGCGCTTTACAGTTCATGGCGAATGAAGCGATTGACGGACTGAAGCATGTCAACGCGGCAGGCATCAGTCACAATGACATCAAAGGGGGCAACATCCTGTTCGACAAGAACAGCCAATCTCTCAAGATCGCTGATTTTGGTTTTGCAGGCACTATTGGAGAAGATCCACTGGACTTCGGCACCCCGGAATATTCCAGCCCGGAAGCCATCGCCGCCGCTTTCAAAGACGCAGAGGATCGTGACCGCCTGGACGATAAACAGGACGGCTATGCCGTTGGCCAGATGGTATATGGTGGAGGTGAAGGTGAAGCCAATCTTCTGGGCGCACCGGATTGCGACAGCCCTTATGCATTCGCCCTCCATGTTGTGCGCAAACTGAGCAACTCAAAATCTCAAACCGGCGAAGAAAACAGCCCGGAGAAAGCCCTCACGCCAACAGATGATCCTGATCTGGCTGGCGAGCCCGGTTATTACAACGAGAGTTACGAGTCCGAGTACGCCCGCTTCGTCAACAATTCCATGCAGATCGATCCGAAGAAGAGAAGCAGTCTGGATGATATGCAGCAAAGCCAGTTTTTACAGGATCCGCTCCTGCAACCGGACGAAGCGAAAAAAGTCCTCGACTTCATCATGCAGCAAACCAGCTCCAAATCTGCATAGGATAAAAGCTAGCTTCATACGATCAGAACCGGGCAACACGCCTAGCGATTGGACTTTGGCGGCTTTTTCTTCGCATTCCTGGCAGTCTGCCGCTCATCACTGGCAATCACCACATCCTGAGGCTGGGAAAGCTCAATCAGATTGCCGTCGGGGTCGCGAATGTAGACAGACAGGATCGGCGAACTGGCACCTGTGCGGAACACAGGCCCCTCCACAATCGTCACGGCGGCAGCACTCAACCGTGCAATGGCCGAATCCAAACTCTCAACCAAAAAGCAAAGATCTGCAGTCCCCGGCACCTGTTCCTGCGCGATCGGAGTATGATCCACATCGATGGGCTGAAGGTTGATTTTTTGCTGCCCAAAATGCAGGGCCCGCCGCCCGCCTCCGAATATGATCTCCTCCATACCCAGTACATCCTGATAAAAACGACTGGTACGTTCAACATCATGAACGGTAAGCACGACATGGTCGAGAGAAACCAACCTCATCACTCGCTCCTTCAAGCGCATGCCAAAAACTGACTGTCAGCTTCCATAGGAACGCGCAAAATCTGCAACAGCTTTTTCACGACCAACCATAACCCTGCCTTGCACAAGGAACCAACTCCTAGTTTCAGGCGAGATGAACAAAAGGTACACTGCCTATTTTTTAACCATTATGCGCAGTGTTTGTGCACCAGATATATTTCAGATGCAGTTTCCCATTACTATTAAGGGAGCAAACTGCCCGCTTTCGCGGCTTTTTAAGAAAATTTCAAAACTGGCACGGTTTCTGCATTCATATTTCCGTAAGTTTTGAATCGCGAACTTTCTGCACACGCGCTGATCATTTTTAAGAGCATGCCAGATCAGCAGCGCACGCAGATACAAGACGAACTGAGAGTGTGAAGACCATGAAGAAAATTGAGGCGATCATTAAGCCGTTCAAACTGGATGAAGTGAAAGAAGCACTTCAGGAGGTTGGTCTTCAGGGGATCACCGTTACCGAAGCAAAAGGATTTGGCCGCCAGAAGGGTCATACAGAACTCTATCGTGGCGCCGAGTACGTGGTGGACTTTCTGCCAAAGGTTAAGGTGGAAATCGTTCTCAACGATGATCTTGTAGAAAAAGCTGTAGAAGCCATTCGCGACGCCGCACAGACCGGCCGCATTGGTGATGGCAAGATTTTTGTCTCCAGCATCGAAGAAGCAATCCGTATTCGTACGGGAGAGACGGGCGAAGACGCTGTTTAACCCAGAGTTTCACTAGGAAATCACGAGGACTGAATGAGTTAGGGGCAACGATCCCACACGCTTGGTCTTCCAGTTTACAACACTGCGCCACTGGCGATTTTAATAAGAGGAATAGGAAGTTATGACAACCTCCGCTGATGTCTTGAAAGAAATCCAGGAAAAAGACGTAAAGTTCGTAGATCTTCGTTTTTCTGATCCGCGCGGCAAGCTGCAGCACGTCACCATGGATATCTCCCAGGTGAACGAAGACATGTTCGCAGAGGGCGTCGCATTTGACGGTTCTTCTATCGGTGGTTGGAAAGCAATCAACGAATCCGACATGATGCTGATGCCAGATCCGGAAACAGCTCATATCGACCCATTCTTCGCGCAGTCCACCATCTCCATCTTCTGTGACGTTCTCGACCCACGCACAGGCGAAGGTTACAACCGTGACCCACGCATGACAGCCAAGCGCGCTGAAGCCTATGTAAAAGCATGTGGCGCTGGCGACACCGTATTCGTTGGCCCGGAAGCTGAATTCTTCATCTTCGACGACGTTCGCTTTGCAGCAGACCCGTACAACACCGGCTTCAAGCTGGATTGTTCTGAACTGCCATCCAACATGGACAGCGAATACGAGTCCGGTAACCTCGGTCACCGTCCACGCACAAAAGGCGGTTACTTCCCAGTACCACCAATTGACAGCGCGCAGGACATCCGCTCTGAAATGCTGACCGTCATGTCCGACATGGGCGTTAAAGTTGAAAAGCACCACCACGAAGTGGCAGCTGCTCAGCACGAACTCGGCATGCAGTTCCAGACCCTGACAACCTGTGCTGACCACATGCAGATCTACAAGTACGTGGTTCACCAAGTTGCACACGCTTATGGCAAGTCCTCAACCTTCATGCCTAAGCCAGTCTTCGGCGACAACGGCACAGGCATGCACTGCCACTTCTCCATCTGGGAAGACGGCAAGCCAACTTTTGCTGGCAGCCAGTACGCTGACCTGTCCGAGACTGCTCTGTACTTCATCGGCGGTATCCTGAAGCATGCGAAATCTCTGAACGCATTCACCAACGCTTCTACCAACTCCTACAAGCGTCTGGTACCGGGCTACGAGGCTCCAGTTCTTCTGGCATACTCTTCCCAGAACCGTTCTGCATCCTGCCGTATTCCATTCACATCTTCTCCAAAGGGCAAGCGCGTTGAAGTTCGCTTCCCGGATCCTTCCGCAAACCCATACCTGGCGTTTGCTGCACAGCTGATGGCTGGCCTTGATGGCATCAAGAACAAGATCCATCCTGGTGATGCAATGGATAAGAACCTGTATGATCTGCCAGCAGAAGAACTCTCCGAGATCCCAACTGTTGCAGCATCCTTGCGTGAAGCTCTGGAATGCCTCGATGCAGACCGTGAGTACCTCAAAGCAGGCGGCGTATTCGATGACGACCAGATCGACGCATACATCGAACTGAAGATGGAAGAAGTCATGCGCACAGACATGACCCCTCACCCAGTTGAGTTCGACATGTACTACTCAGTCTAAGTTTTGAAGGCGCCGCTCTAACTCCAATGCACATGACGTATCCCCGAAGAGTGCAGACAAAACTTCGGATCAGGATACGTCCTTAAAGAGCGGTTCCATCATTTAGGCACCATAAAACCCCGATCGTTTCCGGTCGGGGTTTTATTTTTTACCATCGCTCAGATCTAATCTGGCGATACAAACCTGCATCAGCAAAGCAGAGAGCTTACCAGCCGCCTTCTCTCATCTCCGCAGAGATCTCAAGGCGCACTCGATCGCTGGTCAATGGTGCAAACTTGCCAACACCAAAGTCACTGCGCAAAATCTCTCCCTTGCCCTCTACACCGATCCACTGCCCCTGATAGTAATCAAAGTAGCTTCCCAGCGGATGCGGGCCATTGTGTTTGAGCTGAAAGTCCAGTTCCACCGGATGCTTCTGGTCCCTGATGGTCAGGTCCCCCACCAATGTCACAGCTGTTGCCCCGGTCTGCTTGACGGATGTGGAAACGAAAGTGATCTCAGGAAATTTTTCCGCATCAAAGAAGTCAGAGCCTTTCAGATGCTCATCCAGCGGCTCAACACCCGTATCCACGCTCGCCGGATCAATGGTCACACTGACTTTCGTTTCTTCAATCTTTGCCGGATCAAACTCCACTTCCCCGCCAACAACCTTCCACTCACCAGATTGCTCTGTCAGTCCCGCATGATTGTAGTAAAACCGAACCTCGGTATGGGTCGGATCAAATTTGTAGCTCGCAGCCTGCGCTGTCGCTGTGAATGCAAGTGACGCCGCAACAACGGCGAATTTCGTGAAATGCTTCATGCTTTTCCTGCCTCATATCCCTGTTTATCACATAAAAACTGTAGTTTTCTGCAAATACATATCCATTAACTTGTTGATTTTTATCATTTTAATATATATGCATGTATATACATCTAAATGAACAAAAACCTTTTTCAAGAGCGGAATGCGCAAATAACGAGGATGTGATGTCTGTCAGCAAAGAGTCAGTTTCTCTCTGGATCGCTCTCAACCGAGTGCAAAAGACCATCTACACCGATATCGAAGGCGCCTTCAAAGCAGAGCGTTTCCCCCCTCTCTCCTGGTATGACATCCTCTGGGAACTGGAGAATGCACCCGATGGCTTGAGGCAATTCGAGCTGGAGCAACGTGTCCTCTTCCAGCAGGCCAACCTCTCACGTGTTATCCAGTCGCTCGCCAAGGCTCAGCTGGTCGAGAGTAAACCCGCCCTCAAAGACAAGCGCGGCAAGACCCTCTTGATCACTTCAAAGGGAAAAAACCTCCGCGCCCAGATGTGGCAAACCTATGAGCGCATGCTGGAAGAAAAACTCGACACTAGAATCAGCAATGAAGGCGCGATCCAACTCGCAGCAGCCTTAAAGACGCTAGTTTAAATTATTTCATCGATCAGTGGATCATGACACCAAACATTGGCTTTGTGCGCAACACAGCGCCTCTACACAGCAACGCAAGAAAACACGAAAGAACGCAAACCAACGCACATTTCAACGCAAAAAAGGAAATGTCATCACGGCGTCACGAAACTGCGTTTAAGTGCAATGAGGTTATCAGTATCTGACCGTGCTGATTAGACCCGCACACTCTTCAAAGGCGACCCTCCCGGGTCGCCTTCTTTTTTGCGCTTTTTTAGAAAAATAGAGTGCCTTCACTAACGCAGCACTAACTATTTTTTCCCCCATCCCTTGAAAGAAAACCCAAGCGTTCCTAAGTTAGGTACAGGTCAACAAAAGGAGAGACAATGACTCCACCGGACCTGCATGTTGTACGGTTTTTATAAAGGCAATTCGGCACTTATGACGACCCTCTGCAAGATGCTACAATATAGCAAAACTACAAAACGGCCTGAGCGACTGAGCGTCATCAGACGGTAAGCACGGATCGAACCCGGACGTACACGGGCGGAAATCATATCAAACGCCCCAGCATATAGCCTTGAAACGGTAAATCGCGGCGATCCAACTATAAAAGCAAAACCCCGTTAAGACCTTCGAGAAGGACGCGGGGTTTTCTTTTGGCCATTGCAATGTAGTCCGCACTCTCTAAAATATACCAATTACATTCATATTTTAGAGAAAACAATGACTGCAGCAGCCGACACAATTGAACTTCTCCCTACGCTCCCATCCCTCAACATTCAGGAAACAAAGGCGTTTTACGCCGACAAGCTCGGCTTTTCCAACGTCATTTACGAACAGGACGACTTTCTGATTCTACGCAGAGACACCTTGGAAATCCACTTCTGGCTCACCACAGAAAAGCACTTGTGCAACAACAGCAGCGTTTATTTCCGTGGAGGACCTATCGCCGATCTTCACGAAGAATATCGCAAACTCGGACTTCCGGAAGACAGCAAGAGCGAACCCCGCTTCACACCACTCTCCAAACGCCCTTGGGATATGGAAGAGTTTTACATCCACGATCCTCACGGCAACCTCTTGAAATTTGGCCGTATTCCGCTCTGAACAGAACACAAGGGAAACACATCTGCGTCGCGGAGAATTCACTCAACACACTCAAACACCAAATTCTCCGCACAATCTCAAATCACCAACACAGCTTTTGAGCTTTGCCAGAAAAAACGAGTGAATCCCGCTGAAAACTCAGGTATAGACCTTTCAACTTGAAAATACTCAGTAAATTGAACAGGCTTGACCAATGAGCTCATATAAATCCGAATTTATGCGGACAATGGAAGAACGCGGCTTCCTGCACCAACTCTCTAACGCAGAAGGCCTGGACGAACTTTGTGCGAAAGAGACCGTAACCGCATATATTGGCTTTGACTGTACAGCCTCCAGCCTGCACGTTGGCTCCCTTGTACAAATCATGATGCTGCATTGGTTCCAGAAGACCGGTCACCGACCGATTACCCTCATGGGAAGCGGTACAACACGCGTTGGCGACCCGACCGGTAAAGACGAGAGCCGCAAAGTTCTGACCGATGAAGACATCGAAGGCAACAAAAACGGCATCAAGCAAGTCTTTGAAAAATTTTTGCAATTCGGCGACGGCCCATCTGATGCAATGATGATGGACAACGCCGACTGGTTGCTCAAACTCAACTACATGGACTTCCTGCGTGATGTTGGCCGCTACTTCTCCGTCAACCAGATGATCCAGCGCGACAGCGTGCGCCTGCGTCTGGAACGCGAGCAGCATCTGTCGTTCCTCGAATTCAACTACATGCTTCTGCAGGGTTACGATTACCTCGAAATCCATCGCCGCACAGACTGCCGCCTGCAGATGGGTGGCTCCGATCAGTGGAGCAACATCCTCTCCGGCGTGGACCTTGGCCGCCGTCTTGCAGACAAAGAACTGTTCGCCCTCACCACCCCGCTGCTCACCACAGCATCCGGCGCAAAGATGGGCAAAACCGCAGCAGGCGCCGTATGGCTCAACGCAGACATGCTCAGCCCCTACGATTACTGGCAGTTCTGGCGCAACACCGAAGATGCTGACGTCGAGAAGTTCCTGAAACTATTCACCATTTTGCCAATGGACGAGATCAAACGTCTGGCAGGAATGGAAGGCGCAGAGATCAACGAAGCCAAGAAGGTTCTGGCAACCGAAGCCACCGCCCTGCTCCATGGCCGTGAAGAAGCCGAGAAAGCCGCTGAGACCGCTCGTAAGGCGTTCGAAGAAGGCGCTAATGCCGCTGGCCTGCCAACCATCGAGATTGCCGCTGCAGAATTGAAAGAAGGCCTCGGCATCCTCAACGCATTCGTCACCGCAGGCCTTTGTACGTCCAACGGAGAAGTTCGTCGCAACATCAAAGGCGGCGCTGTTCGCATCAACGATAAGGCAGAGCAGGATCACAACCGCTCCATCACCGAGGCAGATCTGACCGATGATGGCGTGATCAAACTTTCCCTCGGCAAGAAAAAACACGTTCTTGTAAAGCCAGTCTAACAATCTGACAGCACACTGTTTTTGACAAAGCCGGGTCTTTCGCCCGGCTTGTTCTTTGCCCGCAAATACTGCAAGTTTAAGCAATTGCGTCCGATCTGCTGCACCTGGAACTAGGCCGGATAACCTAAAGTGCTTCTGTCGTATTCAGGAGCAGCCCTCATGGCGGTGCAGGATTGGAAGGCACAGCAATACTTAAAGCACGCAGCTTATGTTGCGGATTTTGGACACGATGCGCTTGAGTTGCTCGCAGTCCAACCCAGAGAAAGCATTCTGGATCTGGGATGTGGCGAAGGCACATTAGCCGAGGAAATCCAAAGCCGAGGGGCAATCGTAACTGGCGTCGACACCGCCGAAGACATGCTCCAACAAGCAAATGAAAAAGGCATTAAAACCTGCCTGATCTCAGGCGAGAAGCTCAATTTTGACACTGAGTTCAACGCAGTTTTCTCCAACGCCGCCCTCCACTGGATGCAGGATTACAAGGGCGTCATTCGCGGTGTGGTGAGAGCACTCAAACCGGGAGGTCGGTTCGTTGGTGAGATGGGATGCGACCGGAACTGCCGTATCATCCGATCTGCCATGGAAAACGTATTTGCCGAAAATCCCGCTTTCGGTCCCTACAAAAGCCCTTGGATTTTCCCGCCACCGGAAACTTACATGCGAGCGCTGAAAGAGGCAGGTTTCTCAGTTACCTACCATACAGAAGTAGAGCGTAAGACACCGCTGGAAACCGGAATGAAGGGATGGTTGCAGCTCTTTACCAACAGCCTTACAGAGCAGCTGAGCGAGGCCCATAAAAAGCGATTTTACAAAGAGACAATTAAGCACCTCAAACCACTGCTTTACTCAAGAAGCAAAGGCTGGGAAGCAGACTACGTTTGCATGCGCTTTGCAGCCTACCTCCCTCTCAAACCTACTTAAATTCAAAGATGCGGCGGAACACACCCGGTGCAATCGCAGAGACCGGATTGACCTGGAACTTAGGCTTCTCAAAGGTGCCGTCCAGCTTATAGGTCACACCAAACAGCCCTTCATCAGAAGAGCCCCCACCAAGAATAAGACCGATCACCGGCAGCTTTGCAAACAGATTGTTCAAAGCATAGGCTGGAACAAACGTGCCTGCCATATCCAACTGACGGCTCTTCAGGTTGGCATCCCCGCTAAAGGTCCCGCCGATAATGGCACCACTCAACGTTCCCTTGGAAACGTTAAGAATATCGCCATTGCGCGAGAACTGCATGCGCATTTTCTGGAACGACGCTTCACCAGAGTTCACTGCAGCAGAATACACTTCACTGTTCCGCGTGCCGCGAATTTCCTTCGGCTTGATCCCTTTCAACGCTTTAATCGCAGGATCTTCCGTAATGGAGAAATCATTTACAGTCAGCTGACCAGCCCAGTTGGTATCACTTGGCATCTGAATATCCAAACGCCCGCTACCACCGCGCATACGCGGGAAGAGATCCATAAACCGCAGGAACTCGCCTGCATTGTTCAGCTTCCCTTTGGCAAAGCGATGCTTCCCCTCTCCGCCCACGGTGAAGTTGAACTGGCCACGGCTGGATGTTGCACCCGAAACGACAAGGTTCACAGCACTCTCTCCACGGAAAAGCCCGTCAACACGCACGTTTTGAGCCTGCACGCCTCTAAAGCCAATCAAGCGCCTAAACGTAAGATCAACCGCAATCAAATCCCGCTTGCGCTTTGCCGCAACAGGCGCATTGTCGGCTCCAAATGAATCCAGCAATGCACGACCATCAAAACGATCCGCATTCATCACGACCTGGTACCCACCACCACGACGAGGCCGAATGGTCATCTTGGCCTTGTCGTTGGGCCGCAGATTGAACGCAGAGAAGTCAGCAAGGGCCAGCTTTCCATTGCCATCAATCTTCAGGTTGCCGCGAACTTCAACACCTTCAGACAGGAATGAGAAGTTATGAAGCGTCCTGGCATTGCCATTTTTTGTAACACGGAACCGTGCGGTTGCACGAACACCCGGAGCCTTACTCCAACCAACCTCACGCACGTTGATCGCAGCTTTTGAAAGGTCCAGCTCAAACACCTGCGCGCCGCCACTATCCTCGTAACTGACTTTAACAGAACCTTTGACGTAGCCCTGAAGATCAACGCCGTAGTCAGTCAGATCTTTAGCATTGGCAACAAACGTCACGCCCTGCCGGTCTTCAGCCCCACTACCATCGCGGCTGGTGCTCAAGTCAATCTCAGACTGGAAGCCATTCAGCTTCCCCTTGCCTGAAATCTGGGTTTGCTTTGTATCCGCTTGAACGGTCAGATTTGCATTTTCAATGGTCTGCCCTGAGATTTTCGCTTTACTGGTAAAATCCTTCAGATCCAGATTAGCCCGCCACTCAACATCTTTAACCTTGAGATTCTTGAGGAGTGGGAACGAGGCTTCAACACGGACTTCACCCATGCCAGAAAGGTCTGCTGGCACGACACTGAAACCCTCCAACGCATTTATAGGTTCAGCGTCAGCTAGCACACCCAAATCATCGGCACGCCCCGTCAGCAGCACAGACAGTTCAGCAGGCAAAGCGCCTGGTGTTGCGATATTCTTGATCCCAAACTGAACCTCTGGCACCTTCACGATGTTCCCGTCTTGCATACGGAAATGACCATTGCTGCCGGAGATCGTGAAATCTTCGTTCTCGATCTTACCAGCCCCGGTAAGGTCTCGCACCACAGGCAGAGTCTTGAGCGCTTTGACTGAGCCATCAATCACATCAAAGGATGCTGTAAGGCCATCCCCCTGCCACGCAGGTGTACTCCGGTCTCCATCAAAGGCTTCAGGCCCAAGCGCCAGATCCAAGGCAATATTATCAACCCGACCAGGGCCGAGATGGTCGATCAACCAATTACGAGTTTTCGGCGCCGTGACTGTCGGCCAAACCTGCAACACTTCGCCAAAGCTCAGGCTTGGGCTGTAAACTGAAAGCGCTAGGGATGGACCCGGTTTCCCGTAGTAGAACGATCCTGCAACATTGATGTCAGCATCAAGTCCGACAGCACGTGCGCGCTCAATAGAGATCAAGGAGTTCGTCGGATCAAACGTCCCCGCTGCATAAGCATCAGGAAACAGCAGCGGCGGTGATTTCACATCCGCTGGCGCCAATACAATTTCGCGAGAACCAAGAGAATAGCTCCACTCCGCTCCTTCGGTTACAGGTGGCTGCACAACGCCGCCAAACACAACGCGCGTGTTTTTACGGCGCAGATAAGAGCGCCCGATAACGATATCGGGATTATCGCGCTGCAAATTGAGGTCCAGAAATGCTTCGTCAATGGTGATAGAATTATCAGGAGCAGTGCGGATGAAGATTGGAGAGGTACGAACATTCATATCCGCACCAACAAACTCTCCTGTCGCCCAAAGTTCAGCATTCGCTTCAACAAAAAGACGCGTATTCGCAAGCTTGTCATCTCGTGCAAAGCTGTGCGTTGGCAGCAAATCTCGCAGTGAGGCATCACGCAGATTGACGGAAATGTTTCTCGCACCAGTTTCAGGCGTAACAGTACGCTTCAGATCCCATGACCAGTCCCCTTCACGGCCTACGATCTTGGCATTCACTGCGAAGGAAAGGTCATCTAGCAACACGGCATTTGCATCAATGCCGTCAGCAACAAACTCTTCACCCTGCGCATTGATCACCAGTCGCCCATACTCAATAGCAACTTTCTCAAGATGCCAGCGCTTGAGCTCCTCAACAGCAATCACACTAAACTTGTCGATCGCCACCACGCGGTTTTGCACCCGTGGCAACGGTTCTGATCCACTCGCCAGTTTGATGGTCGCAGAAGGTCGCTCCAGCGCGACACTGGTGATTTCCAGATCACCGGTCAGCAGCCCAGACAGATTGATGCCGATCTCGGCCCGCGGAAGCAACACAGTCGCAGCAGTGCGTCCTTTGACGCGAATAAGAGAGTCTTCCAGGAGAATACGGCTGCCGTTTTCGCCAAACAGATTAAACTGCGCACTACCAACGGTGACATTCAGCGCTTTACTCTCGAACTGTTTGATTGCCCAATCTACCAGATAGGGAACAGAAAACGGGCCACTCATCACCCGGTAACCGCTAAAACCAAACGCTAAAAATAGAAAAACGCAAACAACACCCCATATTACGCGTCGCTTAAAACGACGTGTAACAGGAGAGCTCTCAAGCTCCGCTGTGGTCCCAACATCAACAGCCAGAATCTTATTCCCTGTTTTAGTGGTACGTTCGATTTTGACCGAATCGTAACCTGCGATAGCATCGCGTGATCACAGGTGCTCTGCAAGATTAATTGCTTATCTACACCATACTCAAAAAAACGGCGTCCCAAGAGACCAAATGGCCCCCAGGAGCAAATAAAGAATGCCTGATACGAAAGATGCGACACCTTCCTTACCGCAGGAAGGCATGCTGGCACCGGATTTTACCTTAGCCACAGATTCGCAAGGACAATTCACTCTATCAGAACAAACTGGCCAGTCGGTCGTCGTTTATTTTTATCCAAAAGATGACACACCAGGCTGCACAAAAGAAGCAATCGCCTTTACCGAAAATGCGGCTGAGTTTAAAAAACACAATGCAGTTATCATCGGCATTTCGCCCGATACACCACTAAAGCATGACAAGTTTAAGGCGAAACACGGACTTAACGTCACACTTGGGGCAGATATCGAGAAAGAAGTTTGTGAGGCCTACGGCGTCTGGGTGGAAAAAAACATGTACGGAAAGAAGTACATGGGCGTTGAACGCTCCACATTTCTCGTTGATAAAGAAGGCAAGATTGCCAAGATTTGGCGTAAGGTCCGCGTTCCCGGCCACGTCGAAAAGGTCTTGGAAGAATTACAAGGTCTGAGCCAGTAAAGAATGCCAAAACTTCCAGGCAAGAATGATGCAGATGCGTTTGCAGGGCAAGCGCATCTATCCCTCCCTGAAAACACCAGCGTAAAGTCCCTTAAGGATGGCGCACGCCAAATCCTCGAGACACCTGATTTGGACCTAAAAGTCGCGCTTGCATACTACGTTGCAAATCAATGGTTCAAAGGTGCCTTGTCCATTTCCCGTGGGACAGGCGAGAAGCCCATGCCGGATCGCCCTGGTCGCCCGGCAAAGCCTGAACTTCTCCCACCACGAGACATGCCCAAACGTGCGGTTGGAGGGAAAAACGGCAAGGTCGCCCTGCTCCATTCCCTAGCTCACATCGAACTCAATGCCATCGATCTCACCTGGGACCTGATAGGTCGCTTCACCGATGTGCCCATGCCACGGTCCTACTACGACGACTTTGTCCGAGTTGGATTGGAGGAGGCAAAGCATTTCACACTCATCCAAGAACGCCTTGCAAAACTTGGGCACGCCTATGGCGATCTGCCAGCCCATGACGGTCTCTGGCAAGCAGCCCAGTCAACCGGCAAGGATCTGATCGCACGTCTGGCGATTATTCCGCTCGTGCTCGAAGCTAGAGGCCTCGACATCACCCCATCCATGATTGAAAAGGCCAACGCCACTGGGGACGAAGATACCGCGAGCGTCTTGCATGTGATCTACCACGATGAAAAAGGGCATGTTGCGTATGGAGCAAAATGGTTCCGCTTCATGTGTGACAGGCACCGTGTGCGCCCTGAGCCACGTTTTCAACAGCTCGTAAAACAGCATTTTAAAGGACCACTGAAGCCCCCGTTTAATGACAGAGCAAGATCTGAAGCAGGCCTCACTCCAGGCTTCTATCGCCCGCTCATCAAATTGACCCAATGATACACTGCACTTAGACTTTATTAACCATAACTAACTTTAATTGAATTTAACAAATCATTTCCAGTAGGCAAACTGAGCAAGTGGTCATCCGATGAAGCTTTCCAGGTGCAGTGAGTTTTCTAACAATTACAACCAATTGAAATTGGATGGCCCAATGTGGCTTTCGCGCATCACATCTGAGCTGCGCGGAATTCCTCCAATGGCCTATTGGGTTTCCGGTCTTGCGGCAACGGCAATCGTCTCCGCAGTATTGGCAAGCAGCTTTCAACAGTCTCTCAGCGAGATGCGACTTAATTCAACATTATCCAGAGAATTGGCGCTCCGTGAAAACTATGAAAGTGAAATTCGGGACCTTAAATTTCAGCTCGGTGAGATGCGTGGACGGTTGGATCAGGATACATCCGGCCTAAGTGCCTCTGCTCGCAAACAACAAGCACAGCTATTACGACAGTTTCAGGAAATCGAAGCGCTGGTGACATTGGCGGAACAATCAAACCTCGTCCTCTCCGCCATCCCGCCTTCTCCAAAACGCAAACCGCAACAAAGACAAGTCAGTACTGCACACAACAACAAACTATCTTTTGCGCCACAGAAAAACAGTGCTCCGCTCGATATTCTGAAAACACTGTCAGGCAAGCAGTCCACCGCGCCACAGCCAGCTGCCCCTCACAAAGACTTCTACGCAAAGCAGGCGCAAGGGCAATTCTTGCTCACTGCTTACACACAAGCGGCAATGGACGACATTAAACGTGCAAACACGCTGCTAAAGAAAGCCGGCGTTGCACAGCCTGTCTTTGTCACCCCAAGTTCATCTGCTGGCGGCATCTATCAGGACATTGGGTCTGCTGATTTGGACAGCAGCATGATTGCTGCCCGCCGGATCATTGAACAACGCATTGAGTTGAATACCAAAGTGGATGCCTTGCCATTTGGCCGCCCGCTCTCCAGCTTCAACATCTCCAGTGCATATGGAGCCCGAACAGACCCGTTCCTTGGCAAACCCGCAATCCACACTGGTCTGGATTTCAAAGCACCTCGCGGAACCTCAGTCAAAGCAACCGGCACCGGCATTGTCTCACTCTCACGGTACAACGGCGGCTACGGCCTATCAGTGGAAATCGTGCACGACAACGGCCTCGTCACCCGCTACGCTCACATGCACAAGCTACTCGTTAGCGAAGGTCAACGCATCAACATGGGCGATATTATAGGGACTGTCGGCAATACGGGCCGCTCAACAGGGCCTCACCTCCACTATGAGGTGCGGCTCAACGGCAAGCCAGTCAACCCAATGCGCTTCATCCGCACCGGCGACAGGCTAGCAGCGATTTTCAAGCCCAAAAAACAAACCAAAATCGCACTCAATTTGCCATAAGACCATTCACTACACAAAAAGCCCCGAAACTAAGTTCCGGGGCTTTTCTAATTCACTAGAGAAGATAAGGCTTAATCCAGATCTTCAACCGCAGCAGGCGCGTTGCCGAATGCACGGTGAGCCAGTGTTGCTTCCATGAACTTATCCAGATCACCATCCAGAACGTCAGAAGGCGCAGTGCTTTCCACGCCTGTACGCAGATCCTTCACAAGCTGGTACGGCTGCAGAACATAAGAGCGGATCTGATGCCCCCAACCGATATCGGTCTTGGAAGCAGCATCCTTGCTCGCCTGATCTTCACGGCGCTGCAACTCAGCCTCATAAAGACGTGCACGAAGCATGTCCCACGCAGTTGCGCGGTTTTTATGCTGTGAACGCTCACTCTGACACTGCACCACAATACCTGTTGGATTGTGCGTAATACGAACAGCAGAGTCTGTCGTGTTCACGTGCTGACCACCAGCACCAGAGGCACGATAGGTATCAATGCGGCAATCGCTTTCGTTGATCTCGATATTGATGCTGTCATCAATAACCGGATAAACCCAGACGGACGCAAAGGACGTATGGCGACGAGCATTGGAGTCATATGGAGAGATGCGAACAAGGCGGTGAACACCTGCTTCGGTCTTCATCCAGCCGTAAGCATTCTCACCCTTAACAAGCAAAGTTGCAGACTTGATGCCCGCTTCTTCGCCGTCATTGTATTCCATCAACTCGACCTTATAGCCGTGCTGTTCACCCCAACGGCGATACATGCGCAAAAGCATGCTGGCCCAATCCTGACTTTCAGTACCGCCAGCACCGGAATTGATCTCAATATAAGTATCATTTCCGTCGGCTTCACCAGAAAGCAAGGACTGCAATTGCAGCTTATTGACCTGTTCTAGCATAGCTTTCAAAGCAGCTTCAGCCTCGTCAACAACGGACTGATCATCTTCCATCTCGCCCATCTCAATCAGTTCCTGATTGTCAACGAGATCCTGCTCAAGCTTGCGAACACCGCCAATGCTGTCATCCAGCTGCTGACGTTCACGCATCAGTTTTTGCGCATTCGTCGGGTCATTCCAAAGGTTTGGATCTTCAGAAAGCGCATTGAGTTCATCTAGACGGACAAGTGCAGTGTCCCAGTCAAAGATGCCTCCTCAGCAGGCTTATGGCCTGCTTGATTTCGTCGACGATGGCCTCCATTTCGGCGCGCATCGGATACCTCACTTTTTTGAAAAACAACTGTGCAGTCAATAACACTGCGTCGGGTGCGAACATAATCGCAGCAAACGATTTCCGCAATCAGCCAGACCACAGAAACTGTGGGCTGGTCATGCAGTTAGCAAGACCAGCCCACGAAGTTTTTAGTAAAGTCCACCTGTGCCGGACATAACGGCGCGCCCAGCTTCCGGAGACAGATCCTGACGGATACCAATCTCATCCTGGAAGCCAATGACAGAGTAACTGTCTGGTGGCGATGTACCCGGCTTGAAGGATTCCAGAATAGTACCTGGAGCTCCGGCACCAGCCCGTAGACCAGTACGGCGGTTGATAGACACCAGCCGTAATCCGTTAGGTACACGGAACTCCAACGGAGGCGCATCCTTTAGAGCATCCTTCATGAAGGCAGTGAAGATTGGCGCAGCAACCTGACCGCCAGTCGCACCGCGGCCCATCTTGCGCGGAGTATCATATCCAACGAAAACACCCACAGTCAGTTCTGGCGTAAAGCCAACAAACCATGCATCGCGCTCATCATTGGTGGTACCAGTCTTACCGGCAACAGGACGACCAACAGCTTTAACACTTGTCGCCGTACCGCGCTTGACCACACCTTCCATCATCGAGGTGATCTGGTAGGCGGTCATAGGATCAAGCACCTGTTCACGAGTATCAATAAGCTCAGGTTCCCCCTGATTACTCCAATACTCTTCGGAGCAGTCTGTGCAAACAAGCTGATCGTTCTGATAGATAGTCTCACCATAACGGTTCTGGATACGGTCAATCAGAGTAGGCTGCACTCGGCGCCCGCCATTGGCCATCATGGAATAAGCTGCTGTCATGCGCATCACGGTGGTTTCACCAGCACCAAGAGACATGGATAGCACCGGCATCATATTGTCATCAATGCCAAAACTGCGTGCATATTCAGCAACCAAATCCATGCCCATATCCTGAGCAAGACGAACAGTCATTACGTTACGGGAAAGTTCAATACCTGTCCGCAGAGTAGATGGGCCGTAGAATTTGCCACCATAGTTCTGTGGCTTCCATGGGTCCTGCCCCGGTCCTTGTTCAATCTCAACAGGCGCATCAAGCACCACTGAAGACGGCGTATAACCATTATCCAGTGCAGCTGCATAAACGAATGGTTTGAACACAGATCCCGGCTGACGCCATGCCTGTGTTGCACGGTTAAACTGGCTTTCGGCGTAGCTAAAACCACCAACCAGCGCGACAACGCGGCCAGTATTCGGATCCATGGCAACAATAGCACCCGAAACCTCAGGCACCTGCCGCAGAACATACTTGCCACTCGCCTGACGCTGGACGTAGATCACATCACCTGGGCTCAGCACTTCTTGCACATTGCGAGGAGCACGCCCGTTGACGCGAGCCCATTTCATATCACTCAGGGAGAGATCTGCACGGACGCGCTCAGTAGAAAGCTTCCGGTTTGCCATCCGCTTTGGACGAAGACCTACAACGGCTTTCTGATTGCTCACAGACAGAACCACTGCACTTGTCCACTCAGGAACATCGTTCAGTGTCTGAACTTTGGCAAGAGCGGCACCCCAGTCGCTGGAGGTGATTTCAATCGTGCTGATCGGGCCGCGCCATTTACCGCGTTTATGGTCAAAGTCTACCAGACCGTCACGCAGTGCCTTACGCGCCTTCAACTGCATTTCTGGATCAAGGGAAGTACGAACGGACAAACCGTCCTCATAGAGCTTCTCTTCCCCATACTGACCGGCCAACTGACGTCGAACAGCCTCAGAGAAATACTCAGAGCCTTTAACGAGGTTACCGGTTGGACGCAGTTTAACGTCAAGAGGCTTGGCCTTGGCTTCAATACCTTCTTGAACCGTCACATAGCCGTTCTCAACCATACGGTCGATAACCCAGTTCCGGCGCTCTATCGCACGGTCCCGGTAGCGGTATGGGTGATAGTTGGACGGGCCTTTAGGAACAGCAGCGAGATATGCAATCTCTTCGAGTTCCAGCTCGTGAACAGATTTATCAAAAAGGATCAGGGAAGCAGCACCAACACCGTAAGCACCAACACCGAGATAAATCTCATTCAGATAGAGCTCAAGGATCTCTTCTTTTGTAAATGCTTGCTCGATACGCAGAGCAAGAAGCGCTTCTTTGATCTTGCGCTCATACTTCTGCTCGCCGGTCAGAAGGAAGTTCTTCGCAACCTGCTGCGTAATCGTGGACGCGCCAACAAGGCGGCGTCCAGATCCGCTGTTACGAACATTGGTGATCACCGCACGGCCAATGCCCCACGGATCGATCCCGATGTGTTCATAAAAGTTCTTATCTTCAGCAGACAAGAAAGCTTGCTTCACACGGTCCGGAATAGCCTGAATCGGAATAAACAAACGCCGTTCACGCGCGAACTCATACATCAGATGTCCATCAGCAGCATGCACACGTGTCATGACTGGTGGTTCATAATCCTTCAGCGCGGTGTAGTCCGGCAGATCCTTGGTTATGTCATTGAGATAAATCCACAATCCGGCTGCTGCAATCAGCCCCAGAACAACTGAAATCCCAAAGAGATATCCAATGAACTTTAAAAATAATCTCATATTCGGGCTCGTTTGCTTTCCCGCTAAGAATGTTCGTATGGTGAAGCCAGCATTCCAGAGCCAGTTTCAAACGCCGTTCCTGATGCATTTCCCGTTAAGGGTCAAGAGGTCACGTCCTGATTGAATGCAGCAGAATCGAATCCAGACTTCACTGTTACAGTTTGGCACCCAATCGCTTTTCATTATGGCAAAGCTGAGGCAGGAACTTAGCCTTTATCCCACTGCAGCAGCGACATATACGCACCCGAAAAACAATCACACCAAACGGCTACTGCTGCGCAATTCTAGCCCGAAAGAAACCGTTCGTCGCTTGAACAATCGCATCCGACACGCGTTCTCGCCACTCATCAGAACCTAACATTTTCTCATCCAGATTATTGGAAAGAAATCCAAGTTCAATCAAAACAGACGGAACATCGTGGCTTTTCAGCACTTGGAACCCCGCAGAACGAAGAGGATTTTTAATAACTGTTGTGGCGCTTTTAAGTTCTTCAACCACCAATCGCGCAAAATGAATCGAAAAATTCTTGGTTTCGCGGCGGGTGAGCTCGACCAGAATATCTGTAACCTCTTCAGGTTCATCAGAAAAATCGACGCCGCCAATTACATCCGAGTAGTTTTCACGGCGTGCCAGCGCAGCTGCCATTCGGTCAGATGCTCGCTCTGAGAGAGTGTAGATTGAGGCCCCACGTGTCGTCTCTGCCCCATTTGTGATCGAATCCGCATGAATGGAGATGAACAGATCAGCCCCCTTCCCGCGCGCCAACTTGGTCCGGTTTCCCAAAGAGATGAATTTATCATCATCACGGGTTAGATAGACCTGATAGTAGCCAAGTTTATCCAGTTTCTCTTTCAAAAACCGACCAAAATTCAGCACGATCGCCTTTTCAAGCGTGCCATTACTGCCAACTGCTCCAGAATCAACACCGCCATGCCCCGGATCGATAATGATCACAGGCAGATCGTTTTCAGCCCTTGCAGCTGGGTCTTGAGTATCTTGCTTAGGAACGGATGCCGTTGCCCCAATGGGCTGCGCATGTGAAGTAGCCTGACCAACAGCAGCTTCAAACTCATCAGGAGAAGATTCGGTCAGATCAATAACAAGCCGTGTCGGCTGATCTTGCACACCGGGCAGCAAAAAAGTTTTATCCAAAGCGACCGGAGAGTTGAGATCCAGCACTACTCTGGAACGTCCTTTGGAGATGGAGCCATACCGCCAGGACCGAACTAATCCCCGCCCTTTTGGCACAAAGTCTCTTGGAAACTCGAAAGTGACAGACGGAAGGTCAATCACCAACCGATAAGGGTGGGACAAGAATGAAAGGTTATATCCAACCTCACCATCCATATCCAGAATGAAGCGCGTCCGTGCCAGATCTCCGGCAACACGTGCATCAGAAACGACCGAAACCGCGTTTTGCGCTGATGCAGCATTACTCATGGCAACAGTTGCAATGAGAGAAAACGCGACACAATAAAAGCTGAGAGCACAGAACCTGAATGCATGACTGATGCGGCTCACCTTTTCACTCCCCTATAGAAACACTGGCAATTTAGTTTAAATCAAGTTGAACGATTAAAACACGATTAAGCGAAAGTCACCCCGCCAAACCTATCATTAAGCATTGATTAACAACTGCAGCTTTCGTAGCAAGACATCGCCAGATCGATTTTCCCAAGCTTGCCAAGCGTCTCGAGGGATCGTAAAAGGTTTACTAGGACTTCGATTTGGAATTGTTCCGTAAAGTTGTGAGCCATATTTTTTGAAGCTGATATCCTGAGATTTTCGCAGTTTTCAAACTGATCGAAATGTTTCAAAAAGCCCATATGAGCCATTTGTGCCGTTTCCGGTTTGTTGATGAGGATGCGGTATAAACCAACTGGAAGAGCAGTCTGCTCGAGAGCCAAGACAGAGTTTTGCCGTGACATTTTCGGTCATGGCGGGTTGTGAACAGATTTTCTGTCGCTTTGGATAAGTGCTTTATCCCCGAATTTTCGGAGAGATACGGCAGCTAGGCGCAGGAACAGACGTTTACAGATTGGAAGCCTGAAGAAGCGCTTCCATTTCAAGCATACCGCCTTATGGGCGGTCAAAAAGAGATCATTAAGGGCGAACGGTTTGTCAAAGCTACGCGCAAATACAAATGAACATGAGTCAAGAAGCAGTGCGCCGACGTGTCAGTCGGTCCCTTCTTGCCGTGGTCATGCGCGCCGCCGTCTCTCCTTTTCTACTAGCAACTTACATAACAAGTTGACCGACCTGACGATGTACAAATCTCAGCGCCACTCGCGCCGTCTTCAGTGTTTGGTCCTAAGGAACTCACTTCATGGCAAACAAGATGCTGATAGATGCGACCCACCCGGAGGAGACCCGGGTTACGGTCGTGCGCGGGAATCGGGTTGAGGAATTTGACTTTGAAGCCGCAAACAGAAAGCAGCTTCGCGGAAATATCTACCTAGCTAAAGTCACACGAGTAGAGCCATCACTTCAGGCCGCTTTTGTCGAGTACGGCGGCAACAGACACGGGTTCCTGGCCTTCAGCGAAATCCATCCGGATTATTATCAACTTCCGAAAGAAGATCGGGAGGCTCTTGAAGCTCAGCTTGCAGCCGAAGCCGCTGCAAACCAGCGTGAGCGTGCGCGTAGAGAAAAAGAAGAAGCAAAGCGCGAAGCCGAAATTCAAAAGGTTGCTGCTGCAAAAGCCGCAGAAGCCTCTGAAGACGTTGTTGCTGAACTGATCGAAGCTGAAACCAGTGCACTCGAAGCAGAACACGAGGCCGAAGCCCTTGCCAGCATGGATGCTCCTTTTCAGGATGACAGCATCGAGGATATCGAAGCTGAAGCTGCTGAAGAAGACGAAGCTGGCGACGCTGCAGCGCAAAAAGCAAACGCTGATAAAGCAGAGGCCGATAAGCCATCTGCAGATGAGCCTGTAACTGAAGCCGCAAAAGCTGACGCTTCTGAGCAAGCAGATGCTTCCGCCATAGCTGCATCAGAAGACACGACTGAAGAAACTGCAGAAGAGACATCTGAAGCTGAAGAGCAGGATGACAGCGAAGAGGAAGCGGAAGAAGAAGTTACCGCACGCCCTCGCCGTCTGCGCGACAACTATAAGATTCAGGAAGTCATCAAACGCCGTCAGCTGCTGCTGGTACAGGTCGTGAAGGAAGAGCGCGGAAATAAAGGCGCTGCTCTGACAACATATCTGTCCCTTGCTGGCCGTTACTCTGTTCTGATGCCAAACACCGACCGTGGTGGCGGGATCTCCCGCAAGATCACGAAGCCAACAGACCGCAAGCGCCTGAAGCAGGTTGCTGGTGATCTGGATGTGCCGAACGGTATGGGCGTTATCCTGCGTACAGCGGGTGCCAGCAGAACCAAAGCAGAAATCAAGCGTGACTTCGAATACCTCCTGCGTCTTTGGGAAAATGTCCGTGAACTGACCCTTGATTCAGCAGCACCAACCCTCGTTTACGAGGAAGGCAGCCTGATCAAGCGCTCTATTCGCGACCTGTACAACAAAGACATCGATCAGGTTATGGTTTCTGGCGAAGAAGGCTACCGTGAAGCGAAAGACTTCATGCGCATGCTGATGCCAAGTCATTCCAAGAATGTTCAGCCTTATCGTGATGCAACACCAATCTTCACCCGTTTCGGTGTAGAAGCCCAGCTTGACGCAATGTTCTCACCACAGGTGACATTGAAGTCCGGTGGCTACATTGTCATCAACCAGACAGAAGCTCTTGTTGCAATTGATGTGAACTCCGGGAAAGCAACCCGCGAACAGAACATTGAAGACACAGCTCAGGCAACCAACCTAGAAGCAGCAGAAGAGATTGCACGTCAGCTTCGCCTGCGCGACCTCGCCGGTCTTGTGGTTATCGACTTCATTGATATGGAAGAGAACCGCAACAACCGCGCTGTTGAGCGTCGCCTGAAAGAATGCCTGAAGTCTGACCGTGCCCGCATTCAGGTTGGCCGTATCTCGCATTTCGGCTTGCTGGAAATGTCACGTCAGCGCATCCGCACCGGCGTGCTCGAAAGCTCATCAGTTGTTTGCCCGCACTGTCATGGTTCAGGCATCGTACGTTCAGTAGAATCTGTTGCTCTGCACATCCTCCGCTCTCTGGAAGATCAGCTGCTGCGTGGCTCTACTCACAACTTAAATCTGAGCACGCCAAACGAAGTGGCGATGTACATTCTCAACCAGAAGCGTCATCACCTGATGGATCTGGAGCGTCGCTTCGGTCTGGAAATCTCTATTCTTGGAGACGACACCGTCACCGAGCAGCACTTCACTTTGGAGCGCGGCGAGCTGGCAACACCAAGCGAGCGCACACAGCCTCTACCAGCTACAGTACAGCCAGACACCATCTTCCCCGTTGAGGAGGAAGAGGAAGACATCGTTGAAGAGGCTCCAGAGGAAGAAAAACAAGAGACAGCTGAAGACGACAGCAATGATCGTCGTCGTCGCCGTCGTCGCCGTCGTCGTCGCACTGGCAACGAGAAAGACGAAGCCGAGCAGCAGGAAACATCAGCAAGCTCTGAAGAGCCGTCTATTGAAGAGGACGCATCCTCTGAAGAGAAATCAGCTGACGCGGAGTCTACCGAGCTAACAGACGAGGAAGAAGATCGCCGCCGCAAGCGTCGCCGTGGTCGCCGTGGTGGCCGCCGCTCCCGTCGCAGAAGCGGATCTGATGAAAACGGCGAGAACGGTGAAAGCTCCGAGGAAGCAGAAGGCTCAAAAGAAAGCTCTGCGGATAGCGTTGAAGAGATCATTGCAGAAGCAAAATCTGAGACCGCAGATGAAGCAGCAGCTGCAGAAGACACTGCTGCTCCTGTAGAGCCGGTAACAGAGGCAGCAGCTGAAGAAGAGCCGAAGAAAGAAACCCGCAAGCCTCGCCGTCGTCGCAGAGTAAAACCTGCACCTGAGGAAACAGCTGAGAAGGAAGCTTCTACAGAAGTAACCGAAGCCCCGGCCCCTCAGGCAGAAGAAGCTGCAGACGTCGCGGTGAAAGAAGCTCCGGTAGAAGTGGCAACGCAAGCCGAACAACCTGCAGATGCTCCGGCAGAACCAGTGAGCAAGCCTGCAGAGCCGGTTGCTGAGCAGCCTAAAGAAGAAAAGCCTGCGGAAGTCGCAAAGGTTGAAGTGAAAGAAGAAGCTCAGGCTGTCGAGGCCCCAAAAGCTGCAGAAGCAGGAGTTGAGGCTGAAGCACCAGCGAAACCGAAAGCACCGACCAAACCGGTCGTGACATCGCATAAGGTTGTTGAAGGGGAAACCGTTGCCGTTGAAGGCGATGATGACTCGCCGCGCCGCACAGGCTGGTGGCAACGCCGCTCTTTCTTCTAAGAGAAAACAAGTTCAATAAAAAAGCCCGCTCAACTGAGCGGGCTTTTTTATTGCCTGTTACTTGAGCCAGTTTTCCAGCCGTTCCACCGCAAGCTTGATATCAGGCTCCTTCCCCGCAAAGGAAAAGCGCATGAATTGGTTCCCGCGCGTCAGATCAAAATCAACGCCGGGCGTTGCAGCAATGTGTGTCTCTGCCAACATATTCTGACAGAACTCCATGGAATCGTTAGTGAGCTGTGAAACACCCGCATACACATAGAACGCACCATCAACCGGCAACACGTCAAACCCAAGTTGAGGAAGATGATCAAGCAGCACCTGCCTGTTGGCGGCATACCCAGCCTTGATCTTCTCATAGTCCTCAGTCGCATCAAAAGCAGCAGCTGCAGTCACCTGCGCCAATTCAGGCGGCGAGATGTAAAGGCTCTGCGCAATCCGCTCAATCGGACGCACAAGCACCTCAGGCAGCACCATCCAGCCAATACGCCAACCCGTCATGCAATAGTATTTGGAAAAGCTATTGACGATGATCGCCTTGTCCGTAAAGCGAAGCGCTGTCTCCTCCTCCATGTCATAGGCAAGCCCATGGTAAATCTCATCGGAGATGAACCACAAATCCATCGCCTCACAAGCTTCAACCAATGCCTTGAGAGCCTCAGGAGACATCATGGTCCCAGTCGGATTCGCTGGACTGGCCACAAGCACACCCTTTAGCGGTTTCTCTTTATGCACCGCCTCAAGAATCTCAGGGGTGAGCGACCAGCGCGTTTCTGGCCCAACCTCAATCTCAACACACTCCAGCCCCAACACCTCAATAATATTGCGGTAGGCCGGATAGCCGGGAGAGGTAATTGCAATGCGGTCCCCTCTGTCAAATCCGGCAAGAAAAGCAAGGTTGAAACCAGCAGAAGAACCCGTGGTTGCAAAGATGCGAGATTCAGGAACCTCCAATCCAAAGGTTTGCTTATAGTAGCGAGCAATGCTCTTCTTCAGCAACGGAATGCCCTGCGCTTCCGTATATCCCAATCGGCCAGAAGACAGATGATCATGTGCAACCTTCAAAACCGAGTCAGGAACAGGCGCTCCCGGCTGTCCCACTTCCATGTGCAGCACGTGTTCTCCGTTCTGCTCAAGGCGGTTAGCAGCATTCAGCACTTCCATAGCTTGAAAAGGCAGGACTTCACTACGTTTTGATCCCATTAATACTGACAAATGCATTCCCTCTTATTTCTTCTTCTCAGAGCCTGTGCTTTAATTTTTCGGGCTACCTAGCAATTTTGCCTAATAACTGCCTATCTTGGGTGGTTAAGGCTTATTTGAAAGTCTATGTAGTACTTTAAGTGCGAACCGCTATGCGCCTGCCAAGCCAATTAAGGGGACTTGACGTGCAATTTAAGAACAATGCATTGAAACGTGTGATTGAACCAGTCAAATCACAAGCAACAAAGTTTGCGCGCAAATTTCTTATAACAGCGACCGCACTTTCTCTGGTTGTACCTAATGTGGCAATCACCACAGCTCAAGCTCAACAAAAGAAGGGGCTCCCCCTCGTTCGCGATGCAGAAACTGAAGATCTGCTGCGCGAGTACGCCAAACCGATCTTCCGGGCAGCTGGACTTCCTGCCAATCAGGTTGAGATCATTTTGGTCAACGACAAGAGCTTTAACGCCTTCGTTCCAGACAGCCGCAGGATGTTTATCAACCTCGGCGTCATCATGGATGCCAAAACGCCAAGCGAAGTGATTGGCGTGATCGCACACGAAACCGGCCATATTGCAGGCAACCATCTGGTTCGTATGCGCCAGGCAGCCTCAAACGCACAGATCATGTCAGTTATCGGCATGATCCTGGGCGCTGGCGCTATGGCAGCAGGTGCAACCACAGGCAACAGCTCCATCGCACGCGGTGGTGCAGCAGCAGTCTCCGGTGGCGGAGCGCTTGCCCAACGAAATTTCTTGTCCTATCGCAGATCTGAAGAATCATCAGCTGACCAGGCAGCCCTGCGCTACCTCGATCGCGTTGGCGTTTCTGCCAAGGGCATGCTCACAACATTTGAACGCATGGCGGATCAGGCTCTGTTCTCAGCGCAGTATGTAGACCCATACGCGCTCAGCCACCCCATGCCACGCGCCCGTTTCAACGCGCTTCAAAACAAGGCGCAAAAGGCAAAACACTTCAATAAGAAGGATCCCGAACGCCTTCAATTAAAGCATGACATGGTCAAAGCCAAACTACTGGCATTCACCAGTCATAGAAACTCAGTTTACCGCGCCTATCCGGAAAGAGACAAAAGTCTCCCCGCGCAATATGCCCGTGCCATTGCAAGCATGAGGTCCGACAAAGCATCAAATGCCGTCAGAAAAATCGATGCCTTGATCTCAAAAGCGCCGGAATATCCGTATTTCTATGAAATCAAAGGACAGGCGCTGCTCGAAGGTGGCAAACCAAAAGCCGCAATTGCACCATTCCGCAAAGCGCTGGCGCTTTATCCTGGCAATCCGCATTTTGAAATCTGGCTGGGCTTCGCAATGGTCGCATCCGACGACAAGCGGTACCTGAAAGAAGCAAAGAGCATTTTGACCAGAGCTCTGCGAAAAGACAGATATTCCATGAACGGCTATGCGCAACTTGCAATCGCAAATGCCCGTCTGGGCGATATTGCTGGTGCAGATCTGGCAACCGCACAAAGCCATATGACCCGTGGTGATATTCGCAGCGCACAGCGTTACGCAAAACGGGCTCAAAAAAAGTTAAAAGTCGGCTCACCTGCCTGGCAACAAGCTGACGATATACTGTCAGTCAAAGTGCCTCAGCTCAAACGCCGCTAATAAATCAGACTGATAAAAACCACGCACCCGAACAGGGTTACAGGAGACGTCATGAAGAAACTCATTCGCCGAGCTGCGATCATATGTGCTGCAACACTCGCTCTGCTGCCAGCAACCTTTTCTGCACAAGCAGAAACGGTGAACCGCGCTGAAGTCGAAACAATCATCAAGGAATACCTTGTCGCAAATCCGGAAATCGTACTGGAAGCGCTTCAGGAACTTGATAAGCGTCGCCTCGCAGAAGAAGAAAGCGCACGCAAAGGCGCTATCTCCAGCCTCTCTGATGAGATCTACAACAGCGACTACCAGATTGTCCTCGGCAACCCAGACGGCGACGTCACGCTCGTAGAGCTGTTTGACTACAACTGCGGTTACTGTAAGCGCGCACTGTCTGACCTTGTTCGCCTCGTAGACGAAGACAAGAACCTCCGCGTTGTCTTGAAAGAATTCCCTGTACTGGGCAAAGCATCTCAGGAAGCTGCACGCGTTGCTATCGCAGTTGCTGAAGTTGCACCAGAAAAATACGAGGACTTCCACCTCGCACTTCTGGGCCAGCCTGGCCGTGCAAACCTCGCTAGCAGCCTGAAAGTTGCGAAAGATCTCGGGATCTCTGATGCAGATCTGGAAAAATCAATGAAGTCCAACCGCGCAGCCGAGACCTTCCAGGAAGTATTCACTATTGCTGAGCAGCTCGGCATCACGGGAACCCCTTCCTACATTTTGGGTGAAGAAGTGATTGTTGGAGCCGTTGGCTATGACACTTTGAAGGAAAAAATTGCAGCTGAACGCGAGTAGATTGATCTCAATCGCGCATATCAACGCATTTTCGCAGCTTTATCCTTAAGAACTCAACTCAGAGCGGACAAAGGTCTTTTCCTTGGTCCGCTCTGACCATATAAGAGGGCCAGTTATGTTTATTTGCCTGGCTACACTTTACCAATACGTCAAGTAAACCTAGATTGTTACACAGAGTTTTTGAGAACAGATTGGTTGCGTAGACGCAACTACATTTGTGTACTTCTGAGTAAATCAAAGCGTTATGTGCCTTTCTGCGCTAATAAACATGATATTGCCTTATGCTCAGCCTAGGCACTCCGGATGCATACTTTTTAAAAGACAGCATCTCGCAACTAGAGAATTAATGGCTATCTAAGCAGTTAATAACCAACTGCTTACGTAGTTCATTCAGTCAGAAAGTCCGCATTTGCTCTGAGCAATTGGATTTTCACAGATTATTAAAAGGCCATCCTTGCTGCACAGTCGCTTTGGGGGCCAAACCGAAGGCTCCTGGCATTAGTCAGGGCATTTCGAACTGGACGATGAAAACGATGACGAAAGAAACTAAGTTTGATCAGGAAATGATCCGCCAGCTTGCAAATGTGCTGGACGAAACCAACCTGACCGAAATCGAAGTTGAACAAAAAGATCTCCGCGTTCGTGTCGCTCGTCAGCTGACAGTGGGTGCAGTGGCACCAGTAGCAGCACCTGCTCCTGTAGCTGCGCCGGCACCAGCAGCGGCCGCACCTGTAGAGATTGCAGTTTCTGCAGACGCAGCCAACCATCCGGGCGCTGTAACTTCTCCAATGGTTGGCACAGCCTATCTTGCACCAGAGCCAGGTGCGTCAGTCTTTATTGAAGTAGGTAAGTCCATCAAGAAGGGCGACACCATTCTGATCATTGAAGCGATGAAGACCATGAATCAGATCCCTTCACCAAAGTCAGGCACTGTGACTGCAATTCTGGTTGAAGATAGTCAGCCAGTTGAATTCGGCGAACCACTTATCATCATCGAATAACAGGCGAAGTCTCTATGTTCTCAAAGATCCTCATCGCAAACCGCGGCGAGATCGCACTCCGCATCCTTCGGGCATGTAAAGAGCTTGGCATTCGCACTGTTGCGGTCCACTCTACTGCTGACGAAGATGCGATGCACGTGCGTCTGGCTGACGAAAGCGTTTGTATTGGTCCGCCAGTAGCGCGTGACAGTTACCTCAATATCCCGCAAATTCTGGCTGCCTGTGAAATCACTGGCGCCGACGCTGTGCATCCCGGTTATGGTTTCCTTTCCGAGAATGCACGCTTTGCTGAGATTCTTGAGGCACACGGCATCACCTTTATCGGCCCTACCTCAGAGCACATCCGTGTGATGGGCGATAAGATTCAGGCAAAGACCACGGCAAAAGAACTGGGTATTCCAGTTGTGCCAGGTTCCGATGGTGGCATCACCCCTGAAGACGACGTCCATGCAATCGCTAAGGAAATCGGTTATCCGGTTCTCGTAAAAGCGGCAGCAGGCGGCGGTGGCCGTGGCATGAAGGTCGCTCTGACAGCAGAAGATCTGGATACTGCGATTTCAACCGCACGCTCCGAATCCAAAGCAGCCTTTGGCGATGATGCTCTGTACATGGAAAAGTACCTCGGCAAACCACGCCACATTGAGGTGCAGGTTCTGGGTGACGGTCAGGGCAACGCGATCCACCTCGGTGAGCGCGACTGTTCCTTGCAGCGCCGCCATCAGAAGGTATTCGAAGAGTGTCCATCCCCTGCTCTGAATGAAGAACAGCGTATGGAGATCGGCGAAGTTTGTGCAGACGCTATGCGTAAGCTCAAGTATCGCGGTGCAGGTACCATCGAATTCCTCTATGAAAACGGTGAGTTCTACTTCATTGAAATGAACACCCGTTTGCAGGTCGAACACCCTGTAACAGAGATGGTAACCGGCATTGATCTTGTGATCGAACAGATCCGCATTGCTGGAGGCTCTACTCTTTCAATCAGCCAGGATGAAGTTCGCTTCTCTGGTCATGCGATTGAGTGCCGTATCAATGCAGAACATCCACTGACCTTTGCTCCATCTCCGGGCACAATCACCTACTACCACCCACCAGGTGGCTTGGGTGTGCGCGTGGATTCCGGCGTTTATCAGGGCTACAAAATTCCTCCGCATTATGACAGCCTGATCGGTAAGCTGATCGTTCATGGCCGGACCCGCGTGGAATGTATGATGCGTCTGCGTCGCGCTCTGAGCGAGTTTGTGGTTGATGGTATCAATACAACAGTTCCGCTCTTCACAGAGCTTCTGGACAATCAGGATATCGCCAATGGCGCCTATGATATCCATTGGCTTGAGAAGTTCCTGGACGCGCACATTGCAGCACAGAACTCCGAAGAAGACTGAGGAGATTTAGGGAGGTCAAAAGCAGACCAGCATGGAATTTAAGATTACCCCACAAATTCTGCTTAAAGCATACGCTTGTGGCATCTTTCCAATGGCTGAGACTGCTGACTCTCCTGATCTTTTCTGGATTGATCCCGAGCGGCGAGGTATCTTGCCGCTCGATTCATTTCACATCCCTAAACGGCTCGCTAGAACCGTCCGCTCCGACAAATTTGTCGTTCGAGCCTCCCGTGATTTCAAAGCAGTAATCTCTCACTGCGCAACAACCACATCAGAGCGCAAAGAGACATGGATCAACGCTGAGATCCGCAAGCTCTATACTGCACTTTTTGCTATGGGGTATTGCCACACAATCGAAGTCTACAACGCTTCTGACGAGCTTGCTGGAGGCCTTTACGGCGTATCACTAGGCGGAGCGTTCTTTGGGGAGAGTATGTTCTCGCTGGAGCGGGATGCCTCCAAGGTTGCCCTTGTGCATTTGTATGGCCGTCTGCTCTATGGAGGCTACAGGTTACTGGACGCTCAGTTTGTGACAGAACATCTGGAACAGTTCGGCGCGACCGAAGTTCCTAAAGAGCAGTATGGCAAGCTGCTGGAAAATGCCTTGATGGTTCACGGAGATTTCCATGCGTTGCCGCAAGAAAGCTCTGGCAAGCTGGTTCTTCAGATCATCGAGGATATGCGCCCTGCTCCACCTAAAACCAAAAACGGCCTCATCTGAGAGGCCGCATTATTTATCGCAGTGTTGCAACAACCTTCGGTCGTGGCACCGGAATTTCCCCTGAAGAAACAAAGTCTTTTCCAGCCAGATCATCTTCTTCGGAAACGATATCAACGGCGGGACCAGCGTAACCTTCTGGCGGAGGCACGGAAGTTGTCTTCTTACAGTTGATCAGCCAGATGTCATAGACGCTGTGCTCAACAGCGTGCACACCAGGGTTACTTGCAAACATCCAGCCACTAAAGATCCGGCGAACTTTACTGTCGAGCGTAAGTTCATCAACCTCAATAAACGCTGTGGTTTGAGAAGCTTCTGTCCGAGGCCGGGAATGGCAAACGCGCGGCGTCACCTGAAGCGCACCAAACTGGACTGTCTCATCAATATAGACATCAAACGTAGTAATGCGGCCGGTAATTTTGTCCAGCCCTTTGAACACTGCAACCGGGTTTTTAATTGGTGTCTGAGCTTGAGCCGGCAATGCAAACGCTGCCCCCCCGATCAACGCAGCAAGTGCGCAAGATGCAGCGCGCCCAAGATATTTACGCATTGTAAAACCCATAAAACTTTCCAGCAGCTAGTGATTCAAACGCCCGAGCTGTAAAGGGCTTAGCACTGGAATGCTACGGGGAAAAGGCCAGAACGAGGCAAACACGCGGCAATCGCTGAGGAATCTCAGCTAACCCACAGGCGTTGCGCGAAAGCCACGATAACCCACCGGCAAATTTTACTTAAATAACAGGGCGTGGATTGTCCAAATGGTCTTGAGTGGCTGGTTTCATAGAACAGGAAACTGGCAACAACCGAGACCTTGATGCAACCAGAGCAACCGCACTCGATAACCCAGCAACAACGGACATACCGCGCCGCCAGTGCGCTTTGCGTTGATTTGCGTTATTTGTGCGTTGCACGCGTTTTTTCTGCGTTTTTTTGCGTTCTTTTGTTTCTGGCACTCCCGAGCCAGGCTCCCGCCCAGTCCCTCTACCAGAAGTACATCAAGCAGCAGCAAAAGCAGATCCTGAAAGCCCCCTCCGAGAAGCCACAGATGCCATCTGACAAGAACGGCATGCCAGAGACCTTACGCATGCCGGCAATGCCGCTGATGGAGTTCCGAGCAAAAGATATCATCGGCATGTTCCCTCTCGCACCTGCCGACACCAGCTCCCCAAGAGCAACGCTGGACAGCTTCCTCGACATCATGGAGGAGACAAACCACCTCATTCAGGAAGCTTACGAAGAGAACACCGGCATGGGGGCGTTCTCTATGGAAACGCTTGGCATGAGCAAAAGCCATGAACACATTCAAAACAAGATCCATCTCGCCGAGATTCTTCTTGAGCGTGCAAGAGGCTGCTTTGATCTTTCCGGGCTCCCTAGCGCAACACGCCAGCAAACATCACTTGAGCTCGTCCTGCAGCTCAAAGAGATACTGGACCGCATCCCACTTCCACCTTTCCCGGATATACCAGGAACGACCGCAGGCACCTACGACTTCAATCAGGCCGATTTAGAAAACTCCTGGACGATCCCCTTCACTCAAATCGTTATCACCAAGATGACTGAAGGACCGCAGCAAGGGGAGTATGTTTTCTCTGCACAAACAGTGGACCGGATTCCAGAGTTTTATGAGGAAGTCAAAGCGCTCCCGTCCCGCTCGCCCATTCAGCAAGACCTTTATCACTTCTTCGCCAGCAGTCCTGGGCACCTGCTTCCGCCAGCCTGGTTCTCGTTGATTGAAAGCCAACCTCCATGGCTACTGGAGCTGTATTATGGACAGGCCGTCTGGCAGTGGTTCGCACTGATCCTGATCACAGCAATTGCAGCAGTCATTCTTTTCTTCTTCGTCACCACCATGCGGCGCCTGCCAGACCGCAATAAGCCTGTTCGGCGGCAAGTGCTCAGCATCATCACTTCCGGCGTCATTGTCGGCTCTCTCATTTTCCTGCGTTATCTGGCTGATTATCAAATCAATATAGGTGGCCCGGTTCTGCAAGTCTATGACCTGACCATCGAAACACTGGTCTGGATTGGCGGTGCAGTCATCATTTACAAAATCCTGCGCCTCTTGAGCGAGCTGGTACTGCTCAAGAACCGCGGTGTTGCCTCCATCGACCGCAGCATCATTCGCACAGCAACGCAGTTCTTCGCCATCCTGTGCGCTCTCATTCTGCTCACTTACGGCGCAACCCGCCTGAATATCCCGCTCTACGGCATCATCGCAGGTATCAGTGTCGGCGGTCTCGCCATCGCCTTAGCCGCTCAACCCACGCTCGAAAACCTTCTCGGCGGCCTGATCCTTTATGCGGATGGCATCGTGCGTGTCGGAGACTATTGCGAGTTCAACAAGGTGCGCGGACACGTGGAAACCATCGGTATGCGCTCAACCCGTATCAGAACCACGGACAGAACGCTGGTCACTATCCCTAACGCCGACCTCGCCAAGATGAACTTCATGAACTACACACTGAAAGATCACTTCCGCGTCGTTCTGAGATTTGCATTGAAGTACGACACCAGCGCAGAGCAATTGGAAAAGCTCATCACCAAGATCAAACGAATGCTGGCCAAACATCCGCTGTCCCAACCAGATGCAGCAAAGGTGAGACTAGAGAACATTAATGAGAACGGCATTGTGATCCAGATCGAAGACAGCGTTCAGGCCGCAACTCGTGATGAGTATCTCGCCATTCAGGAAAGCATCATCATCCGCACCCTGAAACTTATTTCAGACCAAAACATCGAAGTCGCCCACCCCTTCGTCACCAACTACGGCGAAAACAGCGCCCTCCAACCGCCCGAAACTCCAGTTGCTCCGGCTGTGAAACCTAAGCAAGAATCCAGCCCGAAAGCTGAGGTCAAACCCAAAACCAAAGTTCCCAAGACAAAGAAGAAGAAAGCTTAAACAAAAAACGCGGCCTCGAAGAGCCGCGTTTTGCAAAATTCAAAGGATGAACGAGCCTTAGCCCAGAGCTGCGAGGCGCTCCAGAGCGGCATCCATCTTTTCCTTGCGCTCAGCAAGTTCAGCCACTTTTTCTTTTTCAGCAGCAACAACATCTTCCGGAGCTTTTGCAAGGAAGCGTTCGTTTTCAAGCTTCTTGGAGATCTTGGTGAGCTCACCAACAATCTTGTCCAGAGACTTGCCAAGACGTGCCTTTTCCGCATCCAGATCGATAACACCTGCCAGTGGCAGGCAAACGGTTGCTTCGCCAACAACAATCTGAGCAGAGCCCTGAGGGATCTCATCAGCAGTTGTCACGGTCTCAGCACGCGCGTTCTTCATGATCGCTGCTTCGTGGATACCAAGACGGGCCTTGGTCTGCTCAGAAGCACCACACAGAACAACAGGAACCTTCGCTCCAGCCGGAACGTTCATTTCAGAACGAACAGAGCGGATCTGGACGATCATGTCGATCAGCCAGTTGATCTCAGCAGCAGCCTCTCCATCTTCACCAATGGAAGTTGGCCAAGCAGAAAGAGCCAGAAGCTTCTCGCGCTTGTTGTCGCCATCTTCAACCGTACGCATCCAAAGCTCTTCCGTAATGAAAGGCATAAATGGGTGCAGAAGCTTCAGGATCTCATCACGAGCCCAGGCCGTTGTGGCACGAACTTCTTCCTTAGCCGCTTCATCATCGCTGTAGAAGATCGGCTTGGTCAGCTCAACGTACCAGTCACAGAATGTGTTCCACACGAAGCGGTAGGCACCACCAGCTGCATCGTTGAAGCGGTAGGTATCAATCGCCTCAGAAACTTCGCGAATAGCGCGGCTTGTTTCAGTCACGATCCAGCGGTTCACGGTCTGCTTAACGAGCGCAGGGTCAAAGCCGTCTACAGCATGACACTCGTTCATCTCAGCAAAGCGGCAAACGTTCCAGAGCTTAGTGGTGAAGTTGCGATAACCAGCAACACGAGAGGTCGCCAGCTTGATATCGCGGCCCTGTGCAGCCATGGCTGCCAGAGTGAAGCGCAGAGCATCTGCACTGTATTCTTCAATCAGCGCCAGCGGATCAATCACATTGCCCTTGGACTTGGACATCTTCGCGCCCTTCTCGTCACGGACGAGGGCGTGAATGTAAACCGTGTCGAAGGGCTCAGTCTTCATATAGTGCTTGCCCATCATCATCATGCGGGCAACCCAGAAGAAGATAATGTCAAAGCCGGTAACAAGAACAGACGTTGGGTAATAACGTGCAAGCTCAGCAGTTTTATCCGGCCAGCCCATAGTCGAGAACGGCCACAACGCAGAAGAGAACCAGGTGTCCAGAACGTCTTCATCGCGGTACATGGCAACAAAGTCAGCTTCACCTGCATCATGTGCAGCTATAGCGTCGTTCTGCTCCATCAGCTTTACAGGCTTACCATAGAACTCCGCAGCCGCAGCCAGTGCTTCTTCTTCGCTCTTTTCAACGAAGAACTTGCCTTCCGGGCCATACCACGCAGGGATACGGTGTCCCCACCACAACTGACGAGAAATACACCACGGCTGGATGTTTTCCATCCACTCATAATAGGTCTTGTCCCAGTTGGCAGGAACAAACTTGGTGCGACCTTCACGAACGGATGCAATGGCAGGCTGCGCCATGGTCTTGGCATCAACATACCACTGGTCAGTCAGCATAGGCTCAATCGGAACGCCGCCACGGTCACCGTGTGGAACCATGTTGACGTGATCAACAACCTCATCCAGCAGACCGCGCTCTTCCAGCATGGAAACAATCAGCTTGCGTGCTGCAAAGCGCTCAACACCTTCAAGTGTTTCCAGTGTTTTGCTCAGCTCATCGGTCAGTTCCAGACCATCCATAAAGCCTTCTGCTTCACGCAGAACAATGTTGGCTTCACGGTCCATGATGGAAATCTGACGCAGAGAATGACGCTTACCAATGTCAAAGTCATTGAAATCATGCGCAGGCGTAACCTTCATCGCGCCTGTGCCGGTTTCAAGATCAACATAGTCATCAGCAAGGATTGGAATACGGCGGCCAACCAGCGGCAGGATAATGTCTTTGCCCTGCAGCTCTTTAAAGCGCTCATCATCCGGATGAACGATAACAGCCGTATCACCCAGCATGGTTTCCGGGCGAGTGGTCGCAATCACGATGTAATCACGCGTCTCAAACTCGGTCGCCTTGCCGTCTTCATCAAACGCAACAGGGTGCTGGTACGTCACACCATCCGCCAGCGGATAGCGGAAATGCCACATGTTGCCCTGCATTTCCTTCTGCTCAACTTCCAGATCAGAAATCGCAGTCAAAAGTTTAGGATCCCAGTTCACAAGGCGCTTGTCCTTGTAAATCAGGTCCTCTTTGTAAAGAGAAACAAACACTTCCAGAACAGCCTTGGAAAGGCCTTCGTCCATGGTGAAACGCTCACGGGACCAGTCACAAGACGCACCAAGGCGTTTGAGCTGGTTAAAGATCATCCCGCCGGACTCACCTTTCCATTTCCACACACGATCAATAAACGCTTCACGACCAAGGTCACGACGCGTAACATTGCCGCCGTCAGCAGCCATCTGGCGCTCAACGACCATTTGTGTCGCAATACCTGCGTGGTCCATACCCGGTTGCCACAGAACGTCGCGACCGCGCATACGCTGGTAGCGAACCATAATGTCCTGCAAAGTGTTGTTGAGAGCATGGCCCATATGCAGAGAGCCTGTCACATTTGGCGGCGGAATCACGATTGAGTAGGTCGCAGCTCCATCTTCTGCGCCCGCACCTGCCTTAAAGGCCCCTGCCTGTTCCCAAGCGTCGTAAATCCGCGGCTCAACAGAGGCCGCCTCATATGTTTTATCCAGCATACCTAAAAGCTCTTCCACTTATGGAGTTTGTCTGGTGTAAATCGGATGCACTCGCCTAAGTCAACCTTTCATGCAGTTACAGAGCATATTTGAGCGACAAATACCCAAACAGCCCACACCACAGATCAGTTTTGACACGGTTTTCTTAGAAAGAGTAGCAGAGAGCGGATGTGTGAAGGGGAGAGCTTCTCCCCTCACATCCAGAGGATTATTTGCGTGAGATGCGATCGATCTCTTGGCGCACAAGCCGCTCCACCACGCTTGGCAGATGCTGGTCGAGCCAGCCTTTCAGCATTGGGCGCAGCATCTCAGCCACGAGGTCTTCCAGTGTACGGGCGTTCTTGGACAGCACCGTGTTGGCAAGACCGTTAAAGGCGCTGGACACAACTTCGTCCGTCGCGCTTGAGATAAGTGTTTCCGCCGGGCTTTTTGCAGCAGATGGCTCAAGAATGTCATCTTGCCCCATGCTGCTCAGCCCAAACGCTTCAGGACCCGGCTGATCAAGAAAAGCGATGTCTCCATCCTCTTCCTTGTCTTCATCAGCAAGGCCTTCAATAATTTTCAATGAGGAGGATTGCTCGTCGATCTGCTCTTTTTGCGTCAGCTCCAGAACGTCTGGTTCCGCGTCCTTCACCACTTCTGGCTCAGGAGTTGGAGCAGGCTCCATTTCCGCTGGCGCATCATCAAAGAGTTTATCTAGATCGTCCTGTGATAATTCGCGACCTGCGTCCGCGTCACTCAATGCAGCATCTGTCATCTGTTCTGCGCCACTTGCTTCGTCATCCGAAATAATCTTGCGGATCGAGCTCAGGATATCCTCCATGGAAGGCTCGTTACCCTGTGAGACAGCTCCCATGTATGTGCTCCACTTCTAATCGCGTCTAATCCGCCGGCTTTCCGACTCAGTTCATTAATAAATACTTACTTAAATATAGGAGAAAAGCGCCCCCGCCTGACAGCCACATATCCAGCAAAAAGCCAATTCCCACAAGGAAAACGAGCAAATTTGAAAATACGGCAACAAAAAAGGGAGCCGATAAGGCTCCCTTCTTCAAAATTTCATTATATCAGAAGAGCTTAACGCCCATCCGGGGTCCGCAGACCAATCCACTTATCACGTACCAGACGGTAGTGTTCAGTTGGATCATAACGCGCACCGGTCAATGCCAGGCTGTTATAGTCGAGACGACCAACAGAGGAAAGAACCGCATAAGCAGCAACCACACGGTCACGCTGCGCTGTCACCAATGTTACACGCGCATCCACCAGATCACTCTGTGTATCCAGAACATCAAGCGTGGTCCGCTGACCAACACGCTGCTCTTCAATCACGCCTTCCAAAGCAAGACGAGCCGCAGCAACCTGTGCTTCAGCTGCCGTAATGGAAGCGATCGATGCATTCAGCTGCCCCCAGGAGGAGATCGCCTGAGCACGGATGCTATCACGGGACACATCAACCAAAATCTCGGTGCGGCCCAGATCTTCTTTAGACTGGCGCACAACAGAGTATTCGCTACCATTCTGGTAGATAGGAACAGTCACACGACCAAAAATAGATGCTGTTCTGGTCGGCTTTCCAGACACGCCAGGAAGGTTGTTGTCGCTATAAGACAATGTTCCCTGAACATCAGCAGTCGGAAGCAATACACCCTCAGCAGTTTTCACCGCAAACTGAGCGGCATCAACCAGAAACTGAGAAGACTGGATCGCAGGATGCTCTTCCTGACCAATAGAGATTGCAGAAGAAACAGTCTTCGGCAACAAGCTTGTCACATTGGTGCGAGCGCTCAGGTTTTTGGGATCAATGCCAATCACCTGACGGAAAATCGCACGACTTGTGTTCAGGTTTGCCAGCGCTGTGTTCAGTGTGGACTGCGCACGAGCACGACCTGATTCAGCCTGAGAAACATCCGTCCGCGTACCTTCGCCCACATTAAAGCGATCTTTAGAGGCCCGAACCTGCTCTTCCTGGAATTTCAAGTCACTCCGACGCAAAGACACAAGCGCGGTATCGCGAATGACGTCCATATATGCGGTCGCAGCTTGGAAAAGCGCAGTCTGCTCTGCTGTACGCAAATCTTCACGCTGAGCACGAACAATAGCTTCAGCCTGACGGGTAGAGTTCACAGTCCGGAAACCACGGAACAGCGGCTGAGTAACCTGCAAGGATGCTGTATACTCATTACGGTTTCGGTTAGTGCCCTGTGTCTCCTGCCACTGGTAACCATAATTACCACTGGCAATAATGCTTGGGCGCCATCCGGCCAAAGCCTGTGGCACACCTTCATCTGTCGCACGAAGCTGAGCGCGTGATGCGTTTAATGTCGGGTTATTCTGATAGGTAGCAGCCAATGCTTCTTTAATTGAAAGAGCATTCGCGCCTTGAGCACTCACAAGCAAGCCGACTACTGCAACTGCACCCGTTAACGTTTTCCGAGAAACCACTTTATATGCCTCAAACAGGGTCAATCTTACGAACCGCAAACCCAACACACTCGCCGAAATGTATATCTTATTCGGCGTTTTCCGAAACCGACGATCAAGCCGATTTTGGAAAAAAATAAATACTGCGACGAACAGGCAACATCTTATCGAGATAATTACCTAGCCCAATCGCAGAATATCATTCCCCGGAGGCACACTAATAGAACCATTAAGTTTTTACTACCGTTTTTTCACCCAATGATTGAAACGTGGATATCTCTACATCATTGATAGAAAAGACAGCAGCAGCACTCAGTTCCTATTTTACCCTACCAGAGTTTGAAGTGCTTTAAACCAGCATTGGGACAAAACTGTAATTCACATCACGAAAACGGAAATTCATCACAACACTTCACAGAAAAACAAAAAAAGGCGAAGGTTTCCCCTCGCCTCACATTTCCATACCTGAGTTGCAAGCGTTTAGAATTCAAAGACTTCCGGTTTCTCAAATCCTGGAAGCGCACATGCATGCGCATTAAACGCAAACACAGAACTCACATTGCCGCCAGACTTGGTGTAAAGCCGCGCAACACCTGCATTGCTCTCACCCTCAACCACAACAAGACGACCCTCGTCTTTCAGCTGAGCAGTCAAGGCTTCCGGCAGCTCTTCAACGGAACCGTTCACCAGAATAACATCATAAGGTGCATCAGCCGCATAACCCTTGGCCAGATCACCATCAATCACAGCAGCATTTTCAATGCCCAGTTGCTCAAGATTCGTTGAGGCCGCTTCAGACAGCGCCACATCAACTTCCAGACCAACAACAGCCTCAGCAAGATAGGAAACGATCGCTACGCCATAACCGGAGGCAGCACCAACCACCAGAACGACATCCTTGGCAGTGATATCAGCCAGCTGAACAAGACGGCCAAAGATGTGCGGCTTGAGCATTTTACGCTCGCCTTTTTCATCAACGGCTACATCTTCATCAATATAGGCCAGTTCCTGCAGGTTTTCCGGAACGAACTTTTCGCGAGGCACCTTGCCCATAGCACCAATAATGCGCAGGTCTGTAATATCATTGGTCCGCAGCTGATTGTCGACCATCAGTGTTCTTTGTTCCGCGAAGTTGACCATCTTGTCCTCACTGTCTCGCAAGATTCTTTGGCTGAGAAATATCGCTCATGCACCACAAACACAAGCTGCCATATCCGTAAAAATAAACAGTTCCCTCTGTTGTTTTTCTATTTTTGAACTTTGTGGTGCAAATACGAGCTTTTTCATCATGCTGGAAGAAAAGCTGGGGCTCATCCAGAAAGCTACTCACTTAGGTAAACCCCATAGATTTCGGTGTTTTACACAAGAGTGATCGTGGAAAGTGAATTTGCCCGCTTGACTATCCGGCCCAAATATCAGAAAAGCCCCTCACACCACAGCGGGGCCTCTTGGCGGAGTGGTGACGCAGCGGATTGCAAATCCGTGTACGCCGGTTCGATTCCGGCAGAGGCCTCCACTTTCTTTTCCTGACATTGTTATTATTTATCTTTTTGGGGTTTTTCCCTCACGTTTTTCGTGATGGAACCAAGGTGAGGGATTCTTGCCCCCAAAATTGCGCTCTGCTACCCTCCCAAACTTCCTGTCAGGAGAGATCATTTGGAGCACGAGCAATGGAAAACCGTCCAGTCACTTTGGCAGACTTAAAAGAACTCGACGCTCCGGTTCGCGCTCACTGCAATAACTGCCAGAACGCTGATTACGTTTCCACTGAGGGAATGCCCGAGGATACAATCGTAATTTATATTGCTCGGAAGCTGCGTTGCTCGCGCTGCGGATCCAAGGACGTTACATCCCGTCCTTGCTACCAGCACATGGTGCCGCAACATCCCCAAGAGACCTCTCAACGGTAATCAGCTATAACTAACATTCGTAAACTGTTATCTGCTTACGGCTCTCGATTACCTATTCCCCATTAATTGTCGCGGATTGCCTGTTATCTGGCGGCTAAATACCGTTGTCCAGCAACTATCTTTTATTGAGGGGCACAACATGGCGCATACGATTTCAGCTATTCAGCAGAAAGGTGGCTGCGGCAAGTCCACCTTGATAATTTCTCTTGCGAGCATTCTCGCTGGAGAAGGCCACAACATCATCATTCCAGACACTGACACACTCCGCTCTTCCTCACTTTGGGCAGAGCAAGAAGTCTTAGATCGCGGTAATATTGATTTCCTCCGCGAGACAAACGACAACGCAATCACCGGACTGCTGCAAGAGCTTGAGGGTGAATACGATTACACTCTTGTAGACACCGCAGGCTTTAACTCACGTATCGCTGCGTACATCGCAGCTGCTAGTGACCTGGTCTTAATCCCCTGCTCTACAACCGTTGCCGATATTGAGGGAGCAGTAAACACCCAGCGTTTCCTCTCGAAACTGAGTGCGGAGACAGGCAAGCCAATCACAAGCGCGGTGGTAAGGACGGACTTTGACCGCAACACCCGCAATGTTGACGACATCACAAACGAGCTATCTGAAGAATCGGCTCTCGACGTTCTGGACACCATCCTCTGGCACACCACAACATTCAAGACTGCAATGAACACGGGAGACTCCATCAAAGGCCGAGCCAAGGTCTACACCCAGGAACTCGTAGGAGAATTACGGGCAAGGCGCCTCATTCCTCCTGCAATCGTTCGGAAAGCAGCAGCATGAGGTTGAGCTATGGGAGACTATAAAGCGAAGCGACAGCTCATTAGCCGAGACACGAGCACAGTTGAGCAAGCTCCAGAAGCCGCTGTAAAGCCCACTGAGAGCTCATCCATCCAAGACATTATCGCACAGCTAGTGAATGACCGGCCAAGCGAGCATGAGGCCATGCTGAGCGCCTTGCGCAAATCTGAGAGGGGCAACGTCGCTTACTCTCTCGTTCCAATCCCTATCATTGAGATGATTGAAGCTCGCCGCAAAGAACTGAAACTGGGCAAGAAGGAATATTTCTACCACTTGCTGCGAGAAGACGGCTTACCCGTTCCCACCCTAGAAGAACTTGACGCCCGCAATCGGCGATGATTGCGAGCGTCAAAGTTTGTCATATTGGATTGTTAAGCTAATTGGAGATGATCAGCTCAGAGACCTGCTTACCCGCACCTTTCGCAATGGAATAGTTCAGGCTGACAACATCCTGCTGAAAGCCGTCAAAGGTCTGTCGCGTTTCGTCTCTATCATTCAGCGAGAGAATGAAACGACCTGCGATTTTGGAAAGCCGTTCTGCCATCTCCGCAAAGTCGGAGCGCTCAAATACCCCCTTGCCGTAATCTGTCTCACCACCCCAGTAAGGCGGATCGAGATAGAACAACGTCTGCTCTCCATCATAACGCTCTATGCAAGCACGCCAGTCCAAGTTTTCTATGGTCACTGCAGACAGCCTGTCTGCAACCTTCTCTATGTTACTCAGAACACGCTTTACGTTAAAGCGAGATGGCCGCTCTATCGCAGTCCCAAACGACTGTCCCACAGACTTACCACCAAATGCGAGCCGTTGGAGGTAATAGAAGCGAACAGCCCTTTGAATGTCAGTCAGATAATCCAGTCCACTATCTTTGAGCGCTTCAAATTCCTCACGTGAGGCAAACATGTATTCCAGGCTTCGCAAGAACTCAGCCTTGTGTGAGCGCAAAACACGAAAGAACGTGACAAGCTCACTATTTATATCGTTAATCACTTCGCATTTGGTGACAGAGCTTCTCTTGAAAAACACCCCGCCCATTCCGCAGAACACATCCACATAACTCTGGTGCGGGGTCTGATTGATCTTACCGACAATACGAGCAGCAAGCTGGCTTTTGCCGCCAAGATAGGGTGCCACCGGTTCAGCGTTGACCGGAGCGACTTCTCCAAACAAGTTCATATTGAAGTTTACTCTCAAGCTATGGCAAGATTTCCCAACCATACAATTAACAATGTATGGCTTGGTGGGAATGAGCCTTTCAGCTTGCTTAACGCTCTCACGGACTGATTTGACAAGGCCCGTGGATTGACGTGTTCACGCACGTCGTTCTTCCCACCATTAGTCGGCGGGAAACAAGAAGAGAGGGATCATGGGAAAGAGGCGTTTGACCATTTTCTGACATTCGCCTTAGTTCGAGGCACTCCCAGCAAGAGCAAGGTTTCAACTTCAGGTGAACCATTTCAGCATAAGGTAGGTGGCATAAAATCAGCAGAGAGATCTGGCTCCATGAACTCATCAAGAAGAGTGCTTTCACAGGTAGGGGCAAGCAAACTCGTAGCATTGTATACCCAATAGTTGCCAACTCTTGGGTATACATAACTGAAGTGCCTTGGAGAAAGCGCGTGCAGGCGCATATGATGACGCATGAGTTTAATTAAATCAAAAAAAAGAGTCGCTGATCACGGCGAGGTATTCACCCCTTCATGGATGGTTGAGGCTATGCTGGATCTCGTCAAAGGCGAAACGGAACGAATTGATGCGCGTTTCCTCGAACCTGCGTGCGGCAGTGGTAACTTCTTAGTTCCAGTCTTAAAACGTAAGTTTGCAGCAGTGGAATTGAAATTCGCACATTCGAATTTTGATAAGCGCCACTATGCACTCTTAGGTCTTATGTGCACTTATGGCATAGAGCTTTTGGCTGATAATATTGCAGAATGCCGTGCAAATATGCTCGAAGTTCTTTCTGAATACCTTTCAATAAAATCTGACGATGATCTCTACCGCGCCGCATTTCATGTGCTCGCGGTGAACCTCGTGCAAGGGGATGCACTGACAATGAAAGCTGCCCTTGGCAACCCGATCACTTTCGCCGAATGGGGCTACATCGGGAAAGGCAAGTTTCAACGACGTGATTTCCGAATGGATGCATTGACTGGATCCGCTGCGTTCAGCGCTGAAGGATCACTTTTTGCTGGGCTAGGCAAACACGAGATTTTCACACCCCAAAAAACTTACCCCCCCATGACAATTAAAGACCTTGCTATGCAAGTTGGGGGCGCTTAGGTGGAATTTATATGAACCAAGCTGCTTTCACACTTCGCAATCGCAATCCTGACGTTCTTTCTTGCATCGCAAACCTTTCAAATGACGAAGTGTTTACTCCACCTGAGTTCGCAAATCGTATGCTCGATACGCTAACAGACGCTTGGGCAACAGATCATGGCGGAGCAAACATCTGGAGCAATCCGAATGTAACGCTCCTTGATCCCTGCACTAAGTCAGGCGTATTCCTTCGAGAAATCGCCAAACGCCTAATTGTTGGTCTAGAACACGAAATTCCAGACCTGCAAACGCGAGTGGACCATATATTAACACGACAAATTTTTGGCATCGGAATCACTGAACTTACGGCGATGCTAGCGCGCCGCAGCCTCTATTGCTCAAAAAACGCGAACGGCCAGCACTCGATCACCCGCGGCTTCAGTTCCGACGCAGGAAACATCTGGTTCGACCGAGTAGAGCATACGTGGAATCGCGGAAAATGCACCTTTTGCGGAGCAAGCGAAGAAACACTGGCTCGCGGCGAAGATCGCGAAAGCCACGCCTATACGTTTATCCATTCAGACAACATTAAAGCGCGAGTAGCTGCGCTATTTGGAGGCGACATGCACTTTGACGTCGTTATCGGAAACCCACCTTATCAACTTGATGATGGCGGACACGGAACAAGCGCCGCACCGATCTATCATAAATTTGTGGAACAAGCGAAAGCGCTCGATCCTCGTTATCTGACTATGGTCATTCCATCACGCTGGTTTGCAGGCGGTAAGGGACTAGAAGATTTCCGAAAGTCCATGTTGTCGGACAATCATTTACGGTCGATTGACGATTACCTGAGTGCTGCAGACGTGTTTCCCGGTGTAGGCCTCAAAGGTGGAGTGTCCTATTTTCTTTGGGACAAGGACCACCCTGGAAGCTGTCGTATTACAACCAACTTTAAAGATTGGCCGACCTCTGAAGATCATCGCCAACTTCTTGAAAGTGGGGTTGAAATCTTTATTCGCTTCAATGAAGGCGTGTCGATCCTGCGCAAGGTGATACAGATGGAAACTGGGCAAGACAAAACACTTGCCCTGCCTGCAGATCGGCGCTTTGAATCGATCGTAAGTTCACGAAAGCCTTTTGGTTTTACGACAACATTTAGAGGTAGGAAGAGCAAAAAGCCAAATGATCTAAAAATCTTCCAGAACGGAGGAACAGGTTTCGTTTCGAGGGATCAAGTTCAAAGTGGTGGACACCTTATCGACAAATGGAAACTCTTTGCTGGATATGCCGCACCGGGTACAGGAAATCGCGATACTTATCCGCATAAGATCATCAGCACCCCCTTTCTCGCTGAGCCGGGCACTGTTTCTTCGGAGACCTATCTCTCCTTTGGGCCATTTGGCACACAAGATGAAGCACAAAGCGCTCTGAGCTACTTATGTTGCCGGCTAACTCGTTTACTGATCCTACTGCATAAATCATCTCAGCACGTAACTCGCAAAGTCTACACTTTCGTGCCGACACAAGACTGGGACCGCGTATGGACTGATGAGGAACTCTACGCAAAGTATGGGTTGACCGAGAACGAGATTGCATTTGTTGAAAAGATTGTGCGCCCTATGGATCTAAACCTTTCCAAGAATGCGGCAAGCGATTAATGCATAAGACAATCAATGACATTCTCGAAGCCAAGCCACAAGCACGCCCGCGCATCTACGCCTACTCCATAAACGACGATGCTCATATTGGACTTCTCAAAATCGGGCAGACTGCACGCGATGTAGGGGCCCGAGTTCGTGAGCAGCTGCGTACCGCCGCAATCATAAATTTTAAAATCGAACTGGATGAACCTGCCGAACGCGAAGACGGTTATGTGATTTCAGATCACGAAGTCCGCAAAGCTCTAAAAGCTAAAGGTTTTGAGAACCCCACCCTCGAGTGGATGCGATGCTCTCTAACAGACGTGCAGACCGTCCTGACCGAGCTACGCACAGGGCAGAAGCATAGCGGCACCCATCATCAAACCTTTGCCATGCGCCGCGAGCAGGCAGAGGCTGTTGCGCAGACCCATGCCTATTACATGTCTCGATGGACTGAAGACGAGAAAGCTGTTCCACGCTTTCTTTGGAACGCCAAGATGCGCTACGGCAAAACTTTTACAACCTATCAACTTGCCAAAAAACTTGATGCAAAACGAGTGCTGGTGTTGACATTTAAGCCAGCTGTCGAAGATGCATGGCAAACAGACCTAGAAAGCCACTCCGACTTCGATGGCTGGCAGTATATTTCCCGATCTTCTGGCGCAGATCCAACTCAAATAAACAAGAGCAAACCAGTAGTTTATTTTGGATCATTTCAGGACATGCTGGGCAAAGATAAGCTGGGTAATATCAAAGCTAAAAATGCATGGCTACATGAAGTCAATTGGGACCTTGTTGTCTTCGACGAATATCATTTCGGTGCATGGCGAGACACGGCCAAGGAGTTGTTCGAAGGCGAGGAAGATGCCGTTTCGAAAGCTGAAACCAAGGCAGCCTACACTGCAGAGCTAGATGCGGTGAATGAAGATTTGGGTGTATTGTCCAATGCAGAGATAGAATTCCTACCAATGACTACTCGGGCTTACCTCTATCTCTCCGGTACGCCATTCAAAGCACTCGCAACAGGGGAATTCATTGAAGAGCAAATCTTCAACTGGACTTATACCGATGAACAACGCGCTAAAGACCAATTTACTGCGGAAAATCCAGGCGAACGGAACCCTTATAATGCCCTCCCGCAGATGAGGCTACTGACTTATCAGATGCCAGATGAACTGCTAGCTATTGCTAGCGCTGGGGAGTTTGATGAGTTTGATCTTAATGAGTTTTTTGCAGCAACAGGTTTAGAGGAAAATGCTGAGTTCAAGCATAAAGACGAAGTCCAGACTTGGTTAAACATCATTCGTGGCCAGTATGGAACGCACGCTCTAGATAGTCTAAAAACTGGCACGCGCCCACCTTTCCCGTATTCTGACGTGCGCCTTTTGCCCTACCTACAACACTCATTTTGGTTTCTACCTAATGTTGCTGCCTGTCACGCTATGAAACAGCTGCTGGCCGAGCGTCAGAATACATTTTGGCACGAGTATTCAGTAATCGTTTCCGCAGGTCCATCAGCCGGGATTGGATTAGATGCTTTGCCACCAGTTAGGGCAGCAATCGGCAGCGGTTACGAGACGAAGTCCATTACGTTATCTTGCGGCAAGCTTACAACCGGTGTCACGGTCAAGCAGTGGACTTCAATTCTGATGCTACGCAACCTCAAGTCTCCAGAAACCTATTTTCAGGCCGCTTTCCGTGTCCAGTCGCCTTGGTCCATAAAGAATCCAAATGGCGACAATCCCAACGAGGAAGAAGTACTGAAACCGGTTTGCTTTGTATTTGACTTCGCACCAACGCGTGCGCTCAGACAACTTTCAGAGTACGGCATTGGGCTCTCACCCAATGAGCCTAACCCTGAGAACGCTGTTCGAGACCTCGTTTCTTTCTTACCCGTATTAGCCTATGACGGTGCCAATATGACCCAGATCGATGCTGGGGGTATTCTTGACATAGCGATGGCAGGAACCTCAGCAACCTTACTTGCACGCAAATGGGAAAGTGCTCTTCTAGTAAATGTAGACAACGACACCCTGCGTCGTATCATGGGCAACCCAGATGCAATGGCGGCTGTTGAACGTATCGAAGGTTGGCGTGCTCTGGGCGACAATGTAATCGAAACGATCATCAACAAAAGCGAAAAAGTCAAAGACCTTAAAGGGAAAGCTAGAACTGGTGATATTACACAAAAAGAAAAAAAAGAGCTAAGTGCTGAGGAAAGAGAGTTTAGATCACAACGCAAACTAGTTCAGGAGAAACTTATCAAGTTCGCCACACGCATTCCAGCTTTTATGTATCTCACTGACTTTCGAGAAAATACACTACAGGATGTCATAACTAAGCTTGAACCAGATCTCTTTCGGAACGTAACAGGCTTGACCGTCGCAGATTTTCATCTGCTCGTACGCTTAAAAGTCTTTAATACAGAACACATGAATCAAGCAGTTTTCGCATTTCGTAGGTATGAAGACGCTTCACTCTCCTACTCTGGCATTGAAAGCCATCAAGGGCTTAATCACTATGGTTTATATGATACTGTCGTGGAGAAAATTGGTGTTTGACTGTTCTACGTTTGTCGTTAGGGATAGCCGTTATTGAGGCAATTGCTACCCAATCCCTCTCCAGTAAGAGCGACAACTTAAGACCATTCATCTGACCAAAGGGGCATTAGAGGTGCGATTACTGCATCGTCAATCTGAGTTTGTCTCAACCCTTGATAGAACCGCCCCAAGGGCAGCTCATGGCCCTCGGCGGAAGAAGCATTGGATGAGAGGATCGGCAGCAACAACTAAGTTGATTGCAGGATGCTACGCTGCCTAAGCAGCGTAGCTGGACCTATACTAGAGCATGTTGTGTTCTTTCTCAGTCACGCCGCCTTCTTTGGAAAGGGTGCTCTGTTTCACCAATAAAGAAAACCGTTGCGTGAAATGAGAGTTTTATGGACACAGCAGTTGTGACGGAACGCCCGGCCCGCAGTCCACTCTATTGTTTTGAACTTCGTGCAGCAGACTTGGCTGATATGCGAAGGACCGTATGGGGTTATTTAGAGGATCACGAGGCATGAAGCGTTCAGTAACGGCTTCCATAAAATGATCATAGAGTTTCTGCCTCTCGGATGGGGGTATATCAGTCTCAAAGCCCTTTAGCATTATTGTGCAGTGTTCTTTGAACGTATTCTGGAAGCTATGGATCGGTGAGAAGGGAATCACGACGCGCTCCAACTCCCAATGGGTTTCAAGTGCACTTGTTGCCTTTGCCTGGAGCACCACATCTGCAGTATTTGCAATGTCAACGTCGTCTGAATGATGTGCGTTGGCCAAGTCACCACCACCACCTACGATCGCTACTTTGTCAGGCCAGCCAGACAAGACAGCATTGTTAGCCAGACTTAGTCTGGTTTGCAGCTCGCCCAGTAAACTGCGACCTGGTCCCAGCTGAGGGGGTGTTGCACTTTGACAGGAGACTGTTTTTATGTTTCGCAGATTTGCATTGCCCTGCTGAGCTGCCGCAATATACCGTGCGAAGTCGGCATTGCTGAATTCGCTAACGCTTCCCGTGCCGGCGCAACTCCCATGAGACGTTATGAAAAGCTTTGTAAGTATGGGAAAATCAGCAAAGCCGGAGATTTGAACAATCTCTCCGCCTTCGCGCATGTAAAACAGATTTGTGTATCGCCGAAAACCATTGTCTTTTTGCGCCTCCGCCCACGCCACGTCTTGTGAGCTTAGGAAATCGTCACAAAATGATGGAGTTATGAGGACACCACCAAACGCTGTTGCTTCGGCTGTCATCAATCCAGAAAGGACAAGGGTTACTCCGCCAAAGACAAGTCTACGCAGTCTTTTGGAACACATTTGTGGCTTCTCCTTGTTATTGTTTGCCACTCTTAGAGACGGGCTGAAAAAGCTTTTGTGAGTAGTCTCAGGTTATCTGTATCAACTTCTGTGATCCTTTTGGGTGAGCCTGTCTCAATCTCTGATACAAACACCCGAATGGTCAGTTGTGGCCCACGTTACGTGATACCTGCAGACATTCGCTCTAGATTTAGTCACTCAACATCTCGCTACGCCCACAAAGTTCAACACAACGTTGGTTGACTATTATAGCCTTGTGGCCCGCCATTATTGTTTTTGAGTTACGCCGCTGGTGGCAAAAATTAATCCCTATCTGCCCAAATGGAACTAGGTAGACGCGATGCACGTCGCACCCGAAGAGCTGCCCATAAAGAGACTTGGCAACCAATGAAGCCAGTCCAAGCAATCAAGGACTGGGCCCCATTCGCATCAGTCGCCGCTTCATATGCGAAAAGAAGACAACAGATGGAGCTCGCAGTCACCAAAACGACAAAGTAGAACCAAGCATGCCTCGTTACACCGTAAAATCGATTAGATAGGTGCGGAGCAAAAACGCTGGTGTTTCGAAAGAATGAGTTTTGCATAGTGCCCCCCTAATAAATGCCCTATCTATTACTGTGAGATGCACTACCCAAAAAATAAACCCATAGATTTCGTAAGATATACCTTATACTCACACTACAGATTGTAAAGATTTCAACAATATTCACATTTACGTTATTTATATAATATATAAATACACAAATAATACTAAATCATAACTGACCACCAATTATCAGATAAACTTAATTAGATTAGGTTTTTGCATGAGTTAATGCTATCCCCGCCGCTGGATAGCGCTATATTTACATAACTACAATTGCGCCATTCCTTAAATTCAAAGCACGACTTTCTTTGTAAATGATTTGATCACATGCTTGCTCTGTTATCGGCTTGACCTCCAAATTATTGCAAACATGCACACTCTCCTCATAAGACAGTTCTCTCAGAATGGCCAAGGCATGATTGATTGCCTCTTCTTCATTTGCCCCAAGCCCCAGAATAGACGTTCTATAAACTGCAACAAACATGAAAAACTCCTATAAATAACGTGTAAAAAATTTCACACGTATGCATTAGGAACTGATCGTAGCCATTAAGTTACTGGTGAGAATAAGAGGCAAGATAGGGCGGATTCATTTGCTCTCTATTTTGATAGACACTAATCCGCTTGTTCAATTCACGTCATGATAGTGACTTAAGTAATCACAATCTATGAGCTCAATTACCCTTAGCTACTACATAGCGAAAAAGAGCAGCTTGCGATTATTGGTTCAAACTAACATTGTCCGATCAAACGCCATCACCTTTGAGACCGACTGCGCAATAACGTCAGGGTGATCGCCGTCCAAACACTTATCCGTAGAGCCAAGGCCCCAACGGTTCGCATCTCATATGTCTCACCTTGAAAAACCTGGAATCCGAACGCCAAAGCAACCAAGCCCGTTGCTGCTGCGATAATCGCAGACAGACCAAGTGCCCAGTTATGCTGCAGCCAAATCCCAATTCCAGCACCGATGTAGAGAAATCCTGCTAGAAAGTTGAACCAGAGCACAACTGGCATGTAGTCGCCTGCAGCCACTTGAGCCTCAGCAGGACCAAACAGGACGCTTCCACCGGAAACTAGAGTCATCGCCCCAAAAACCACTGCGAGGAGCGCAAGGAACTTGGACCAAAACAGAGAGCTGCATGCTTGAGAATCTGCTGGTGTCATTTTGGGAAACCTTGGTGAGAACGGCCTAAGCGTTAAATGAATGATATAGGATTGGCTACAGAAACATAGCTAACAACGGCGCGGTCACTTACAACCTGCACCAGACAAAACCTAACACAATAGATCAATGATAAGCTCCGCAACGTCCTCGAAGGCCTCCTTACCGTTTACCGCTCCCCTCTTTAAGCTGCCGCCGCTTGAGCCGGTTGTCCAAAATCCTATTCCAAGCCATGAAAAACGCAGCAACTACAGTCAGGATAATGAGCACCGCCTGAAAGAACGGCTCTAGGAAGTTGGCCCAATTTTGGGCGATCCAAGCTGCTAGAAAGGTCAATGCTGTGCCTGTCTCTGATTTCTGCATCTTAGCCTCATTCAAGGATGTGGATCTGCTGGTGAGTAAACTGAAATCACAACTCCAAACTAGAACGCCTTAAGCTTCGTTGATCGAGACAGCACCGTCACGCAGCGTCAACACAGGCTCACCCTGCACTGGATAGCTTTCCGGCCACCGGATATCCAAGAGCCGCCGCTTTGAGACTTTCGTGATTGTGACTGCGTTGGACTGGTTCCCACCCAGCACGTGATAGTGCCCTGCACTCTCAGAAACATAGAAACCGACATGCCCTTTCCAGCCGCGAGGACTTCCACGCCAGAAGACAAGAATAGAGCCTGGTATCGGCTTATCTAAGCGCCTGCCGTATTTCGCCCATTGGCGAGATCCTAAAGGGTTGGTGGGCTGGGTATCAGATACAAGGCTCATGCAATGGGCAACGAACAGGCCGCACCAAGGGGTTTCATCGCTCTGGTAGGAGATCCCTAAATTGCTCGCCCAGCCCATGATCCTTGGATTGTGCGTTGGCCCTGAGATTTCCTTGGTTCCCAGCAGCCGACGCGCCTCAACCAGCCATGGTGGCTCATCGCTTTTGACTGCCTTGATTTTGGAGCTAAGCCAATCCTGATAAGCAGCTTCAGATAGCCTGCCCCAATCACCATCTGGCTTGCCCGGATTAAACCCGAGATCCTGCAGCATTTCCTGAGATTCAAAGTCTGGTATCCGTCCCATGATCACCTCACAAAAAAGGCTCCCTATGGGAGCCGTAGCTGCGCATGTCGCGCTGTTTCAGAAAGAGATTTTGATTAGCTGGCGACGCGATAAACAATCACATCAAACCCACCAGACAGACCGCTTATGCTTCCCGCGCTGTTCAGCCTCAAACCGTTGAGCGAAAAACTCGCCTTGGATTTGACGTTCATCCCAACAATGTTGATGTAACTCAGATTACCTTGGGTGGTTCTTTGACCAACCACCTGAACGACATAACTTGTATCTGGCTGAGGCGTTCCGAAAGTGTAGGTTGCTCCAGAGCGAGTAAGATTAAAGGACGCATCGTCCCCGATGTTGGAGTACAGCGCCACGACCTGAGGCTTACCGACAAGCGTATTCAATTTCGCTGAGTTCAGTTTGGGATCCGTGACAGCCTTGCTCTTTAACTTGCCTGTACTCACTGAGCTATCAGTCAAATCACTCGTGCCGACTTTTGATGAAGTCGCAAGTGCTCCCAGACCCAGATTGGATCGAGCTGCTGACTTACTCGAAACATCGCCAAGGTTATTTGCCTTATTGAGAAAATCGCTTGTGTCTGGTGTCGCCAAGATCCAATCACTGTCATCCTCTGAATAGACCTTCATCTTCTTCTCGACAGAGTGAAAGCAAAGCATGCCATCTTTGAGTGGACCGCCTTGATTGTCGGTAGATGGATTCACATTGAACGAACCAAGATAGAGCTTGTTGAACCGCTGGAACGCTAACTCGGAAGCCTGCTCGACTGCGGCCTCTAGGTTGCTCAATGCCTCCTCAGCAGCTTGCTTTGCTGTTTGAGCCTGATTACGAGCAGCTATTGCAGCTTGCTTCGCTGCCAGCACCACCGCCTCGACATTAGCCGGATTGAGAAGGACGTATCCATCCTGCCCCGGAAACACCGCGACCATTGCTGGGTAACCAGCTTGCAGATCATCTTCGCTCAGCTCATTACCAAGACCGTTGCGAACTGACTTTTCGACGCCCTCAACCGTGATTGTTACAGCGCCAGTATTATTGTGTGCAGGCACAAAGAACGCCAACTCAACCGCCGACAGACTGACGCCCAAACGAAGCTCAGCGGTAATCGCGTTACCGGTCCCCCCGATATTGACCAGTCTCGTGATACTGTCGGCAAGGTCGCGCACATAGTTCCAAGTGTTACCGAGCCACTGGTAGTAACCACTCAAAGCTTGGTTTGGATCTCCACCCACAATAGCCGGGGTGTAATCCGGCTTATTAGTGACCGTATCCAACTCAGCTTTGGTTTTTACAATCACCGCACCAAGCGCTGCGGCGATTTCCATTTGCCCCAGGTAAGCAATGATTTCTTCTTTTTTGGGCTTGTGCGGATCTGTGCTTTCAAGTCCGAGAGTCTCACGCGCACGCCAGACGAATTCCTTGGTAAGGAAGTTCATTGCCAACTCCATTTTGAGAGGAAATTAAACCGCAGCTATAAGAACAGTTGAGCTAGACCAATCGCTATTTTGCCCAAAAACAGAGCGTGTGCGCATGCGGAAGCGATATTCAACACCCGATGTGAGGCTGTCGGTTTCAATGGTCTCTTCGCCATCATTGGCCTGCGCATACTTGGCAGCACCACCGCTGGTTTTCACATATTCCAGCTCATAGGTGAGCGCCTCGGAGAGCCGTGTAAAACTTGCTTCCGCGATAGTACTTTGCCCCTGCTGCTGCATTTGAATTGAGAAGCTATCAACACTCGGGATTGCCTCAGATGCAATACGCTTGGGAGGATCACCTTTTTCGCCCTCATCTTCAGGCTCATAGGCAAACGGGTCTCGCGGAATAACCATCGCCTCGAACACATGCTGGAACGTATCCAGATCCAGAGTGGGAGTACCGTCTAACTCAAGATAAGCATCGATAAGATGTGGTGGATCACTGATCTTGATGAACCTTCTTAAAGGCACCTCTTGGGATGCGAAGTAGTCGCATTTCACACGCACACGAGGTGCATTCACCCGAATAGCTTTAAGCGCTTGCAAGCGCCGCATGTGATTATGGCGCTGCACGCAGTCATTATCGACAGTACGCGACCTGGGATCGTCTTCCTGAACATATGGATCGCCTTCAATGATTGCATCATCTTCAACATAGTGAAGCTCAGGATTGACCCAAAGCCCACGCACCGCCTTGACGCTGGAGGCTGCATTGCGGTTTGGCAAGAACTCAATATCAACGATATCATCTGTTTTCAGGTGAATATCAGGCTCGACCCATTCCCCAGCATGAACGGCAACCTTTCCATCTGCATCGGTATATAGAAGCAGCTCGCCTGCCTCATCAAGCATCCGGCCAACCTGAGTTGGATCGTTGTTTTCGCGGCCACGGAATCCGCCATGATAACGCGGCTCCATATCACCTTTGATGTTCTCAACCTGCTGATCGCAAACGTCCGCAGCATAAGCCCAACTATCAAGATTGATCTGCGAGATCTTCAAAGCATTTCCATAAGGGGCAAGAAGATAGTCAAGCCGTATGAGGGCAAGGTTTTCGCTAAATCTGACCTGCCCATCTCTGGGATCGAAAATCTTCTTTCCGCGAATGGTAGAGGATAGTGTTGGGTAGCCATGCGGGTAAACCGTTCGATGACGCCGGGCACTCACGCTCTTACACATCATCAAAACACTGGCGATATTGTCGCCGCGATGATCCTCACTCCAGATATCATCGAACTTGTCCACCAGCTGCGAATAAGGAACACCGACCTGCGTCCCAACGCGCTCAATAAGCATCACCTTGGCATCACCACCAAGACGATAATACTTGGATGCATCCTCATCATTACTCAGCGACTTGGTGACATTGCCATCTGCATCAATCTCTACAGGATCATCACTCAGGAAGTGCGCGACAAAGCCATCAATCTCATGGGACGCATAGGCAATCACCATATAAGCCGTACCGCTGCGCTCTTCCAAAAACGTCATGTCGCCTGCAATACGCACAGTGCCATATTGATAGGACCGCGATGGCACATTTTGCTTTTGCACCACCTTGCCATCAGCTGCACTTGGAATAGGTGCAGCATTGTCTTTTCTCTGCTGACTGCCAAGCAGGGCATTCACACCCAGCCCAATACCAGCGGAAAGGCCAACTCCAATAATCCCAACACCAATTGAGGACACCGCAGCCCCCGCAAGGATCGCTTGCGTTGCAACAGAGGCCCCAACGAAGGCCGCGCCATTTGACAGAACAAACGCAACAGCAAATGCAGCAGTAGCAGGCATCAGACACTCCAGATTTTAAGAGCAGGCGCGTGAATAGCTTCAAAGCCCGAGTTCCAGTGAACTTGCCAGTGCTCACCATCCCAGATCGCACCCCACTGCCTGAGAGGGGAATGAAGGCTGCCGATCACGCCAATATCGCCAGACTTTCTGGTTTGGACCTCATTCAGGCCCGCAATATCTGCACACCTGCCAACCAGCTCTAAAGCACCGCCAGCTTCAATAATCAGCTGTTTCATCTGCTTTTCTGTTGAGTAAGTGCCACGCAAATGAACGGCCCCATCAGGGTATCCATTGGCACTCACCCAATCAGCAAGAACGAGGCAACAGTCAGCCGTGCCCGGATCAAAAGACAAGCTTTGCCGATCTGCCAGCCAAGCCTCCAAAAGACTTATGATCGCGGCCATGGGATTGTCTGCTCACTCATCAAAGTAATGCGCTCACACGACAAGTCAGGCGGTAGATCTGGATTGACCTTGAGCGAATAAGCTCGTTGATCAGAATCCGATAGCACTGCGTTGCGCCGTGATTTACGAGCATGAAAAGCATTGCCCACGACCAAGGTCACATTATGCAGAATTTGAGGCTTGTCTCGATCATTCACCGCCCGCTTGCGGAACTTCAGGTCGATCACCTCGCCCGTGAACTTGACGATTGCTCCTGGAGGCAAAGGCTGGAAATATTGATCACAACTCTGGAGCAGGATTTGCACCTTTGAGCCGATGACATCACTCTCCTGCGTCTCCTCATAGGCCAGATCGGCAATTTGCTGATCGACACCGGACAGCCCCATGTCCATCGTGGTCGCCTCACCAGAAAACGCATATTGGATCGTTGTTAAGGCAGAGGCCGGAAGCACCCCGGCAGGTCGCCAGTGATTTCCATCCCTATCAACGTAAGGATGAGAGCCAAACCAGAAGCGAGCAGTTCCAGTTGGAAAATGCATCGCCACAAGGATCATGATGCTTCGAAAGGTCATGGAGCAGACGCCTCGTCCCAATAATCAATAGCCTCGACAAAGTGCACGCTCTTTCTGGTAAAGCTTGAGCTACCGAAGTTCAGGTCCAACTCACTGTCACTGGCAAGCTTCATGAGGCAGCTCGGCTCTGCCACATTCAGCAGTGCACCCGCCGGGATCTTTGCTCGTACAGCCGGGAAAATAGGTACCCGCACCACATTACCTTCAGCCTCAATAATCGGCCCAGTGTTATAGAGCGCATGCAAATAACTGAAATAGATCCCGGATAGCCTCAACCCACTTTGCAGTCCGCGAAGCTTAAGCACTGTTGCCCCTAAATATGCTTCTTCTTCCAACTGCACAAAAGCAGGTTCACTCTCATAGGAAGTTCCATCGCTGAACTCCGTTCCATCGGCATGAGGCACATAGGACCGCGCCTGCTTTGCAAGTTTTTGTACCCGTGAGGTCACATGAGAAACAGAAACGATCACAAGTCCCACTTGCCCTTGCAAGGCGACCTCAATCCCGTTCCAAGCTTCTTCTTGGCGCAGATCGCGCCTGCGCAACACGATATTGGGGATGACAGCTCTCCAGAAACCCAAGTCCGTCCGTGTAACCAACTCACGCCCACCAAGTGTCATCCCACCAGTGTTGGTAGTTGGTCGTTTTCTGAAGGTTGTCTTTCCTTGGCTGGGAAGCAGAGAATGGGGCCAATGGATCACATTAGTCACGGAAGCCACCTCCCCGTTCCTGCTCATACATACTGAAGTCACCGACAGTATATTCACGGCTATTTTGGGTCGCCGCTTCAATGATCATAGGTGCCGCTTCCTTGACCACGTTTCCGGACACACTCTCAATCCGAGCTTCCAGATCAGGGGTAACTTCAAGGATCACGCGAGAAACCATCTCACCGCCCCCACCGCTAGATTGAGGGAGCTTGTGGAACGGAGTGATTGTTGCCGGACCTTCGATCAGCTCAGGAACACCGCCCTCACCCGCAATCCCCCATTTACCAGCCCCCAGGTTGCCCCCTTCTGAGAAAAAACCACCAAAGCTGGAGAGCAAGGTTGAAATGATCCCACCAATGTTGCCGCCACCACCAACTGAGCTGGTCATACTGGACACAGAAGACTGCAGCAGCATCTTGGCAATCCCCTTGCCCATGTTCCCAAGCACATCAACAAACCGCTCACCTTCAAAGATGACATCTGTTAGTGAGTTGGTGATGGATTGATTGACGCTTGCCATCATGCGGCTTTGCCGCGTCTGTTCTTCAATCTTACCTGTTAACTGGGAGACCGATTTTGACCGTGCCTCAATCTCTTCGCGGAGTGTCAGTCCGGTTTTCACAGAACGCTCATCGAGATCCAAACCTTGCTGCTTTGCCAGATCGAGCAGTTTGTATTTTGTGGTGAGCGCTGCAACTTCCTCACGGGTACGGCCAAACATCTCAATCCGGCGCTCAAGAGCCGTGACCTCCTGATCACCCAGCCCAAGAACATCCGGCCCCTTGTTGGTGATAGGCCGTGCAGCCTCCTGCAGCCGAGCCTGTTCACGAGCCATGCGGATGTACTCTTCGCGCTCTTTAGCAAGCTGAGTTCCACCTGTTGGCCCGACCTGCTGTGCAAGCGGATTGACAGTGCGATCAAATTCCAGAGCGGCCAAAGCCCCAGCCCGAGACACCGGATCATCTTTGTATTTTAAGCGTACCTGAGCATCTTCCAGCGAAGTAAAACCATTGCGTTTCATGGCCTCCATCGCATCAGCTGCACGGCTGATTTCATTGGCCATTGTGGTGGCATCAGCTGAGAGACCTTTAAGCTCCACCCCATCAGTCGCCGTTTTCAAACGCTTGGTTGTGCTGACCGACTGGCGAGCAATGCTTTCCACCCGTGCCAGTTCCTTGCCTACCTCTGCCAGCTTCTCATCAGGAAGCTTAGTCAGGATCTCACGCATTTTTGCAAGCGCTTCAGAGACGCGCTCCATATTCCCGCTTGCTCTTGCATCTTCAAGAGCAGCCATTTCAGCAGCCCAGATTTTCACGAGATCTGAGGAAGCTTCCAACTCTTGGTTGAGATCTTTAAGTGTGTTCTCGACACCTTCAAGCCCGATAGCATCAATTGATCGGGACTGACTGAGAGGATCACTCAGCTGCGAAATGCGATGTTGAATAGCCTGATACTTCTTAAGCTTGAGATCCAGCTCAGCAAACGCATTGTTCCCACCCAGAAAATCATCAAAGAAGGTGTCTAGAGCCGTATCAGTTTTTGTCTGTGCAGCCTTGGAATCCAGCTCTGCTAACGCAGCCACCAGATTGAGTACAGCGCTTGTAACCTCGCCGTACTTGTCTCTGACGTTCTCCAATCCATTCTTTGAGTAGTCAGCAATGGAGCTGTTAGCTCTTGAGATCGCACTCTCAGCTTCATTGAACGCCTTGGTGAAGGCATCAACTTTCTTGCTGGCGCCTTCTGCATTGTCGCCCATGCTCAAGAGGACACCTGCAAGAGGGAAACCAATCCCCGCAATCACACCCAGAACAGGCATTAACAAGCCGACAGTACCGGTCAAAGCTCCAAAACCAGCAATCAGCTGCGGGATCTGCTGCCCCATAACCCGCATAGGGTCAGTGCCCATCTCGAATTGCACCGCCATATCAGCAACCTGATTTGACGTGTTCTGGATAGCAAAGCGCCCGCCTTTAGAGATGTTGAAGAAGCCTTGCATCTCCTTGCTAGCACCTTGGGTGGCCTTCCCGATCTTGCCAAAGTTATCATTCATCCCGCCAGCAGATGCCTGAAGTTTCGCAAATTTCTGCTGCGTTTGCTCCAGTTGCTTCTGAAGCTTTTTATTCTCCGCAGCCATCCGATTAGATGATTTCACCGCAGCCGCTTCTGATCGGCGCGTCTGATCAATGAACTGCTTCCACGTTGTCTCTAAAGTGAACACCAAGCCAGGCATCTTTGCCATCAATCAAAACCCCTCAATGCCCAGCTCCCGCAGCTCTTCATCTGAAAATTCACCGCTGGGGTTCCCAGATTTGCCACCATGGACCTCATTGTAACCCTCTACGCAGGCCACATATTCCCACAGGCTCATCTGATCAATTTCTCGTGGAGTGAAGCCTATTGCGGCCCCTCGTTTGTAGAACTTGGAGAACTGCCAGAGTTCTCCTGTTGCCTCACCCCCGCCTGCTCCCCCACGGGATCATCATCCTCGCCTACGAGCGCAGTGGTCAGGATCTCAATCGCAACAGGTTTGAACTCAAGCGCCCCATGCAATTCAAACAGATGCAGAACCATGGGCCCTGCCTCTTTGTTTGGCATTCCAGCACCGATCAAGCCTTGGCGAATGGTCTCAATCAGATCATCAATAAACCAAGTCCCTGTCGTGATGCGCAGGAGGATGACTTCAGGGCCAGCGTTGCAGTTCTTCTGCAACGCACGAAGCTGGCCGATGTTCAGCACAAACTCGTGCTGACCACCTATCCATTCAATGCTTTGAGCTTCCATAAGTTAGCCTCAAGCTTTGTTTTCAATTTCAGGAGTACCAACCAAGTTGATCGCGATGGTTTTCGTCACACGGCTCTTGCCATCAGAACGTGCCTGATCGAGCTGTGATAAGATCGCCGGAGCTTTCTCCCATTCAGGATCACCAGAAGCAGCCTTCAGGTTACCGAGACGCACCGGGAGCTGCTTTGCAGAATAAAACCAATTCAACATCTTGCCATGAGACTCCTGCGCCCAGGTTCCTTCTGCCGAAACCGAAACCTTCACAGAACGTACATCACTCAAGATCTCATTGGGCTTGCTTTCGTCATCACAATCCACGACCTCGGTCTCATCAACATTCGCCTGCCGCTGGATCGTAACACCCTTAAGGCCGCAAACTCTGGCGTAGTTACCATCTTCCGCAAAATCGATTTCAAGGACCATTTCCTCAAAACGTTCTGTTGTCGGCTTAGTCATGACAAACCCCTTTCGTTAGTGAACTTGGATTTCGAATGTGAACTGCAAAATTCCGTGCGTTACGCCCTCTTCAGGATCAGGAACAACCCGCTGAAGTTCCAGCTCTGTAAGCACGTTGCCAAAAGATGGAAGTGGAAGCTCAGCTCCGCTGAGTACATTGCGCACCGCTCGCAAAATCTGTTTTGCGTGCACTCTGCCGGGCTTCTTTGACCAGCAATCAATTTGAAGTGTGATTTCTTCGATAGTGAAGCAGTCGTGATGATCCTCAAGTTCATCTTCAGGACCAAGGCTCACATAACCTTGCTGCTCCCCCCAAGGCGCTCCATCAGAGGAAGCTTTGGTACTGTCATAAACACCATGCACCACTTCCATGAGCGCAGCGTCTCCCGTCAAAGCAGCAATCACTGCCTGCTGAAGCTCCAGATCTGGATTAGCCATCATTCAGTGCCTTGATTGCTTTGTTAATACGCCGCGTGATCAGAGACTTCACAGCACGGCGCTGCGAACGGTAAACGGTATAGAAAAACGGATTGGCTTTGCGATCTTTGGTTCCGAACTCTTGGATCAAAGCATTTTGGAATTTTATGCCACGCTTATTGGTAACCATCGTGGTGCTGTTGCCTGCGTAAATCACGATGCGAAGACCGCGTTCAGGTGACTTAAGATCCCCAATCTCCATGGCACCTTCTGGTGGCTTGCCCCACGTCCAACCGATACTCGCCAGCAGTTCGCCTTCATCCTTGGGAACCAGCATGCGCATGCGCTGGACGATACGCTCTGCCCCTTCCTCCATGGCTTGCCGAGCTGCGTTTTTGACGGCATCCGGCAAGGTTTTGCGCATGAACTGCCGGAACTCTTGCTGACCTTTAACCATCGATATCACCGCTTTCACAGGTCAGCTCAAAATAGAGCTGGTCATCTGTCGGGATCTTGCTGCGAATTGCGTAGATGGTACCTGAGAGAAGATCTTTCATACGCCAACTGGTTTGGATCGCCTCAGTATCTGGAGAGCGCCAGATAGTAACCACAGTCGGCTGAATACCTTCGAGGCGGGCACCGATCACACGCTCACCGCCGCGTAGAAACTTGAAGTGCGCACGCTCTTCAAAGCGCGGCTCGTAATCAGAGACGTGGTTGCCGTAACCATCAGACTTTGACACCAAAGCCTCGAACGAGACGACCTCCCGCATTGATTTACTGGTCATCCGGCAAGGTTCCTATAGGGAGCCATCATGACTTCATAAGCAGGAGGTGGAGGAGCATCACCACCCCGGCTGGTGTAGAGCGCAAACACATGCATGCTCAAACACGTCTTGATCGGCTCAGGAAGTCCATTGGGAAAGTCGACTTTGAGATCCCGCCGCAGATGTTGCGCAGCAAACACCTCAGCCGTGCGAATAAACGTCAGGAGGAGATCGTCATCATGACCATGTGAGATGGCCAGATGACGCTTCGCCTCTTCCAGCTCGATCAAAGGCAAAGTTAGTCTCCATCCTCTTCGGATTCTTCCTCCCCTGCGTCTTCATTCGCAGGTCCAGTCAGATCGAGATACTTGATACTTTCCGCCTGCACTTGCTTGGCAGTCAGTCGCTTCAAAGGCGCATCATCACCTTCCATCAATGGCTTGACGACTTTTCGGGTTTTGGCGTCTTTTTCATTGACCTTGTAGACACAGCCAAACCGGAAGGTACCAAGCACCGTATGGCGTGTTGAGTTCACTTTGAGGTACATGCTCATTCTCCTGAAAAAGGCTCTGCAATCAGAAGATCGCAGAGCCAGTTGGTGACCTCGGTTATTTCAGATTACCCGAAGACAAAGTTGCCCTTCACCATCGCCGCAGCACGTTTGATTGCCAGAGCAACCCGTTTACGACCCTTCATGGTCAGCATGTCTTCAATGAAGTTGGTGTCGTGCTCGGAAGAAATGAGCACTTCGGTTTCCTGACGGTCATAATAAGTTCCCGCCATCGCCAGATCGCCAGTCAACCACTCGCCCGCAGACATGGTGTTGGATTCCACTACATCCTTACCCCAGAGCATTGGAGTGCTCATTGAACCTGGGTTACCGAAGATGTATCGGTCCTGACTATCTTTCAGGAGGTCAATTGCCGCCCAATCAGTCGGGTTCATCACAAAGGATGTTGAAACGTAATCCGCCAATGCGACCTGCAAAATGGCAAGACGCAGACGATCAATCCGCGTGGCATTGGGTAGGCCAGCAGCCGCAGCAAATGCCACAGCCTCAGTCAAAAGCCCCTTCAGGTTTTCACCCTGCCCATCTCCAGCAAGGATCTGCTTTTCTTCTTCCAGATCCAGACCATAACGAAGCTCGGAGTCGATCTCCGTTTGCAGGAAGTCGGAATCTGCCAGAGCTTCTTCTGTGATATTGGTAACGTGGGCAATCTTTTTGACTTCAGAGGTGGCCTTCTCCCAACCAAAGCTGGATTCCGGCATTGTCCCCTCTTCGGCAACCATCGCCGCCTTATTGTCACGAACTACCTGCTTGCGGTACTTCACCAGATCAGAACTGGTTTTGCCCTTGGTCAGCAGATCCCGGATAAGCAAGCGTCGCCGAGGCATACGGATCGGATCACGTTCTTCTTCATGGTAGATCAAGCCACCAGCCGAGCCTGCAGCAGTGGTGATTGCATTCGAGACGGTAATTCGCAGATTGCCTCGTGCACCACCATCGGCAAACGCCTTGATCCGGTCATCTTCTGCCACGAATGCCTGACCAAGTGTCATCACCGGGGTAGAGCCGCCGCCTCCAATCCCCTCAGCCACTTGCTGTGAGATTTCCAGTGTCTGACTCTGGATGCCTTCCAGAGTATTTTTCAGCTCTGTCATCGAGTTGTTTAAGGCTGTCTGCTCAGTCAGAAGCTTGTCAGCTTTGTTCTTTGTCTCCTGAGACAGCTCACCAGATTTCTTCGCTTGATTAAGCGCATCTTCTGCTGTCGCTTTGACTTTGTCCGTCACCTCACTCAGCTTATTATTGACCTGCTCCAGAAGCTGCTCAGTGGTCATAGCATCGTTGCGCACAGATCCGACAACGGCATCAGGACGCGCAAGAGCAAGCGCCGCCAAGCAAATGGCGGGCATCAATGATTTATTTCTCATGGAAGTTCTCCGATTTACATGGAGTTCAGTCTATCGAGGAGGCTTACCACTCCCTCGTGTGCGGCAGCGCCAGACTTGCCGGTTGGGGCAGCGCCAGACGTGCCCCCTTTCAAAGCCGCAATAAATGAGCGACGTTTTGATCTTGGAATATTGTTGCGAGCTAAAAGAATATCCATTTTCTTCTGTGCTGCATTGGGAGAAGGCTTATCAGATGCTTGACTGGGAACTTGATCAATCTCGTCTGAGGAGAGGAGCCCATCAGCAAAACCCTGCTCAACTGCTGTATCACCGTTAATCCAGGTCTCCTTGTCGAGCTGATTGCTCAGCTCGTCCTCGGCTATACCGGTTCGTGCTTGATAAATCTTGACTGCAGCGTCATCAAAAGGCTCAAGCCAATCAGCAACCTCACGAAACGCGTGACGATCACCACATGCACAAACCCAGGTGTTATGGATCATCAAGAAAGCCGCTCGCCCGATCTGGATTTCATCTGCTGCCATTGCAATGACAGAAGCTGCCGATGCTGCTAACCCCAGCACCTTCACAGTCACCTTTGCCTTGTGCTCGCGCAGCAGATTATAGATCGCCAACCCTTCGAAGAAATCCCCACCGGGAGAATTGATCGAAACAACAACATCCTTCTCGCCAATGTTGCGAAGCACTGCCGAAATTCGCTTGGCAGTCACCCCGTCATACATCCAGCTCTCGCCAATCGGATCGAGGATGGAAATGGTGTTTTCGCCGTCCTCACCAGCTGCTGCTTTGATATTGGGATTCCAGCGCTGCATGACGCTGTCAGCAATCGCACTTTGAAGACCTTTCCCAGCCAGCACAGGGACATTTGGCAAATTACGAAGGCTCATTTGTCTTCCTTTCCAAGCAAGTCAACCAGTCCCATAGAGGTTTGAACAACCAGCTCATCACTGTTGCCACCGCGTCGTGGCAGATTGAGCTTGTCGCGGCCCTCATCGCCAGACATGAAGCCGCCCATGCGCATCTTCAGGAGGAAATCACCCTTTGCCTTGCTGTCCATTTGCAGCATCGCTTCACGGTTATACTCCGCGTACCAGCGCTTTCGCTTCTCAATCGGAATGAGGTCTTTCAGGATGCGTTTTTCATACTTGACCAGCAGTGGATTGATTCCGAGCGTCAACCACGACAACATCACCGCTTCTACGCCACTGCCCCACATTGTTTGGCCCTCTGCTGAGTGACCAATCACAATCGGGGGAACACCAAACCATCTGCAAACATCTTCAACGCTGTAACGCCTCGTTTCCAAGAGCTGTGCATCTTCTGGGTTCATCTGAAGTTGCTTGTAAGCAAGGCCAGCCTCCAGCGTTAGAATTTTGCCCGCCTTACTCGATCCTGAGAACTTTGTGAGGATCGCCTGAAGCTGGTCTCGCTGCTCCGCATTTAGGCTATGCTCAGAACTCAAAACACCCGCAGCCATCATCGCATTGGAGAAAACACTGCCTGCTGTTTCGTCGGCAGCTATCGCGGCACCTATCGAGTTTGCTCCGTATTTGATCGCTGACATGCCAAGCCCATCACCAGCACCAAAGCCGCGCAAGTGAAACACCTTGTCAGCAGGCAAAGTGCTATGCTTGCCCCGATCATAAATGTCGTAAACCAACTCACTAGCTGAGTTCCGCTTCGGGGTAATGTTCAGCAGGGGCTTCAACCCAACTAGCCTTTTCCCTAAGAAGATCTTCTCGGCGCAGCCATTGCCGCGCAAAACTGCATGAGCAGTCATCCCCTCCCAGAACTCAACAGCGGTTTGCTCACGATTTGGGTTTTCACAAAGGATCTCACACAAATCGTCTTCAACCTTCACTCTGCTGTCGCCCTCACCCTTCTCATAAATCGCGAGAGGAAGGGTTGAGATCACCTGCGCAGTTTTGCGAACGCAGTCCCAAACCGCAGAGACAGCCAGAGCTGTAGTGGCATTGACGGTTTTGCCCGCAGCAGAAGAATGCCCGCCAACAGACCAAGGGTCCCCTCCGCTGAGGTTGACCCACCCGGACTCACCTGCACGCAACTCTTGCTTAATGCCGCGAGCTGCTGCTTTTAGAAATCTGATCATATAACCATCACCGGATTGCTGAGGAAATCATCCAGGCCGTTATTACCTTCAGCCACCGGATGACGACTCATAAGGTCGAATGCATTGAACGCTGCTGTAAGCGGGTCAATCTTCATGGACCCTGCGGCTTGCTTGGTCACATAGTCAGCGTTGCCGCGCCTTTCGGTTTTGGCGTTGGAAACACACCACGCCATCATCCGCGAGCCGCCGTGAACCAGAGATTTATCAGCAAGCTTTCGCGCCATGCCTTTGGTAACGCCGGAAAGCTTATAGCCTTGAGGTACACCAACGATTTGCTCTTGTTTGACCTCACGCTCAATCAGCTCATCAATGATTGCCGCAACTCCAACCGGATCCAGCCCGATTGCGTTCTCTTTGGGAAACAGGCCACGGTCCAGAACTTGCTCCATGTAATCAGCAACAATTAGAGCATCGTCCTCCGCATTCTCGCAGATGAACAGATCACCATCCTTCGCAAAATCCTGAAGAGATGTTGCGATCTGCTTGCGCTTTTCCAGCGCACTGCTGTGGCAACACGCACAAGCCCAAAGCAGCCACCTGCTTTTCTCGGTCTCGCTCTCTTTTTCGCGCCCGATAAAACAAAGCCCTAAAAGGTCATCCATTCCGCCGCAATCAACCCCAGCAGTCACGACCTCACATCGATCCAAAAACTCTTCAAAATCCCGGATGGCAGTGAACTCGGCATCCCGCCAATAGTCAGCTCCAGCCCATCTATCTCGCCGCAAGTTCATGCCGATTGGCACATTCAGATGCTTGGCAAGAAAGCTTTGTTTGTCCTCTTCACCAGTGCCATCCATGGCCTCGCGAAGTTTGGATTCCAGCCAATTCTTACGAACGGAACGCCCTAGATTGGGATTGGTGATGTAGTAGTTTTCCGGCTTCAGGTAATCCTTGTTCTTGAGCATTGCTTTTGGGAACTCGTAGAGAACTCCCAGCCGCTCAGGATCGTGAATTTTCCCGTCGCGTACATCGCGGTAATATTCAAGTTTACTCTTCCACACCCCTGCTGGCGGCTCATCGGAATGCGTGGTCAGGTAAACAACAAATCCTTCAGGACGAGCGATCAACCCGCCAGTGGCTTCCTGCAGCATGGCAGCAGCCTTTGGCTTCTTGCCAAACAACCACAGCTCATCAACCAGAACAAAACCAGCTTTTTTGCCAGAAAGCGTGTCGCTGTCAGCAGCCACAATCTTGAGGTTCGAGTTTGTGGTCTCGTGTTTGATTGTTCGCTGGTGCGAGATCACCTTGAGGATGCTTTTGAGTTCCGGATCGTAGGAGACCATCGCCGCAGCAGGATCAAAGCAGTTGTTGGCCACCTCAATTGTAGGAGCCAACAGCAACAACTCATTGAGGTGACGCCAGTTGCGAATAAGCGCCGTCACCATGATCCCGGCAGCAATGGTGGACTTGGCATTTTTCTTTGAGATCAGGAGAAGGAACTCACTAATCAAACGCTGCCCTTGTTCCGCGTCATAAGCTCCAAAGATCGCTCCAACAAAATCAAACACCCATTGGTCACAGCACTCACCAAATGTCGGCATGCCCGGAACATCAACCACCTTGAGCGACTTGAAGACATTCAAAGCCGCCTCTGCTTCTGCTGAGAACAACGGATCAAAGGGAATGAGAGATTTCCCTTGAACAATGCGTTGCTCCCAATCCACGCAGGCTGTTGACCAGTGCTGAACTTTCAAGACAGATCTTTCTTCAGTTGATCAACTGGGGAGCTTGGGGAGGTGCAAACTTTCCGTCATAGGTTTCTGCAGTTTTCTTTCGCTCTTCTTTTTTGCCGAGCGCTTTTTCAGATGCTGCAGGAACACTCTTTCCGCGGTTAGCAATCGCCTCTGCAAGTTTGGCACGATCAGAACTTTCAAGCCGCGAGAAGATTTCCTTGATCGCTGAGACCTTCCCCGCTTCCGCCATGTCCATGAGCTTGCCCATCAGCTTGGCTTCTACCCTCGCCCGAGCATCATCCTTGACCTTGAGCTGACGAAAATAATTCTTGCGCAAAGTGGGAGCTGTGATCCCTAAAGCTGCAGCAATTTCATCCTGAGTTTTTCCAAAGGCGAGTAACTGTATGACAAGTCTACGCTTTTCGTCGCTCACCACATGAGGTGGACGCCCTCGTTTTCCAAACCCTTCAGGAATTGGATCGCCTAGCAGGTCAAATTCGAAGTCGGCCAAAAAAAAATCTCTCAGTTATAATGGGGCGGGTAAGGGCCATTCAGCCCCCGGACTTTCACCCTACCCCCCATTTTCCCTTTAAAATCAATAGCTTGAAAGTCCAGCCGCTAAAGCCTTCACAGCCGCCTCAGAGGCGCTCAACAGCTCCCGAGCAACTCATTCAAACTGAATTTCACCTTATAAATCAATGATTTGGAAACGCATCCGCCGCGCCTGTGCAGTCTTCCGATTGTGGCACCAGGTGCAAAGGCACTGGATGTTGCCCGGATCGAGGTCAGCGCCGCCATCCTTGCGCTCGACGATGTGGTCAGCGATGAGCTTGTGTTGCCGCTTCGAGAAGTCCTTGCCGCACATCTCGCAGACATAGCCGCGCAGCTGCTTGATGTACTTGGCGAGAGCCTTCCATTCAGCCGTGAGGTAGAACGGATCGACCGCCTTAGGCGCTTTGCGCAGCCTTGAGCCCAATGTGTTCAAGCGTGGTGTGATGGATTTGAGTGGCAAAGGAAGCAGCCTTCAAACAGAAAAAAGGCCCGCCTCTCAGCGAACCAGTTTGACGCACTCTGCATGCGTGTCGAAATTCCATAGAAACTCTTCGCGCCAACTCCGCTTCTCAGCGTCTTATGTTGACTGGGTCTCGTGTCTGGGTCGCTTCTGTTTGGTGTAGCGGGTTCTAGCCGCTCAGGCCCCAAGAGATTCACGTGATCATCCTGACGCGTATCATGATTACCCTAACGACACTTTGTCAACTGGTACCGTTGCATTCATCACCCGACCGAATGCCTCAAGCTCCACTCGAACCAACTCACCGCCTTGCCTGAAGCTGCGAACCTCGCCTATCAACTGAGCACCAACGCCAGCCACAAGCATGACCTTATCACCAATACTAAAGAGCTGACCCTTAACTAGTTTTCGCCCAACCTCAGCTTCACATGCCGTGTCGACTATTCGAAGCATCTCGCGCATCGGCACACGATGAGGAGCGCCCTCTAAAGTTGCCGAAAGAATTTTTTCCACACCATCACATTTTCGGACTAAATCGCAGGTGTGGCCTGCATTCACATCCAAACCTACAAACAGATAACGAGGGAACATCAAGCAGCTCACAGCGAACTGCTTTTTCCTTGTCTTCGACCTCCGGCACTCGGCCATCATTGGTAGATAGGCAGTCAGGCCAACCGCATTGATCCCTTCGAAAGCTCGATCCTCACAGTTCGGATTGGTGCGAACCACAACCCACTCAAGAGAGCTGCCTTTGATGAGCGAACGCATGAACTGATAGTTGCGCTCAAGCGCTCGTCTTTCCTCGTTGGGAGCAGTCATCGTCATTCAGCAGCCTCCTGAGTAGCCGTTGTGGTGTTTGTGATTTGATTGTGCGCTGCTTCAAAGTTCTCAAGAGCTGCAGTTACAGCCTCAAGCAAAGTCTCGTGTTCATCACCAACAAGCCTCGGCATCCAGACCCACTCTGGCAGCGCATGATCAGGAGCAAACCTAGGCCAACCACGCTCCTGGTGAAGCCGCTTCCAAGCCTGCCAGATCTCGCTACCAACCTTCACAACTTCAAACTCATCACCCAACGAAGACAGCTCATTCGGGACAGTTCCGCCACTTCGCTTCCGTTCGGCAGCTTGATGCATGAGAACAACCGAGTCCCAACCGTATTTCGACAATCGGTCCAGCTTCTCTTGCTTCTCGATATCTCCCCCAGCCGTTAGTCGCCCTTGGATTATCGAAGGTGGTTTCGGAAAGTGCTCAGGCGCAAGGGGAGGCTTGAGCAGTTCGGAAAACCGATAAGCTCCCCAAAGCTTGCCATAGGGCTTGGCTATCTGCACCTCACCGCCCTCATTTCCAGAGCCTTTGGGCAGCAGCTCCCATCGCTTTTCCTTGAGATAAGTCAGCAGAGAGCAAATCTTGGTGCGACCTAAATCCCTGATGTGTTTCTCGTAAGATTTCGCCAGCTTTGCAGCTTGATTGCGGTCCTCCTCAGTCAGTCCAAACCACAGCCGCTCAGCAGCTTCCGCACTGTCGCCTGCCCCTGTCGACCAGCCAGCATGAACCTTTTTCAGCCTTCGAACCCATGTTTCACGAGTGACTTTGCCCTTATTGTCATTTTTGACATTCTCGCTCTTACACGCGCCCTCTCTCTTCTGGACTGGTATTGGATTGTTAAATGGACTGTTCTTATCTTGGTGCACGTCGTGCACCGCCTTAGGTGCATCACGTGCACCACCTTCATGCACCTCGTGCACCACCTTTTTTGAGTGAGCTGGTGCATCTGGTGCACCGCCTTCCTCCTCAAACTCGGTAGTTTTGACCATCCGCTCAGATAAGCTGGGCGCAACTAAATCACGCTCAGGCCACCGCGCCACGTACTCATGGCGCTTCCATCTTTGCCCTCTGAAACCATGTTGGCTGACCTTGATCCAACCAGCTGCACGAGCCGTCTCGATATGGTTGAGAACTGCCCGCTTGCTCAGCCCGCTATACTCCATCAAATCTTCAATTGACGGATAGCAGCTCTCCCCCATCGTGTTCATAAACATGCTCAAGGTTTGCAGCACATGCTTTGTGGTCGCCGGAAGTTCAGACTGGCAGAAGGCTTGCCGCCAATTCCATGCCTTTCGGTCTCCGCTCATGTCCAGCCCTCCACTTCCATTTCAGGAGATGTGAGCATGTAGTCATTTCGCCTGAGCTTTGCACCCGCAGCATCGTAGCGCCGCACACCGACCCAGCCAGCCTGTTGTGCCCTCTTGAGGTGCTTGGTCACCACCGGTTTGCTCAAGTTGGCCCGCTCTGCCAGATCGCTAACGGGCACCGTAAAAACCTCACCAACGCCACCGACAAACAAGCTCAGTGTATGCAGTACTAAGCAGGTGCCGGATTCCATGTGGTATTGCGAAAACTCGCGCCGCCACTCTTCAATGTTTCGAAATTCACGCACTGCAAGCCTCCATTGTTTCAGGGAGAGAAAACAAAGGGCCAGGTTGATCCTGAAGTTCAGGGCCAGTAGCCAGTTCTAGGTCATTTAGCTTTGAAAATTGCCCTTTGGAGCCGGGAGGCACCCAGATGAGCTGGGTAGAGCTTGCCTCTTGGTCTGTCCGAAAAATGATCCAGCAATACGCCGTTGCAGTGGACCCTTTGGGATCATATCGCCCCTTATGGATCGGCACCCTTTCAGCAAAAACCGCCACGATTGCAGGTGGATGAGCAAGAAACAGTGTTGCAACACGCTCGATTGTCTCCAGCCACCTCAATGGAACAAGCACAGCAACGCCTCGCTTGGGCTTATGGGCTAATGCACGTTCCACGAACTGCTGAGCCAACATGCCAAAGGGCGGATTGGTGACAATCCAATCAAAGGTTCCGGTAGGGAATTGCCACTCAGGGAGCACTGTCAGGAAGTCCCAAAACTCCCCATGTGCATCGCCAAACCCGCGATTGAACAGATCGGACGCCCAAACCAGATCAAAGTATTCTCGGAGCGGGATCGCCATATGCCCACCACCGCAAGCACATTCCCAAACCTTCAACGGCTCCCAACCCGCCTCTCCCACTCGCTTGAGGTGCAAAAGCAATTCGCACAGAGCACGCGTTGCCCATGGTGGCGTAGGGAAATAGTCACCAAACTTCTCAGGCTCCACTCGAGACGCCATAACCGCTCGTGAGTTCTTAGGAGAGCTCATGCAGCAACCCTCCCGAGGAATTCCGTAGATCGACGTTCAGGTGAATGCGTGTTGCAATCGGCATCGCGTAAAGATGCAGAGAGCCTTGCCGGATGCGCCAACATAGCAAAGCTCTCTGCGCACACTGGCAACCCGAGGAAAGGAACAGCCAGCATGAGTGATGAAGTATTCGAAGAAGCCGTAATTGAAGTACATCCAGAAGAGAATTTAGAACAGAGAGCACATAATGAAGTTCTATTTGTCTTACTGTGCAAAGTGCTTGAAAGCCTAACACCTGAGCAAAGAAAATCTGCTGTAGGACAATTTGAACATTATGCCAGAAACTTGAAATATGGCGATCGCACCAACGACGATGACTGCGAAGTCGTGGAAGAAGTTTGCTATCAATACCTCCGTCAGATTCGATACCTCCGCTAGAAGCAAAGTGGTTGCAAACCTCGCCTAGAAGAAGAACTAGCTTAGTCAATTTTGATTTGTTGACTGGGTTTTGCTCTGCCAACAGATTATGAGGAAAGGTCATGCAGCAACCTCTCGCAACATAATGTGCAAAAGTTACACGACGTTTATCAGATTTGAACACTACACCACCTCCCCCAAACAATGCGCTGCGTGACGAGATTGGCTGCATTGAGGGAACCATCTCTCAATACAGCCAACTTTTACCAATCACCTCTTGGCAGTAGGAAGGTTTTCATCTTCAGTGACTTGCTGTTGCTCCAGCATGAAAAGCTGGTAAGATCTTTCAAGAACGGCTGTTTTCTCTGAAAAACCATCCCGCTCAACACGAGAGATGCAACTTTGAGAGCATCCAAGCGCACGCGCCATCTCCAACTGAGTAAGCTTAGCTTTCATTCGAATTTCGGTAGGCTCTAGCATCGCTATAAAATCCCGTGGGTATAATATTTACTCGACACGTGTATTTTCAATGCCAGATGCATAGTCCAAAGTCAACACCCAATGCATAAAGCCGATTGGCACTGTGGAGCTATGGAACCACACGAAAGACTTAGAACAGCCCGCTTCAATGCAGGCTTTAAAACAGCTACAGCAGCCGCCAAGTCTCTTGGCGTCAACGTTAGCACCTACTCAAGCCACGAGAACGGCTCTAGGGCATTCGGTCATGAAGAGGCTGCTCACTATGCCCGCCGCTTCAAAACATCTCCCCAGTTCCTTTTGTATGGAGAAGGCCGATCACCCGATGATACAAAACCAGACGCTGATGACCTAACACACAGCCTGCTGGGTGAAATGGCGAACAATTCTGATAGACCGCAAACGGATAAGCTTGACTTAGAGTTATTCTTAAAGTCTTTTGAAGAAGGAATAAGACTTGAAGAGCAAATTCTTGATGGCAGGGGTAGCATTAGAGATTTATCTATTATAGTTGAAAATATTTATAACGCTGCAAAGAAGAAAAAGACTGATAAGTGATATTTTTTAACTGAAGGATACTGTCCTAAAGTTTCGCTACGCGCTCTAACCATAAGTACCTAAAGAGAGACCATATGGACAACGAAAGCGCACTATCACTGATCTGGCATCGTCCAACCTTCTCACACAAAGAGGAAGTTTTGGACCTTATTAAGACCGCCGAAAAGTACGACCTAATCACACCACTTAAGATGATGTGTGTTAATCTTTACGATTGCCCCTACATCGATTTACTAAGCGAAAAGCAGCAAAAAGAAGTAATCAACGCCTTTCGCCCCGCGCTGGTTCTGGCGTACACACAACAGAAACAGGAGCAGGAAGTTGCTTGAGTACACCAAGAGGCGCCCCGCTACTGCACTCATACTCGAAGAGTTGAGCACAACGGGTGCACAGCTTTTGCACATCTGGAATAAATCCAATGGGCACCTCTCACCCGAGTTCATCGATTACGCACGCAAAGTACTACTCATGGCGCCACCTGCCACCCCCAGTGACAGCCCTGACATTCTAATGATAGGCAACGACAGCTTCGCACGTCACGTGTTCGGGGCGGACTGGGCTCAACACCCAACCAGAGCCAGAAAGGCGATGTCACTGACATATCGACAATTGGTGGCGAGCAGTTATTGGAATGCGCACCAGTCAAACAAGCCAATTTTTGACCTGATCGGCGCAAACCTTTCCGACAATAACTATCGCGAGTATTGCAGACTAATCCTGCCCGTACATTCACGAGCAGGAATTTCGCAACTTGTAGTTTTCACGAAAGAGCTACCTGATCAATCATCTCGCGCTATATCACTAATCAACTGATTCAGAGCGTATGAAGGGTTTGCACAAAACGCCAGCCCCTTTGGAAAGTCTCGAGACGGCACCTCAAAGCGAATGCCATCTGACTGACCCACCAACCATCCCCAGCGCGCTCCATTTCCATTCAAGAAATCAGTGGGACGCATCCAGCAATAAATCCAATCAAGTCGCCAAAGATCAAAAGCCATAATCTGCGCGAACTCCATCAATCTGCGCGCGTACCCCCGCTTCCTGAGATCTGGCCTTATCCAAAGATCGCCCAGGTATCCAACCTGCCCCGAAATACGCTTCGCGATCTCAGGCTGAACATTCGTCACCTGTACAGGATTGCCATCAACATCAACATATCGCAATCGCCAATAAGTGGCCAAGAATTCCGACAACGCCAACCCTTGCAGCGGCTCTAGCCTAATTGCCGCAAACCCACATAAATGCTTCTCACCAACTAACCTCAGGCCTAGCCATGCAACATTCTCTTTACTCTGTGCGTTGAGAGAATATGCAAAATGCGGTGTAAGCCCGCCCTTAGCCTCGGGCAAAGCTTCTTCAGCAGCGGCAAACGATTCCCCCTGAACAATCTCAAAGCCGTTTTTCTCAAACTCAGAAATCAGCTTAGCAGCTGCCTGATAGAGCACTAAACGCGCCACCATATTGGTACCTCCAAATACCCAAAGAGCAATTGGATGCAGATATCCACATAAAACCTAACGAAATTACCCCTTAAATCTAACAATCAACATAGTTTGACTCGTGTCCTAAATTCATTTTTCGGACGCAGAGCATAATATTTATGCCATACGCATTGACAACGGCGTATACTCAGAGCATATTTTTTACACTGACTGTGTGGATTTGAATATCATGACCGAATTTGAAGCAATTAAGCTTCTTCGTGAACATCGAAGAAAACTGTCTCGACTTCCAGCTGGCTCATTAGTCCGTTTTCGAAGGAGCCCGCCTGAAGACTTAGGCCGATGCAACATCGGTATTGTGCAACGAGATGCAGCCCTTAGTGCTGTGGTCGTTCTCTACATCGATAGCAACAACCAACCTCAGCAAGCAGTAGCAGCAGTTTCAGATTTATTTATCGCAGAGGGTGAACGAGATGACATCTCAGATTGATGACAAAAAGGTGCGGGACACACGCGACGATCTACAACCTGGAATTGACAACCTGACCAGCCAGATCAAAAGCGCCGCGGTGTCTGACACAGATAAAGCAACTCTCGCTTTGCGTGCAGGGAAGGCAATCGTCTCAAACGTTGCAGAAGAGATCTTGGTGAACCAGTTCGCCGAGACACTCTCAAAGGAAGATGAAGACACCACCGCCTAACACAAAATAGAGAGAGAGGGCCCTGCTCTGTCTCTCTATCTCCAAAAGGGAGTATTTCGATGCATAGCGCCACAATCATTCAATTCCCTGCGACTAAACAGAGCCCAGCTCAAGCACCCTCCAAAACCGTACAGCAAGTGGGTGAAGAAGCGCTCACCCAGACGAAGGACGCTCATAGAGACCTCTGCACGTTCCTCTCTGACTTGAGCTTCATGGTCAAAGAGACCCCGCAGGATCGCCGCGCGATCAGCGCTCGCATCCTCGCCATGCACGAAACACTCACCAACGCCGATATCGCGCTGGTGAAGATGCTTCAGCAAATGGAAACCGCAACTCCAGCAGGCACTCTTTAGGGCCTCCAATACCTCACCTCTTCGCTCCCCTCAATCACGAGGAACAGTCCCATGAATAGCATTGAGAAAGTCGTATCTAGTAATCTCTGCCGCGAGATCCTGTTCCACGTGAACGAGGCCGCGAAGCTATCCGTTCTGGTGGCCTTCGCCATAGTGCTGCTGCTCCTCGCCCCCGCCCTTGATGAAACAGTAATCGAGGCAAAACAGAGCATCTCCTCTGAGTTCATCAGCACCCAGCTTTCCTCTTTTGACGTCCTAAACGAACGCTAGAAGGTTCATGCGCCTATGAAACGTAAAGCGACACTTCAGAGCGAGCTTTTCGCTCTCCCGATTACACGCCCGCATCACGAACTCATCATTGACGCCTTCGCAGGTGGTGGTGGTGCCTCAACAGGCATTGAGATGGCAATCGGCAGGTCACCAGATATCGCAATCAACCATTGCGACAAAGCCCTAGCCATGCATGAGCAGAACCACCCGGACACCATCCATCTGCCTCAAAGTGTTTTCGAGGTTGACCTGCCAGCCTACACAAACGGACGTCCCGTCGGCTTCCTTTGGGCATCACCAGACTGCCGCCACTTCTCCAGAGCAAGCGGAAAGAAGATCCTCTCTCCCCAGGTACGCATGCTTGCATGGGCAGTGGTCAAGTTTTGCCAAAACCTAGGCAGAAACCGACCACGCGTAATCGCACTTGAAAATGTGGTCGAGTTCTTAGACTGGGGGCCACTCGATGAAAAAGGCGAGGTTATCAAGGAACGTGCTGGCGAAACCTTCAATCAGTGGTGCACCGCGCTGCGCAAGCTTGGTTACAAGATCGAGTTTCGCAAACTCAAAGCCTCAGATTATGGCGTCCCAACAATCCGAAAACGCCTCTTCATCGTTCTGCGCAGGGATGGAAGAAAAATCATCTGGCCATCGATCACACACGGAGACCCAAGTTCTAAGGGCTTCGAAGGTTCTTGCTTACTCCCTTGGCATACCGCAGCTGAGTGCATTGATTGGTCAATTCCTTGCCGGTCAATCTTCGAACGCAAGAAGCCTCTTGTCGAGAACACCTGCAAACGCATCGCCGCTGGCATCAAGAAGTTCGTGATTGAGGCTCAGCAACCGTTCATCTTGAACATGAGCCATGGCGGCTACTTCGAACCACTCACTCGCCCGCTGACAGCTATCAAAACAGAAAGTGGCGGATGCCGAGCTTTGGTTGTGCCTTGCATTGATCGCCAGTTTGGCAACTCCAGATGCGCTTCAATTACTGACCCAATCGGCACAATAACCGCCAAAGGTGGTGGTAAATCAGCCTTGGTAGCAGCGTTTCTACACAAGTACTACGGGCAAAAGAAGGAAAACGAGATCAGGGGCCATCTACCTAGCGAGCCCATACATACCCTCACTTCTGAGCGGCGTTATAGCCTCGTTACCAGCCACCTCACCAGCTTTCGCGGCACCTGCAAACACGGCCACGACGTTAATCAGCCAATGCCTGCAGTAACAGCAAGTGGAAACCATATCGCAGAGGTTCGCGCATTTCTCACCGCCTACTACGGCGAGAGCATTGGCTACTCAGCAAACGCACCACTTGGAGCAGCAACAACTAAGGACCGCTTTGGCCTTATCACTGTGAATATTGGCGGCGAGCCCTACACCATCACCGATATCGGCATGCGTATGCTAGAGCCTTCAGAGCTGTATCTGGCGCAAGGTTTCCCCTCCGATTACACCATCAATTTTAACCACAATGGCAGACCGTTCTCAAAGAAAGAGCAGATCAAGAAATGCGGCAACAGCGTTTGCCCGCCCCTAGCGAAGCTGATTGTTGAAGCCAACGTTCCCGAACTCATGGCAATGGAGGAAGCAGCATGACCTTCCTTCCCCTCATCTTCACTGTAAACACCCTCCGCATGTGGCAGCTCTACTGGTTCGGAATGGAGCCGGCTCGCTATGGAACAGCCCTAGAGCAGGAGAACGAGCAATGAAGTGCCCTAGCTGCGTTGGAACCGGACGCGATGACTATTTCCACCTTGCATTAAGCGAGTGCGAACGCTGCAACGGAACCGGCTCTCTCCCAATTGAAGACCTCAATCCGTCTGCCCTGAAGACTGCTTCGAAAGCTTTTTGGGAAACTCAGTCTACGAACAACCAAGTGCCTTTCGACGAACTCACCCTGAGCAATCAAATGGACCTCTCTTGGCACGCTGCGAAGATCATTCTCGCCTACCAAGAACGCGACGAAGAAACACGGAGCTAACCATGCCAGTCTTAGCACCTAAAGCCACGGCGTCAGCAGTCGAGACCATCAAAGAAACAGCCAGAACCGCTGGCTACTCTATGCCTGCATTCAAGCGGATCATTGAGGAGTTTATCTACCCTCTTCGCTGGTCAGAACGGCAGTCTCGCCCGTCTCAAGATCCTTACTTTAAGACCTCCGAGTTCTACTCAAAGCCACCTCTTATGCTCTACATGATCGTGCGCAGGGACTGGTATAACGGGAAAACCGATTGGCTTGCATACTTCCAGCGCGCCAACGGCATCTATTCTTCAGACAACAAACCACACAGCACATTCGAAGAAGCAGAAGCAGCCTGCAACAAGTTCCACCGCGACCACGTCTTGAAACTTATCGACCTGGAGGCAGTCTGCAGCGAGGTCTTTGAGATGGTGGCGAACATGCTGGAAGCCCAAACCGGCACAGCCGACAAAACCCCGTGCCCCTCCTGCTCTGGCAACGATGCAAACCGTTGCGACTGCGTAGAGGATTACTGCACCTGCACGCTCCCTCGCACAAATTGCGACCATTGCAACAACAAAGGCTGGCTCCCCCAGACACCCGCCAGCAACCTCCTCACTGAAGAGGAGGGCAAGCTGGCAACATTCCAGCACGTCACCCACGCCCATTAGCATTGCCGAGGTTACTCCTCCCAAGCGCGAAAGCGTCGCCTCGGCATGAGCGGCTCAGGAAAGGCGCACCTGAGCCGCTACCCACCCTTCTCAACACTGGTCGCAACCTAAGCTCAAAGAGGCACAGCAATGAGATTGGAAACAGAAGTCAACCCGATCCACATCGGAATCATGCTGACAACCAAACCGGAAGCCTTAGCAGAGCTACTCACCGCCGTTGCTGTTAACGCTCCCTCTGAGCTTGCCGAGCAAGTCAACGAGCATGTGCCAGAAGCCCTACGCGACCGCACATCCGACCTGCTTGAGAAACTATTCATCGCAATCTCAACCTGAAACCAATGAGGTGATAAATGTTAGATGGCAAAACCAATCCGTTGAACTTCCCGCCTCGCGGTTTAGGTAGAGTGGATGCCGCCAAGTACATTGGCATAAGCGCAAGTCTTTTCGATGAGCTGGTTGCAAAACGTTTGATGCCTGATCCTAAAATGATGAACACCAGAAAAGTCTGGGATATCCGAGAGCTGGACAGAGCTTTCGATGAGCTCCCGCATTCCAACCAATCGGCAACAACAAACAGCAACCTACCAAGCGACTTCGTGTAACCATGAGCACAACAAAGTTCAAAGGCGTTCATACCGAACGAGATCGACACGGAAAAATTCGCAGGTACTTTCGCAAAGACCGACAGTCACGCAGAATCCGCCTTAGAGAAGAGCCCGGAACACAAGCTTTTCTTGATGAGATCGCCCGCGCTCAGCTTGGGTTAACAAAGCCTGCACCCCTGACAAAAGATAAGCCGAAGAAGACTATTCGAAAGGTAAAAGGAACATTCGGCTGGCTGGCAGAGGAGTATCTCAGTCGAGTAGGACCCACCTTTGCAAAGTCAACAGTAGACCAAAAACGCCGAGTGCTCACCGCTATTGGCGACGAAACGTGCTTGAGCGCCTCTGCGTCTGCTTTGCGAGATATGGACTATCGCGGACTAACCAAAGCACACGTCACTAAACTGCGCGATCAAAAAGCCGGTACTCCTGAAGCAGCAAACCACCGTGTGAAAGCTTTATCAGCCCTTTTCGAGTGGGCTTGCGGAGAAGCTGAACTTGCAGAAACCAACCCCGTCCATGGGGTCAAGAAGTTCAAGTCAAACACGACCGGCCACCATACTTGGACACAAGATGAGATGGACCAGTTTGCTGCTCACCATAACCCAGGTTCAAAAGCCCACCTGTGCTTCACAGTTTTACGCTACACCGGCTTGCGCATATCCGACGTTTCTCGGCTTGGACCAAAACATCTCTACACTGATCGCGAAACAGGCTTACTTCACTTTAAGATTGCAACCAAAAAAAATGAGAGCAACACTTCGAAGGTGATTGATATGCCGGTACTCCCACCACTAGCATTGGCTATCAAAGACCTCGATGAACAGGCAACGTTTGTCCAGACACAGTGGGGAAAACAGTACTCCATAAAAAGTCTTGGCAACCGCTTCAGCACTTGGTGCAATCAAGCTAATCTTCCTCATTGTTCAGCTCACGGAATCAGAAAAGCTGATGCCGTTCTGGCTGCTGAACAAGGCGCAACTGCTCATGAACTACTGAGCATGTTCGGCTGGGAAAAACTAAGCACCGCCGAAATCTATACGCGAAAAGCAAACGCAAAAAGACTGAGCCAAACAGGCTCTTCAAAACTGCTAAAAAAGTGAGGGAAACCAATTTGCTAAGTCTTTGTTTTTTAGTCCTTAGCCTTTCCCTCACCTACCACCTAACAATATGATTATTCAAATATAACCCGCTTCGGCAGAGGCCTCCATTTTTCTTCTCCCCCATTGATATTATTAGCTATTGCCCATCTCTGGCGCAGAAAAATTGCGTCTTGCGATCAGTCATGTCTCATGTTTTACAACACCGGAGGCGCGTCTACTTTTACGCGGCCAACCTCCCGATGATGGCTCGGTTTACCTGTCAGCTTGCTCCTTAAATTCAGATAGCCAGTATGAATCTCTGACTGCCGCCCCTTCACGCCCGGCAACGAGCGCAGATCTAACCCAGACCATGGAAAGTACGGCGAACGGCGCAAATCTGCGAACAGACCAATACGAACACCCGGGCGCGTTGCAATCCCGCGGCGATGGAACCCATGCGTATCAGCAATCACCAGTGAGTTTGCAGGCACATCAAAACTGATAGGCTCACCATACCCCAACTTTAAGATATCATCCTCGCTTGCACGAAATGAGCCCGCTGCATGCATACCATCGGAATGTTGAACTGCATTCAAACTCTGCTCAAACTCCCAGGCAGTCCGTTCCGGTGTATAACGATGAGACCCCGGCACATAATGAAAAGGCCCATCGGCAACATCTACATCGCGCAAAAACAGCCAGGCTTTAGATGTGGCATGGAACGTATCAATGTGAAAATCAGTCTGCGGGTCTTTCTTCTTCTTGTCTAAATCCCACAAAACAGCATGCAAAAACATAATGGGATCCGCATTATATGACCCCACATAGCGCATGGCATTTTGCAAAAACGGATCATGCACTGCCCTGCTCAGGCCGGGCAAGTCTTTCAGCACTGAAGGTGGCAAACCGATGAAACGTGTCACCGTTTTCCCTTGCCGCATTTCGCTTGCTGCAAACGATTTCGTTGCAATCTCACCCTGAATTTGCGCAAAAACGTCCTTGGAGAGAAAATTCTCTTTCACCACATATCCATTGTGATGAAAAAACGCTTTATCTTCATTTGGCAGAAAGTGAACCATCTGACGACGACGCAGATCAGCCATTTTCTCGGCCCACGCCACACGCTTCAGATAAAACCCACGCTCATTTAACCAACGACTTCCAATAATCGGATTCTTCTTAAATGACTTTTGCCCCATCAAGGCATCAATAGCCCAGATAGGGCTTTTTAAAATTCGCAACACACCAGCCCCTACTCTTCTGGCAAAATCTGCCAGAACCTGTGCAGTAACAGACACTCTACGTATTCCTGTAGTCATTTGCCAATTAAACTCATTGGGCAGGCTATTGCAGCACTGAGGATTTAAAGGGCAACTTTCCATGAGCGATACACTTGATCAACCAACCAAACGCTCACCTCCTGCACGCCGTAAAAAGAGACGCCGGAAAGCAGAGTTTGCCTCCGAAAGCCACATGTGCACTCATTTCATCAATAAGCTTCCAAAAGAGTGGGTCGCTTATCCTGAGTGGGGCAACTGGGATATTCTGCTTGTCAGAACAAAAGATGGCTTTCAGGTTGGCATCGAGGCCAAGTTGCGCCTCAATGCAAAAGTCATCTCTCAATCAGCAGAAACCGCCTATCAGAGTGACAAACCGGGACCAGATTGCCGAGCAATCCTGATCCCAAAGGGCTCCAATCTCGATTTTCAACCGGTTTGCAACATCCTGTCTCTACAGATCATCGAGGTTGAGAGCGAATCCTCCAAAAGCCCAAGCACGGTCAGCTGGTACCGGCCCAAACTCCCCAATCCAGATCGTGCGTCTCCAGCAGGAAATTTTAAAGAGTTTTATCCCATCAAACGGTTGGAACTTCCTGAAATCATTCCAGTTGTTGAAGCCGGCAAGCCCTCTCCCATCAAGCTGACACCGTGGAAAATTAAAGCCATCAAGCTTGACATTCTACTGCAAAAGCATGGCGTGGTTACGCGCAAACTGTTCAAGGCCCTCAACCTCAGCACAACGCTTTTCCTCCATTCCGGCAACGGCTGGATGCTGAAGGGATCAGAACGAGGCGTATGGACACGCGGTCCCAGTTTCCCCGATTTCAGAACTGGGTGCGAAGAGAACTACGACGAGCTGGAAAAACGTTACAAAACATGGGTTAAGACCTTACCGATGGAAGGCATCCTCGCACCGGAAACCGAAAAAGAACCCGCCTAATGAGCTGCCCTTTGTTGTTGCATGCAGAACAAACACCCCGAAACAACAGAGTTTCACTTGACGTAAATAGCTGTTAGATTACCCTTAGGTAAACCAAGCATCTGGGAGGGAGCGATGGTTGTCAAAACGCAAGATGAGACGGGCACCTTCAAAACGTTCAGGGACGCAAAGCGATATTACTGGCTGATTGCTTATGCCAGCAGCAGCGTCACACTCATCACAGTCGCGCTTTATGCCTACACGCACGTCACAGCAACTCTGTTCATTCCCCTCGTTTACTTCTTCATCGTCATTCCCGGCCTGGACGCTCTGATTGGCGAAGACCCGTATAATCCGCCCGATGATGTGCTGGTTCAAATGGCAGAAGATCCCTATTACAGTCGGCTCGTGCGCTGGCTCGTACCATATGCCTGGATCAACCTCTTTGCCGGTGTCTGGCTTGTTGGCACCTATGACCTGCCTCTCTGGCTGATTGCTTTGTTTGCCTTTGGCAAGGGTCTGTTCGGCTCTGGCACCATCATGCTTGCCCATGAACTCGGCCACAAAACCAACAAGACAGATCAGCTGTTGGCTAAATTTGCGCTCGCAGTTGTCGGCTACGGTCACTTTTGCATTGAGCACAATCGCGGTCATCACGTGCATGTGGCAACACCAGACGATCCAGCCAGCTCCCGCATGGGAGAAAGCATCTACGCCTTCGCTTGGCGCGAAATCCCCGGCGCATTCATCAGAGGCTGGCAGAACGAAAAGGAGCGCCTGCACAAGAAAGGCCTCAGCACCTTCTCGGTAAAGAACGATATTTTACAAGGCTATGCCATCACATTGATTGTATTTGCCATTTGCACTGCTCTGTTCGGCTGGAAGGTTCTGTTGTTGCTGGCTATTCAAAGCGTAGTCGCATGGTATGGCCTGACGCAGGCAAACTATGTGGAGCATTATGGCCTGCTGCGCCAGAAGGACAAGAATGGTAAATACGAGCGCTGTCAGCCGCGCCATTCATGGAACACCAATCACATCTTCTCAAACCTGAGCACGTTCCACCTGCAGCGCCATTCAGACCATCATGCCAATCCTCTGCGCCCTTATCAAACCCTGCGAAACTTCCCAGACTTACCCTGCCTTCCGAGCGGATATCCCGGCTGTTTCGCTCTGGCGGCTATCCCGTCACTGTGGTTCAAAACAATGGACCCTAAAGTGCTGGAATGGGCTGGCGGAGACATTGACAAGGTCAATCGCGTCAAAGGGTATGAACCGGTCGCATATACTGCCCCGAACATCTGTTGAAACACACAGAATACCACTGCATTACATGGTAATCACAGGGCCGCCCCGCTAAAACAGGATCAAGTTTTGAAGCGGGGTTAGACCAATGCAACATGGTGGCGATCTTTCAAAGGCAATCGCTGAATTTGGCGGCGAAGTCTGTGACTGGATGGACCTTTCCACCGGCATCAACCCTGTGGCCTACCCGGCCGCAGAACATATCACATTCCGCGGACTAGCCGAGCTGCCAAGCGAAAGAGCAGAGACCGCGCTGATTACAGCTGCGCGAAAGGCCTATCAAGTCGAGCCGCACTCAGGCATCACCGCAACACCCGGTACTCAGGCAATCATCACCGCACTACCGTATTTATTGGGCGCTAGCTCTTCAATCGCAATCGTCAGCCCAACTTATGCTTCCCACGAAGAAAGCTGGAGAACCGCAGGTGCGGCCGTCCAATGCGTTTCCGCTCAAGAAGCCTTTACCGCCACGACAGATCACCTCTTACTCGTGAACCCAAACAACCCGGATGGCCATCTCTTCTCAGAAACAGAACTGCTGGAGCTAGCCGCAAAGAAAAAAGAAAGCGGCGGCTACCTGATCATCGACGAAGCTTACATGGATTTATATCCAGAAGCCTCAATCATCCCAGATCTTGCCGACTTTCCAATTCTGGTTTTGCGCAGCTTTGGCAAGTTCTACGGCCTTGCAGGCTTACGCCTCGGCTTCCTTGTTGGTCCCAAAGCGATCACAACGAAACTACAGAACCAGTTGGGCAGCTGGGCGGTCTCCGGCCCCGCACTGGATATTGGTTGCGCCGCTCTGTCGGATATGAACTGGCAAGACGAAATGCGGGCGTTTTTGAAGACGGAGATGGACATCTTCAGGGCTACATTTCAGGAGCGAGGTATATCAGTCATAGGCCACACCAATCTCTATCTGTTGATTGACCACCCTTCTGCTCACCAGCTCCATACAGCGCTGGCGAAAGAGAAAATCTGGACACGTGTGTTCGATTACAGCGAAAGTTGGTTACGCCTTGGATTACCGGCATCTCAAGCCGCCCGAAAGCGGTTCACGCAAACTTTCGAAAGTGTAGTGCGATCGGTTGAAAATCATGCTGCTCTTTGAAAACACACTCTGGGTCGTACTACTTGCCATTCTTCTGGATGCCATCATTGGCGACCCAAACTGGCTGTGGTCCAGACTGCCGCATCCAGTCACTTTGATTGGCAAGCTGATCTCCTACATGGATCACAACTACAACAAACCCGAACACCAACGTTCAGCCCGCAAAACCAATGGCATTCTGACGCTTGTCTTATTGATCAGCAGCGCTGGCTTTGCTGGACTGGCACTCCAGTATCTGCTCGATTTCCTGCCATTTGGTAGCATTCTGGTTGCGCTGATCGGCATGACCTTGATCGCACAAAAAAGCCTCTACCAGCATGTCGCGAGAGTACGCGATGCCCTGAGAAACTCCGGCCTTACTGAGGCCCGCAAGCAAGTCTCCATGATCGTTGGCCGCAATCCGGAGTATTTGGATGAAGCAGGCGTCAGTAGAGCAGCCATTGAATCGTGCTCAGAGAATTTCTCAGACGGTGTAGTTGCACCCATCTTCTGGTTTGCCATATTGGGCCTGCCCGGGCTGTTCATCTACAAAGCCGTTAACACCGCTGACAGCATGATTGGTCACAAAAACGAAGCCTATGAAGACTTTGGTTGGGCCTCCGCACGATTTGACGACCTGATCAATTTACCAGCCTCTCGCTTGTCCGGTCTATTGATCGTACTTGCCGCACTCATTTCTGGCAGAGCCTATAAAACAGCATTCAGCACCATCCTTAGGGAAGCAAAAAACCACCGCTCCCCCAATGCAGGCTGGCCCGAAGCTGCCATGGCAGGTGCACTCGGAGTAGCCCTTGCAGGCCCACGCCAGTACGCTGAGTACCGTGTTGAAGATCCCTTTATGAACGCAGAAGGCCGCAAAATCGCTGATGCAGACGACATTGACGGTGCACTGAAACTGATGGCAATTTCCAGCGCGCTCCTAGCACTCCTGATCGCAGCAGTTTTAGTTATCTAACGTCCGCGACCGGGCAATTTCCCAAAGCGCGTCCAAATCCAGATGCTGCTCCAGATGATCCGCCAGCGCATCCAGCGCCCGTTCCACGCGATGCTCATATCCCAATTGAGAAACAGCTCCAAACCCTTTTAGGAATGCCGCACGAAACGCATCTGAGCCAAAGATACCGTGCATGTAACATCCGGAAATCTGGCCATTTTTCGAGGTTGCACCATCCACGTGGTCCCTTAGATCAACAAATGGCCGCTCACAATCCGGACCAGACGTCCGCCCCACATGGATCTCATAACCTGTGACACTCTCACCACTCGGGACATGCAACCCGGTCTTCTCAGTGGTTTCCTTATGAGCTGTCAGAACTGTTTCAACGTCCAGCAAGCCAAGCCCTTCAACGGTACCAGCCTCACCTTCAATGCCTTCAGGATCAGCAATCACCTTGCCAAGCATCTGGTAGCCACCACAAATGCCGAGCACTTGCCCACCGCGGCGGACATGACCGTAAAGATCAATATCCCACCCTTGAGCGCGGAAGAAGGCAAGGTCCCCGATAGTGGACTTGGTACCCGGGAGCAAAATCACATCCGCATCAGCTGGCAGCACCTCCCCCGGGAGCACAAACTCCAACGAAACTTCAGCTTCCATGCGCAGTGGGTCCAGATCGTCAAAATTCGCAATTCGGCTGATGACGGGAACCACAACCTTCAACTTACCGCGACAGGTGCTCTCAGAAAGGTCCAGCGCGTCTTCTGCAGGCAGGTCCATCACCTGCGCAAACCACGGCACCACACCGTTACACGGCCATCCGGTCTTTTCTTCAATAGCCGTTACACCTCTATCAAACAGTGAGGGTTCGCCCCTAAACTTATTGATCAAAAACGACTTTATGCGGTTTACTTCACCAATCTCCAGTACAGCATGCGTACCAACCAGCGAGGCAATGACGCCGCCGCGATCGATATCACCACACAGCACAACCGGAACATCCGCAGCCTCGGCAAAACCCATGTTGGCAATGTCACCAGAGCGCAGGTTGATCTCAGCCGGCGAGCCAGCTCCCTCAACGAGAACCAGATCAGCCCTTGACTCAATTTCGGCAAAACTCTCCATAACATACTGGATAAGCGTGCCTTTTTGCCGACCAAACTCCGCCCCGCGCAACGTACCAAACCGCTTACCCTGCACAATCACCTGAGATCCGCTATCGCTTTCAGGCTTCAGCAGAACAGGATTCATATGCACACTCAACGCAACTTTTGCACCACGCGCCTGTAAGGCCTGAGCTCGCCCGATCTCGCCACCATCAGCGGTAACAGCAGCATTGTTGGACATGTTCTGCGGCTTGAATGGCTGAACGGAAAGACCACGGCGCGTGAAAGCGCGTGCCAGTCCGGCGACCAGTACGCTCTTGCCAACATTGGAACCTGTGCCCTGTATCATCAGAGCTGGTTTTCTTTTCTGCGAAACGGAGGACGTCACAACTTAAAACTCAATGCCTTCCTGCGGCTTCACACCAGAGCGGAACGGATGCTTGATCTGGCCCATCTCAGTCACAAGATCCGCAATCTCAATCAGCTCGTCTTTTGCATTGCGACCCGTGATAACCACATGAACATCATCGGGTTTTTCATCACGAAGGAAGGATACGACATCCTCAAGCGGAATGTATTCGTAACGCAGCACGATGTTCAGCTCATCCAGCAAAATCATCTTATGTTCGCGAGAGCTGATCAGCTCCTTTGCTGCATCCCAGGCGGCGTGCGCAGCAGTAATATCCCGCTGGCGATCCTGCGTTTCCCAGGTAAAGCCTTCGCCCATGCGTTTGATGGTGACGAGATCGGAGAAACGATCCAATGCCATGCGTTCGCCGGTCTCCAGGCGACCTTTCACGAACTGAACAACAGCTACCTTGTGACCATGACCAAGACTGCGGAAGATCATGCCGAAACCAGCGGTGGATTTGCCTTTCCCCTTGCCCGTGTGGACAATCAGCAACCCCTTCTCAATGGTCTTAGTCGCCATGATCTTATCGCGAGCAGCCTTTTTTTTACGCATTTTTTCAGCGTGGCGTGCGTCCAGATCTTCTTCACTCATGTCAGCCTTGGTTACCATTCTTATTCCCCTCCATCCATGAGCGCGCGTCGCAGCTCCATTAAGTCATCATAGGCACTGTTTCGTTTCGGTACCCACATATCTCGTTGAATGATCTCTAAAAATCGCTCAGTCATTTCCAAAAGCGCCGCAGAATTCTTTTCTGCAATAAAGTCCCGCACCTCATCATCATAAAGATATGCATCATAGAGCTGATCAAAATGATGGTGCGAAACAGCATTGGTCGTCGCCCCAAAAGCAAAGAGATAGTCAACTGTCGCCGCCATCTCAAAAGCACCTTTATACCCGTGGCGCATAACACCTGCGATCCATTTTGGATTGGCAGCTCTTCCCCTGACAACCCGTCCGATTTCCTCAGAAAGCGTGCGAATGACAGGGCGCTCGGGGCGAGAGTGGTCGTTATGGTAGACGTGGGGAGCATCGCCTTTGAGCGTTTCAACAGTTGCGGCCAGACCGCCCTCAAACTGATAATAGTCATCAGAATCAAGGAGATCGTGCTCTCTGTTGTCTTGATTATGAACCACTGCATCAGCGTGTGTGAGGCGGGTGGCCAGATCGTCTTTGGCTTGTTCACCGTCTTGCGAGCGACCATAGGCGTAGCCGCCCCATTCTAAAAAACTCTCCGCAAAGTCAGCGCGTTTATCCCACAGTTTCTCGTCGATCAAAGTCTGCAAGCCAGCGCCGTAAGCTCCTGGTTTACTGCCGAAAATCCGGCTGGAGGACCGTTTTCGCGCCTGTCCTTCTTCAACACCCTTGGCCAGTAATTCCCCAAGCTCAGTTTGGTACCGCGCCGCCAACGGATTGGCGTCCTCCGGTTCATCAAGATCGCAGATTGCAGCAACGGCAGCATCGAACAGATGTATGAGTTGTGGGAATGCATCGCGAAAAAAGCCGGAAATTCTGAGGGTTACGTCAACGCGGGGGCGTTGGAGCTCGGAAAGTGGAACAATCTCAAATCCGGTAACGCGGCCTGAAGCTTCTTCCCAAACCGGGCGAGCCCCAATCAGCGCCAGCGCTTGAGCGATATCATCCCCGCCGGTGCGCATATTTGCGGTTCCCCAGCAGCTCATGGCGATGCTTTTCAGCCACTCACCGTGCTCCTGAAAATGCCGCATAATCAATGCGCTAGCGCTTCTCTCACCAAGCTTCCAGGCGACCTTTGTAGGAACGGAACGAACGTCAACAGAATAAAAGTTACGCCCGGTTGGAAGCACATCAGGGCGACCACGAGACGGCGCACCCGATGGTCCAGGGGGGACAAACTGCCCGGCCAAGGAGGATAACACCCCCTCAACTTCAGCCACTCCAGAGGCATCCACTGACTGCGCGATGTCTTGCTCCAGAGCCTCCAACACGGCAGAAGTCGCTGTAAACACAGCCGGAACCGTCAGCTCGCCAGAAACATACGCCAGCGCGAGCGCTTCCAACCGCTCAACCGTATCCCCGCAACTCCGCCACGGCGCGTCAACAAGCTCCTGCAAAAGCTCAGGCCGTTCTCCAACCCACGCCTGCTCAAAGGCACAGTCCAGCGGGTCAAACTCAACCAGATTCAAATCCTCAGAAAGCGCACGTAACAGACTGTTCTCATATGGCTTTTCGCCACGAGGCACGCGCAGCAATGCCACCAGCAGCTCGGCCCGCTGCTCTCCTGTTGGCGACTGCCCCAGAATGTGCAGCCCATCGCGAATTTGTAGCTCCTTCAGGTCACACAAGTACGCATCGAGCCGCGCCAAACGCGTGTCCTCATCCATCTCGGATGTCAGGCCTATATCCTTGTCCATGCCTTCTCGTGCAGCAACGCCAAGTATCTCTTTTCCAAGCGCTTTCAGGCGGCGATGATCCACACCGGCGGCAATGTAATATTCATCCAGCAATGCCTCCAGCTCCAGCGCGGAGCCGTGGCTCTCGGCGCGAGCCAGCGGAGGGGTAAGATGATCGATGATCACCGAGGATAACCGCCGTTTCGCCTGCGATCCCTCTCCGGGGTCGTTGACGATGAAAGGATAGATATTAGGCACAGGCCCAATCACGGCTTCAGGATAGCAAGCCTCTGATAAGGCTAATGCTTTTCCCGGAAGCCATTCCAGATTGCCGTGTTTGCCAAGGTGGATAAGTGCGTCCGCCTCAAAGCTGTCGCGCAACCACATGTACCAGGCAAGGTAATGATGCGGCGGAACAAGCGCCGGATCGTGATAAGTCTCCTTAGGATCAATGTTATAGCCGCGTGCGGGCTGAATACCGACGGTGACATTGCCATAGGTCTTCAGCGCCAGCTGGAAAGAGCCATCCACAATATGCGGATCCTCCTCCGGCGCACCCCAACGTTCCTCAATCCCCTCGCGCACAGCGAGAGGAAGCTGAGAAAACAACTGCTTATAGCGAGCAAGCGCAAACACTGCCCCGCCTTTGCGTTGGTTTGCGTTGCTAAGTGCGTTGGTTGGCCCAGCCAGCAGGTCGTCTATCAACGCCTCGGAAGCTTCCGGCGCATTCTCAGCAATCTCATAACCTGCTGTTTTCATAGCAGAAAGAAGATGCGTGCAAGAGGCAGGCGTATCCAGCCCAACCCCGTTTGCTATACGCCCATCCTTGTTGGGATAGTTTGCGAGGATTATGCCGACTTTGCGTTGATTTGCGTTTTTGTGTTTCAGCTGCGCCCAATTGGCCGCCAACGCTGCTACAAACTCAACACGGTCACGTTTTGGTACAAACCGAACAAGTGAACATTGTGTCCTGACATCACGGTCCCCCTCTTCCTTAAACGAGATCGCCCGCGTCAAAAGACGGCCATCAATTTCAGGAAGCACCACATGCATGGCAAGATCGCGCGGGGATAAGCCCTGATCACTCTCTGCCCAGCCTTCTTCCGAGGAGGACGACAGTACAATCTGCAGAACACATGCACCTTGCTTGTCGAGCACAGTGCTGGAATGAACAGTGCCAGCCGTCGACAAAGCAAAGGCTGTGGCGTTCAAAACCACGTCTGGCGGGCATGCCTCAAACACACTGGAAACAACGGCAGCGCATTCCGCCTGCTTCAGGCTCGCCACATAAAGCACCAGCGGATTTATCCCCTGCGCCTCAAGCTCATGGCATAATGCTTGTACTGGCTCGATTGCGCCGCTCTGGTAAAGCGCACGATAAAACACAACAGCAGCAACGGGGCGGCTCGGATCTTTCCAACTGGCCCGCACGTCCTCCAGAGTAGGAAGCGCATGGCCCTGCAACACCAAACCGGCCCGCGGCAACGCCATCGGCTCCGCTGGGGCCTGGGCAGGAAGCTCAGCAATCTGCGCCGCATAAAGCAAGGCGCCTGAGAGGTTCTCTGCACCGCCCTCAATCAGGTATCGCCACAACATTTGCGCAACGGACACAGGCACAGTGGAACGCTGTGCCAGCTCTTCATCCCATTTGTCGTCGCCTGGCAGCAGAACCAGCTTTACACCAAACGCGCGGGCAGCTGCTTCCAGCCGCTCAACGCCGTAACGCCAATATTCCACCCCGCCCAAAAGGCGCACCACAACAAGCTTGGAGGCCTGGATGGTCTGCTCAACATAAAGGTCAACAGAATACGGATGTGATAGTGCAAGAAAACTGGCAAGGCGAAGAGAGTATCCCTCATGCTGAGCATGTGCCGCCGCAAGCCCGGCAAGCTCCGTATCTGCCGCGCTTAAAAACACAACATCCGCAGGCGCCTGCTCAAGGTCGACGGCCTCTTCTCCATCATCCAATCGGCGTGACTGTCCGACAAGTACGTGCATCAGCGCTTAACCAGTTCAAATTCACTGAGCGCAGCCTGCACACTGTGCTTGTCCAGCCCCGCAAGGCCAATCACTACCAGCTTGGAATGGCTTTCACTGCCAGCTGCAAACCACGCTTCCACACGCGGCCCAACCGCCTGCACCAGCACAGGCGCGGTTTTGCCATCCACCACCACACTACCCTTAATGCGCAGCACACCAGAAACCTTCATGGCCGTTTCCACCTGAGCCTTAACCTCTTCTAGAGAGGCAAAGCGGCGAACCGGCAAAACAAAGCTCTCAAAATCATCATGAGAATGTTCGTGATGATGATGGTGGTCGTGGTCGTGGTCGTGGTCGTGGTCGTGGTCGTGGTCGTGAGCATGCTGTGCTTCATGGTGAGAAAGGCGCAAGTCCATATCATCTTCTGCACCAGCATCCCGCCCAAGCAGAACATCCAGCGCCAGCTCACCATGAGAGGCAGAAACAATCTCAACTCCATCGCGAACACGGCCACGGATCGTCTGCTTGACAGCCGCCAATTCTGCTTCAGTCAAAAGATCAGCTTTGGAAAGCACAACAAGGTCAGCACAGGTCAGCTGATCAGCAAACAACTCTTCCACCGGGCTTTCATGGTCCAGCGCATCATCCGCTGCCCGCTGCGCAGCAACAGCCTCTTCATCGCAGGCCACTTTGCCAGCAGCAACAGCCGGTGCGTCTACCACGGTCACCACACTGTCAACGGTCACGCGCGGCTTGACAGAAGGCCAGTTGAACGCACGCACCAACGGCTGTGGCAGGGCAAGGCCAGAGGTTTCAATCACAACAACATCCGGCACCTGCTCGCGCTCCAGAAGCATCTCCATGGTTGGCAGAAAATCATCAGCTACTGTGCAACAAATGCAGCCGTTGGCCAGCTCCACCACTTCATCAGCAGAACAGTCCGGGTCAGCACAGCCATTGACCAATGAGCCATCAAAGCCCATCTCACCGAATTCATTGACGATCAGCGCAATGCGCTTGTTCTGTGCCTTCATCAGCAGGTTACGCACCAGCGTTGTTTTTCCGGCACCCAGAAAACCAGTGATAATGACAGCAGGGATTTTTTTAGAAGGCGCAGCAAAAGAAACAGTCATAGGGAAATCTCCGGAAAAACAGCAGGCTTCAGCTGCAAAGGCTGTCCAGCAGCCACAAACATCACAAAATGGCAGAGGTCGGCGATACGCTGGTTCAGGCGTCCAGCTTCATCTCGAAAGGCGCGGGCCATGGCGTTTTCAGGCACAATGCCCATGCCCACTTCATTGCCAACAAACACAACGGGGCATGGCAAAGAGCTAAGAACTGCCTGAAGCCGCTCCAGCTCCACGGTCCAGTCCCGCTCCGCATGCATAAGGTTGGAAAGCCAAAGTGTCAGGCAATCAACGAGGATCGCACGATCGCTGCTGGCATGCGTTTTCAGCACGCGCACAAGCTCCAACGGCTCCTCAACAGTGTCCCAAAGGTCGCCACGCTGCACCTTATGATGCACGATGCGTTCCTCCATTTCACCGTCAAAGGCCTGGCCTGTCGCAATATAAGTCGGGCGTCGCCCGCTGCTTATGACCAGCTTTTCCGCATATGCGCTTTTCCCGGAACGAGCACCGCCCGTAACCAAGCAATGGCGAACACGAAGGTCGCCTCTCTGTTCAGCCATCTTTGTTAGCTGGCCAGCAAGCATATAGAAGCCGGGGCTTCACCTGGGGAATATGAAAGTCGAGCAACTGTCTCGCACGGAGACAGAAAAACATGTGTCATGAGCACCTCTCGCCGTCCACCCGACAGCAGTCCTATGTCAAATCATATCTCCAGCCGGTCTCCTGGCTTGCGGCTCAACCGACCATAGCCCCTTCCCAGCCCTTAAAAGGCCAGTGGGATTTTCGCTAAGGTCTCACCGCTCACAGTTGCGGGGGCAGCTGCGGCTTGTCTCCATAAAATATGGAACCGCATTCCCGTTTAATCTTGTCATTCCAAAGCCTGAGCCGGAACAAAAAGAAACTGGAGTTCTGGCCTTCAATGTGCGGCGCAATCAGCTCTCCTGTCAATTGTCTTTGTGAGGATTCCAACATCACCAGAAAATCAAACCCGCAAAATCCGCGGTTTTTGGAGATTTCTGGCTAACCCCCTTGGATATCTCAATAAAAAAATAGAGAAACTGTCCACAAATCGAAAAATACGCAAAAAACGACTTGGCAAACACAACATGCCTCTGTAAAAGCCTCCTCACGCAAACGGCGAGGCAAACTCGCAAGGGTGTCATGATCCCCGGTAGCTCAGTGGTAGAGCAAGCGGCTGTTAACCGCTTGGTCGCTGGTTCGAATCCGGCCCGGGGAGCCATTCTTTTTCGTTTGCAGCCATACGGCAAGATCATCGTGATCCCCGGTAGCTCAGTGGTAGAGCAAGCGGCTGTTAACCGCTTGGTCGCTGGTTCGAATCCGGCCCGGGGAGCCACTTCTTTTATCGATCGCCGCCAATGGCAACATAGTATGATCCCCGGTAGCTCAGTGGTAGAGCAAGCGGCTGTTAACCGCTTGGTCGCTGGTTCGAATCCGGCCCGGGGAGCCATATTTTTCTCTTTATCCTCCCCTTCTACTTAAACACCTCTTCTCTTCACAAAACACGTGCGTGCGCGTCTATCCAGAAAACAAGAAAAATGATGGGTAGAAAACCATGTTCACGCGAAGCGAAGGCGCAGCACTATCAAGTGCCGCTGGCCGAAGACATAAAGTCCATTTGGGTAGAACTCTCTTCCGCACAAAAGCGGAGGCGTTCCATTTTGCGCTAAAACTCACCCTGATCCTGCACATGGCGACCCACTGATCCAGCACCGGCTCCTTCAATTTTCAGGGAGTTCATAAGTCTGGAGAGCTGTGCATATCAGCAACGAGCCCAAATGCCGCCCGACAGCCCTTGGCACCCACAAAAAATTGGCCGAAATGAAGCGCTGTTCTTTCAAAAACTTAGCTCATACGGAAAAATACTAGTTTTTTTTGCCATATGTACAAACTGCGACCTACATCACAGTTCTATCCAAATCCTATAGCAAATCAACGCAATGAAAATTTTACATAATAGCATTTAAATAGCCTGAAAGTATAAATACGCGAAACATAATTTATATACAATTATTATGGCATAGATACTCTAAGTAAATGCGTATACCTCTAATATATCTAGTGCATATTACCATAATCACTACTAAGTGACGACTAGTGAAGTGCACATAATAAGGCGCCCCCTCTGGGAAAGTTGCTGCGTAAAAGTCAGGGAGCCATAAATGAGTAGTCTGTTACCATCCTGCGGTCTGCCGCAAACCTTCAAGTTGCACCTCACAAGATCAGTGTTTCTTGCCGCCTGCATCGCTGCGCCACTCGCTTTGGCTGCGCCTTCGCACGCAGAAACGCCACCCGCCTCCGCACCTGCCACAACATCAGGCCCTCAGCTCATCGAAAAGTCCGACAACGGCAACACCTACGCCATGCCAGAGGATTATCTGGCCGTCACCGTTGCTCCGCCCTCCAAAACACCCTACGCCGATCCATTAGAGAGCGATTTGTCCATCTGGGTTGGTGAGGTGGAAATTGAGGGCCGCAAGACCCTGTGGGTCGAGCTGATCGATACCCACGGCGAAGTCATCTACAATTCCGAGGTCCAGCAAAATGAGACGCACCTGCTGCCAGATGGCAGAGCCATAGCCGTCACAGTGATGCAACCTGCCACTCACAACAAAGCACTGCAGTCTGCCAGCCTGAAGAAAGACCAGTCCCGCGTGCCAACCGATGAGCGCTTTGTCATCACCCGCAAGGAAGCTTTTGCCCCGGCATTGGATACGCAGGTGAACCTGCTGGAAGTGCAGCCCGTCCCAAAGGAAGTCCATAACTCCTTCATGCTGCGCGCGGGCGAGAACGGTGAGATCCTCTGGAAAGCCACCAAGGATGCCATCACCTGGCTGGAAAGCAGGTCCTGACGAAGACTGGACTGCGCGCAAATCGATACTCTCTCAAATCGCATTTAGCGCACTCATTCGAAAGCCACGCACCCCGTGAGCAATTTTGTTCTCACGCGCAATCGCAAAGAGAATAATATCCTAGTCTGACGCACCCTTTGGCAGCCCATTTCTTGTTCTCGTGGGGTCAGCGCAGTAGCGTGGTCTCAAAAGGGGTAAACACCCGCATTCTGATTTTTGGTCATACGAATTATTTGAGAGAAACTATGGATACGCGCGCCTCTGCCATCGAAGCCATCGGCAACACTCCACTTATTCGCCTCAAAGGCCCCTCCGAGCGAACCGGCTGTGAAATTCTCGGCAAAGCCGAGTTCATGAACCCGGGCCAGTCCGTCAAGGACCGCGCCGCGCTCTTCATCATCAATGACGCAGTCAAACGCGGCACGCTCAAACCGGGCGGCATCATCGTGGAAGGCACGGCCGGCAACACCGGCATCGGCCTCGCGCTGGTCGGCAACGCCCTGGGCTACCGCTCTGTCATCGTCATTCCAGAGACCCAGTCTCAGGAAAAGAAAGACATGCTGCGCATCGCAGGCGCTGAGCTGATCGAAGTTCCGGCTGTCCCTTATAAGAACCCGAACAACTACATCAAAGTCTCCCAACGGGTTGCAGAAGAGCTGAACAGAACCCACCCGCAAGGCGCCATCTGGGCCAACCAGTTTGATAACACCGCCAACCGTCAGGGCCACATTGAAACCACCGCTCAGGAAATCTGGCAGCAGACCGACGGCAAAGTGGATGGCTTTATCTGTGCGGTCGGCACCGGCGGCACGCTTGCCGGCACCGGCATCGGCCTGAAGGACAAGAACCCGAACATCAAGATCGGCCTTGCAGACCCACACGGCGCAGCGCTTTACAACTATTACGCCCACGGCGAACTGAAGTCCGAAGGCTCCTCCATCTCGGAAGGCATCGGTCAGGGCCGCATCACCGCCAATCTGGAAGATGCACCGATCGACATCCCTTACCGCATCTCTGATGAAGAAGGCCTGCTGATCAACTTCGAGCTTCTGGAACACGAAGGCCTCTGCCTTGGCGGCTCTTCCGGCATCAACGTCGCTGGCGCAATCCGCCTCGCAAAAGAACTCGGCCCCGGCCACACCATCGTGACCATCCTGTGCGATTACGGCACCCGTTATCAGGGTAAGATGTTCAACCCGACCTTCCTGCGCGAAAAAGGCCTGCCAGTGCCAGAATGGATGGAACGCAAGTCCGAAATCGCCATTCCATTTGAAGCTGCCTGAGGCTTGTGCCTATCCTTGAGCCGAGAGGATAATCCCCCGACAAGGATAGGCAAAAAGCGATTACCAAGGCAGTTTATACACCGCCAAACAACGGCAAACTGCCGTTAACGGAAGTCTTTGCAAAATACGCCAAGAGGTTTTGACCAATCCTCTTGGCGCAGCTATAAGTAGGTCCTCGCCTTACAGGAGTTGTAACGCTTGGAATCTTCATTTAGCCTTCTTCCCCTGATCGCAATTTTCAGTGTACTTTTCTACGCATTGGCAGTCATTTGTGCCATTCGCGAGATCATGTACTCGCGCACCTCACAAGGCAGCATTGCCTGGCTGCTCTCCCTGTTTTTCATCCCCATGCCAACGGTCCCGCTCTACTTCATCTTCGCGTGGAAACGGCTGGATGATTACATCGAGGTGCGGGACGATATCTCCCAGATTGAAGCGGACGTCCTCAACCGCCACACACCGTATGTAGACGGCACAGCCAGCAACAAATGGCGCGTACACACCCGTGTCGCTTCCGTGCCCTTCTTAGAAAACAATCAGTGCGATCTGCTCATTGATGGCCCTGAGATGTTTGCCTCCATCATTGAAGGCATCCGCACCGCCGAAAGACATGTCCTCGTCCAGTTTTTCATCATCCGCGAAGACAGTATTGGACTGGAGCTGGCCGACGCCCTGATAGAACGCGCCAAAGCAGGCCTGCGCGTCTGCCTGCTTTACGACGACATCGGCTCCCGCTCTCTTTCCACCCAGTACCTGACGCGCCTGCAAGACGCCGGCGTCCGTGTCAGCGCCTTCAACAAACGCCATCGCCTTATGCGCATGCTCGGCCCCATGCGCCTCAACTATCGCAATCACCGCAAAGTCGTGGTCACAGACAGCAAACACTGCTGGATCGGCGGTCACAACATCGGTGAAGAGTATCTGGGGCTGTCCAAGGAGTTCGGCCACTGGCGAGACACCCACGTCAAAGTCACCGGCCCTGCAGCACTGGCGGCCACACTGTCCTTCAGTGAAGACTGGCAATTTGCAACGGGCAAGACATTACAACTGGAGCTGCCCTCCACCTTCTCCCAAACGGGTGGGGAAAGCGTCATGGTCATGCCAACAGGCCCGGCGGACATTCAGGAAGACTGCGCCATCACGTTCGTGGAAAGCATTTCAAGAGCCAAGGACCGCATCTGGATCGTCAGCCCATACTTTGTACCGGGCATCGAGGTCCTCACAGCCCTCTACGCAGCCGCTTTGCGCGGTGTGGACGTCCGCATCCTCTTACCGGAGAAAGCCGACCACTGGCTCGTCTGGCTCGCCAGCTACGCCCATGCAGATAACCTCGCCAGCCATGGCATCAAGGTCTATCGTTATCTGGAAGGCTTTCTGCACGAAAAAGTCATCCTCATCGATGAGGAATTGGCAGGCATCGGCACAGTCAACTTCGACAACCGCTCCTTCAACATCAACTTCGAGATCACACTCTGGTTCACAGGCCAGAATATGATCAGGAAAACCGAAGAGATGCTGCAACAGGATTTCAAAGGCGCCCGACAAACAGATCGCCTCGAACTCAACAACCGCCGCTACGCCTTCCGCGTCCTCGCCCAAGCCGCTCGTCTGTTCTCACCCATTTTGTAGATCCTTTTTCTTGGCCACTGATCGCTTTTGCAAAAGCGATTGCTCGCCCCGAACATTAGAATATTGATTGAATGACCAAAGATCAGAAAAAAGTTGTTTTGATTACAGGCGCAGGACGCGGATTAGGTTACGCGACAGCCGTTGCGTTCAGGGCCGCAGGCTATGAAGTTATTGCAACAGCACGTGACACCTCTGAGAAGCAGGACAAAGCGGGCCTCAATTGGAGACTGCTGGACGTGAAAGATGCTTCAGCCTGCAATGGAATCATCGCGGACACGTTTGCTGAATATGGCCGATTAGATATCTTGATAAACAACGCTTCAGGCTACACCGGCGGTATGCTCTTCGATGAGCTATCTGACGAAGAGATCATCGTAGAAACAGATATCACTCTCAAAGCCCCAATGCTCCTCTCCAAGGCTTTCATGAAACATGGAAAACACCAAGGTTTTGGGAAAATCATTTTCATTAGCTCAACAGCAGGCCTCACCAACCGTGGTGCCGCCAGTAAGTGGTCAGCCTATTCGGCAACCAAAGCAGCGATACTTCGATTTTCTGAAAGCCTGCAAGGCGATCTCTATGCCTATGGGATGCAAAGCCATGTCATCATCCCAGACAATCTTCGGGAAACAGAAGACATGAAAGAACTGTCTCAGGAAGCTGCTACATCATACGAAGCGGTATCTGAAGCGCTTTTGTTTCTGGCTCAACTTAAAGGCAACCTCTCAATTTCTCGCATGGATATACGCCCGGCTATCATTGCGAGCAATGATGCTTCCAATAAGCCCGAAACTCTTTAGAGCACCCTTCGAAATAATGAGGACAGTTCAGTAGACTTGCGTGGGGGCAGTAAAATACGTTAGGGCCAATTGAGAATAATAACCCAGAGGGCCTTTCGCATGTATTTTGTGCCTGAACTAAGTGTGATGGCGGGCTTTACCCTTGCTGCCTTCATCCTGTCCATTACCCCTGGACCGGACATGACCTTCTTCATGAGCAAAACGCTCACACAAGGTCGCAAAGCGGGACTGGTTGCGATCATCGGCGCAACAAACGGCATCATGATCCATGCGTTTCTGGCAGCCATCGGCATCTCCGCGCTGCTCGCTGCATCTGAGTTTGCCTTCCAAATCCTCAAAACAGTGGGCGCGCTCTATCTGGTCTACCTGGCCTTCCAGATCCTGCACAACGGCTCAGCCCTCTCATTGGAAGAAGGCGAAGCATCCCGCGAAACACCAAGAGCCATCTGGGCAAAGGCTGTCACGATCAACCTGCTCAACCCGAAAGTTGTGCTGTTCTTCGTAACCTTCCTGCCACAGTTTGTGTCCGCATCTGATCCATACGCAACCTCCAAACTGCTGTTCCTTGGTTTCTTTTTCATTCTGCTGAACGTGCCAAGCAGTCTGGTAATGGTGTTTGGGGCCTCTGCTGTCTCCAAGTTCCTGCGCAGCTCACCGCGGGTGATGCGCATCCTCGACTATTCTTTCGCCGGCATCATGGCAGCTTTCGCTGTGAAGCTGCTCAGCGCCCGCTCCACCGCTTAAGATCACCAGTTAAAAGGTGCGCCAATTCATTTCATGGCGCACCTGTTTCAATCCATTTGAGATTATTCCATGACCGAACATTTGTACCGAGAAGAGGCTTACCTGCGCAGCAGCGAAGCGGTTGTAAGTGAAATCACACCGGAAGGTGGCATCATTCTGGACCGGACCTGCTTCTACCCCAATGGCGGCGGCCAACCGGGCGACTGTGGCTCTCTTGAGCTGGAAGATGGCACCCGCATTCCAGTCGCAGCAGCTGTCTATTCCAAAGACCGCAGCCAGATTGTGCATGTACCAACTGAGGGCACCGAGCTTCCAGCAGGATTGACCAGCGGCACAAAAATCACCGCGCACATTGACTGGGAGACCCGCTACAAGCGCATGCGTGTCCACACAGCATTGCACTTACTCTCCGTTGTTCTGCCTTTCCCGGTCACCGGTGGCCAGATCAGCGATGGCACAGGCCGTCTGGACTTTGATATTCCCGAGGCAGCACTGGACAAGGAAGAGCTGTCCGGCAAGCTTCAGGACCTCATTGCTGGTGATCATGCCGTGACGCAGGAATGGATCACAGACGATGAATTAACTGCCAATCCTGGCCTTGTAAAAACCATGAGTGTAAAACCACCTATGGGCAGCGGACGGGTAAGACTGATAAGAATTGGGGAAGACGTTGATTTGCAGCCATGCGGTGGAACGCACGTGTCACAAACCGCACAGATTGGCAAAGCTGTAATCACTAAGATTGAGAAAAAAGGCCGTCAGAACAGACGCGTCCGTATCCAGTTGGAGGACTAAAACATGGCTCAGGACCCGATTGTTTCGACAAGCTGGCTCAAGGATCACCTTGATGCTCCTGATGTAGTTATCATTGATGCTTCCTGGTATCTGCCTGCCATGGATCGCGACGCTAAAAAGGAATACGAGCAAGAGCATATTCCCGGCACACTGTTCATGGATATCGACGAGGTCTCCGACCAGAATTCCCCGCTTCCGCACATGATGCCGGAACCGCACATATTCTCTTCTAAAATGCGTAAGATGGGTATTGGTGACGGCCAGACCATCGTTGTCTACGATGGCATGGGCATTTTCTCCGCCGCACGCGTCTGGTGGATGTTCCGTGCCTTTGGGGTAAAGAGCGTCTTCGTGCTGGACGGTGGCTTGCCTGCGTGGAAGGAAGAAGGATATCCGGTCTCCGACGAAGTGCCTGCCCGCATGGAACGCCACTTCACAGCCATGTTGAACAACGACATGGTCCGCAACCTCGATGAGGTGCAGGACGCCATGGACACCAGCAGCCACCTTGTGCTTGATGCACGCGCACCAGAGCGCTTCAAAGGACTGGCACCAGAGCCACGCGAAGGCGTACGTGCCGGCCACATGCCAGGCGCTCTGAACCTGCCATTTGGCCTGCTGTTGAACGACGGCAAGCTGCGCTCCAAAGAAGACCTGCAGAACATCTTCGCACAGGCTGGTGTGGACGCCTCCACTCCGGTGATCACCTCTTGCGGTTCAGGCGTGACAGCAGCTGTCATCACCTTGGCTCTGGAACAAGTTGGCTTCACCAAAAACGCACTTTACGATGGCTCATGGACCGAATGGGGCTCAAGCTCTAAGACTGAAGTCATCAGCGAGCCGGCCTGAGTTAAACCAGAATCATATTCGCAACAAAGCCCTGCAAGTCACTGACTTGCAGGGCTTTTCTTTATGCAACGGCTAACACATCCTGTCGCGCAACTGCGTCCTGTTTGCCAAGCTCAGTTATTTCAGCAATCCAGGAAGCACGCTCATCCTCACTCGCCAGATACATTGGCGAGAACATCTTGAAGCTGTGCTCTTCAAACCCGATAAAGTCCAGTATCTGACGCCCCATGATCTTGTCATGAGCACAGTCATAAAGCTCGTCATAGTAATGCGCTGCTGTATCACTGGTGATAATCACACGTGCGCTACGACCTTTAAAAAGCTTCACGGGAAGCTCTTCCCCTTCCACCATTTTGAAGGCAACGCCCGGCAGCAAGGCACGGTCCAGCAGACTTTTCATCTGGCCCGGCATACCACCCCACCACAACGGATAAACAGGCGTCCAATGACTGCACCATTTCAGGTTCTCCTGAAAAGCAGCCACATCCGGCTCCAGCTCCTGATTTCCTTTAAAATCACCTGAGAGCAACGCACTTTCAAAGGTCATGGCGCTCAGGCGCATCACACGAACCTCCGCACCCGCTTGACGCGCAGCTTCGCCATAAGCTTCAGCAAGTGCATGCCCAAAGCGATCCTCTCCGAGATGACCGCTAAACACAAATATCCTGTTTGTCATGGGAACTCCATTTATTTGACTGCGGTCAACTTATTTTCAAAATATGACTGGAGTCAATTTATTTTTTGACCATAGTCATATTATTCAGATTGAGGGAACCATGCTTCAGGGCAAACAAAAACGAGCACAGGAAACCCGCCAGCGCATTTTGGTGGCAGCAACAAACCTGTTCAATGAAGGCAACTTCAATGCGGTCAGCACAGAAAGCATTGCGGAGCAAGCCAACGTTTCCAAGGGCACACTATTCGCCCACTTCGGCGACAAGCTTGGGCTGTTTGCCGAGATCGGTTTGAAGGAGCTGAAAACCTGCGTGGATAGCTGCCAGGAAGCAGCAAAAAGCAGCCCTTTGAACGGGCGCGATTTATTGAATCAATCTCTCATGGAAATTCTGGAATACTTTGAAAATCAACCAGAATTCCTGCGCATCTTTATTGACGTTGCAGGCTGGGAAAAAGGCATCAGAGCAGAAAATTTCGTCAATGTCGCAATCAGCATTGATACGCTCTTTCAAAGTATTGTGGAAAGAGGCCAGCAGGACAAATCTATTCGGCCTATAGATCCAAAACTGGGAGCAGTTTCTGTTCGTGCGTTCATGATCCACGTCGCCATTGGCCGTGTCTGCGGTGAGTATAAAGACACGCAAGAGCAACACGCTGAAGTTCAAAAGCTGCTCTCACTGGTGCTCTGAACAGCGCTATACGCCGTAGATATCAAACGCAGTCTTCGGCGCTTTGCCACCTGTCAGCTTGGTCAGCACATAAGGTCGCGTGCCTTTCATATGGTCCGCAGTTTCAAACTCCAGCGCCTCAATCACACCCTCTCGCGGATGCTTCTGCATAATTTCATCCACGCTGGACTTGGCAAGACGGCGATGCCCTGCCCCAAACAGATCACACATCGCCCCGCGATTGACCAGATACGCCTCGTCCCCATGCACCCGCGCCGACACATAGGCATTCAGATGCAGCGCAATCGCATCCCCCACCTTATGCACCGTATCACTGTCATGTCCACAAGCTGATAAATGATGGCAGGCCACCTCCGCCCCAGAGATAGCAAAGCAGCACTCATACACATGGGTCTCGCGATTGTTGATCAGCCCACTGTCATGCAAAATAGCTGCTGAAAACAAAAGCTCCCGATCAAACGGCACACCCGCATACTCCCCCAGCAGCACGCCAAACAGATAAGTCCGCCAGCTGTGATGCAACAATCTCGTATCATGCGTCTCAACAGCAAAATCCAGGCTATCACGCACCAATGCTGTATTAGCAGGCAGCAAAGCCTCCAGCTCAGAAGAAACCGGCGCTAACAAGCCCATCCGGTCTTTCACGCCATCCCCCAGCTCAACCAACTGAGTGCGCACCAGATTACCAACCAGTTTGAGATGCTCCAAAGGCGTCAATCGCCCCTTGCTGTATGCTCCCTCACGCATCCCCCAGTTCAGGCTACCCATCACCTGCGCAGAGGCCCCGCACTGCTTTGCTGTTCCAGACATCACTCTCTCTTCCAAAGACAAAAATAATTATGTACCGTATTGCATCAATATTCTGAGCTCAATATTTTTATGCGAAGCGATACATAAATGAGTCCATCACGCCCACGCGGACGCCCGCGCCTTTTTGACAAAGACGAAGCGCTGAACACAATTCAGCGGATTTTCTGGGAAAACGGTTACTCAGCAACCAGCCTGGATCAGATCTCCGCAGAGACCAGAATCAACCGCCCAAGCCTTTACGCCACGTTCGGCTCCAAGAAGGACATGTACATCAAGTGCCTGGAGCACTTCGCCGAAATGATGGGCAAACGGACAGAAGCAGCAATCCTGTCCGAGACAGACATCTCACGTGGGCTGGAGAAGGTCTTTATGCAGGCCATGGAGATCTACCGACCCAAAGCATCAAAGAGTGATGGCGGCCCAATGGGCTGCTTCGTCACCTGCACAGCCCCATCCGAAGCTGGCGCAGATGAAGAGATCAAAGAAGTCCTGAAAATGGTCCTCGACAAAATCGACCAGACCATGCGCGAAACTGTAGAGGCGGCGATCAAAGACCAGAAAGTCCAACCAAAACAAACCGCTAAAATCACCGGCAACCTTCTGGGCTGCCTGCTGAACGGCCTGTCCCTGCGCGCTCGCTCCGGCACCTCACGAGACGAACTGGAACTCACAGCAAAAGCAGGCATCGAGCAAATTCTTGCATGATATCTGCATGCCAGCGCATCACAGCACACCGCATCATCGGCAAAGCAACGAACGCACCAATCCCCAGGATCGGTGCGTTCGTAGTGCCAAGTAATGACTGATCAGGTCATAGCACCTTGCGCAACAAGGGCTTGATCAATAGCGGCTTTAAACCGGCTCGCCACCTTCGCAAATCCATCAGACGTGCCGTGGATCTCATCCACCCAGTCCGTCAGATTTGGCATAGCCCCTCGGCAGTCAACCACGATGACATTGGCATCGCTCGCGGCCAGACCATCAAGCATGTTATAAAGCTCATCCAACATAGCACTGATGATCTTACGCCCCAGCACGCTTGGAATATTGCGATCTGACAGCGGCTCACCCAGCCACTCATCTTGCGCAGCATGCAGCGGGTCGCGCGTATCCCCTTCCCATCTGTAAGGGAACACGTAATCGTAGCCATGCACGAAGACAGGCATCTCCTGCAGTTCCGCAACACCGCGAATGTCGCTGATCACCCGCTCATAAGCTCCTTTGAGGAAAGCAAGTTTCTCATCAAACACCAAGCGGTCAATGTGCCCCTCCACATCAGTAATATCACCGTTAAAGTCCTTCAGGACATCGAAGAGCACAGCAACACCGGTATCCGGATCCTCGCCAATGACATCATTCCCGGCAGCCGAAAACAGGAACCCGGACACCTGATCTTTGTAGTCTCGCAGCGCTGAAAGATATTCGCGGCGACGCGCCCGGTTCGCACCATACACCATATTTTGCGCCGTATCCCCGGCAGCGTCTAAGGAGTAAATGTTGAAATGCGCGCTGAGATGATCAATGACGTCATCAATCAGGATCGGAAACTGAAACCAGCTATCTCCCTCTGAAATCAGCATAGGTCGTTCAGGATGATCCCTGAGCGCATCCTTGAACCGCCAGTACCGACGTATACGAGAGGCCCAATTACCGATCTGAAGAGCATTCTCAAACTCCTGATCAGCCTCAGTCATCTGCACCATGTCAGGCTTTATTCGAAACTGTATGTCAAACGCACCAGAGTGCTCAACTACATCACAGTACTTCAGAAGTTGTTCCTCAGAAACGTTTGGATCCCTTGCAAGCTTCAAAAACTCATCATATGTAATTTTCATAGTATTCCCCCTCCTAGATTTACAGATAAACTTTACACAAGAGGTGAGTTTATGATTAAGCTTGCCATATGCAGATAACAATTTAAAGGTACTTTTCATGACCCTTAAATTACAAAGTTTAAACAACGTATTACTTGAAAAAGCGACACAGCGAGTGCAGTCCCGCCTCGGGGAATTAAATAAGACGCGCAGCGCAATTCTTGCAGGTACGCAAGCAGAAACAGATAGCCGGGAACGTCTGAAGCTCTACCAAAAACGACAGGCATCACTTGCCTTGTCAGAAGGTCATGCCATCTCCGCACAGCCCTCAATCTTTGAGGATGATACGCAAGATCTTTCTAGGCTGGGCAATGAAGCTCTGATCGGCACGCGCAACGATCTTCTCCCGATCGAGTTCTTTGAATACGGCCTTTATGCCGCTCGTTCAGTTGGCAGAATTGAGCATGTTGAAGGGCTTAGGTTCGGCACCGGCTTTTTGGTCGGCCATGGTCTCATCATGACAAACCATCATGTTTTGCCAAGTGAGCACGAAGCCCGCCAACACTTCTTTGAGCTGGGAGCAGAAGCAAACCGCATCGGCAACCAGACGCCCTCAAAAATCTGTTCCATAGAACCAGACCGCTTTTTCTGGGCAAGTGAAGAACTGGACATCGCAATCGTTGCAGTCGTGGACGAAGACCCAAGCTTCATTCCACTGGACCATTATGGCTGGCACGCCCTCATCCGCAAGCAAGGCAAAATCAAGAAAGGAGATCCGATTAATATCATTCAGCATCCCCTTGGACGCAACAAAGCCGTGATCGTCCATAACAACCACCTTCTGCATATTGAAAATGGAACTGATGCACACATGTTTTGCTGGTATTCCGGCGATACGCAAAAGGGAAGTTCTGGCTCCCCCGTCTTTAACAGCCGCTGGGAAGTTGTCGCCGTGCACCACATGGCAATTCCGCAAACCAACACAGCAGGTGATATTCTGGGCAAGGACGGCGAGCCCATCACCCGGGCAACCGCACGCAGACACCCAGACCAGATCGCCTACGTCGCCAACGAAGGCATCCGCACCTCTCGCATCGTAGATGCATTGGAAGTAGCCCAATTCACCAAAGCCCACCATGCTGACATCCGCGACTTCCTCCTCAAATCCTGGAGCAGCCCCGGCGCCCAACGCAGAGGCCTGCGCGCCGCAGTTAGAAGCGCACAGGCTTTGTAAATGCTTCCTTGTTGACGTCTTGAGCACTCACAAATCATAGTCTACGATACTTGGCAATATTGAACTGCGTCCCTACCAATGACTTGGAATGACAATGGCTTATCCAAACCTTGCACGCGCACGAGATTATATTTTTTCCAATGCAAGGCTTCTTGAAAGGCACTTCTTTTCATTTCACTTTGAAGCAGCATCAGCGAAACAGGTCGAGCAGGCATTAGCCGCCTACCAGCACGAAAATGGCCTTTTTGGCTATGGTTTGGAACCAGACAAACGTGCGTCTGACCCACAGCCCATTGATCAGGCTATTGCGATGGAATTCTTAGATAGCGTCGGAGCAGCCCCCAGCAAGTTCCTGTCCATATGCAACGCGCTTCCTGAACTCACAAACCCTGATGGCGGCTTACCATTTTCGCACCCAACGGTTGAAACTGCTCCACATGCACCTTGGTGGTCGTGCAAAGAGCCGCAACCCAGCTCAATCAACCCGACCGCCGTGATCCTTTCCTACCTTTGGAGAAATGGCATCTCTCATGAATGGATGAAACATGCAGAAGATTTCTGCTGGAATGCGCTGAATAAACTCGACGCAACACGCCCTCATTCCATTCAAAATGCTCTGTTTTTTCTTGCTGCTCATCCAGATACTCAACGGACGGAACGTCCTTTGCGAGAATTTCGGAAGTTAGTGAGACAAGTCACCTGCTTTGACCCAAACGCACAGGACTATGTCTTCTCCCCACTGCGGTTTGCCACAAGTCCCGATGGCCCCGCATCCTCATTCTTCACAAAGGATGAACTCCAGCTTCATCTGGAGGCTCTCATCAATCAACAACAAGATGACGGCGGCTGGCCAATCAACTGGCCAGCAATATCGCCGGGCGTTTTATCAGAATGTCGTGGGATCGTTACTCTAAGAAACCTGAAGCTGCTGAGAGACTACGGTCTGCTTGAAGTCTCTGGAGAAAAGACCAAGGCACACCTACTTGAACATTGAGAGGCCGAAATACCCGAACCTCTCAATGACTAAACTCTCAGCACAACACACTAAGCACCCAGCCGAATCCAGATACCGGGGAACTCATAGGAGTTCGGGCCAATTTGTGTAGCTGGCTTCTTGTTTTGGGTCTGAAGTTCGAAGCTCCCGATGGTCGAGATCTCTAGAACATCACCTGTCGCTGGATCATAAATCATCGCTTTATTAGCTTCTGTTGGATGTCGGATGCCAGCAACCCAATGCATTGTATTTGTATTCGCATACTGCACCAGAATAAGGTTCACCTGACAAAGCTGGAAGGGAATATTAGAGACATTCGAAGAAGTAGCACTCTGTTTTAAGTCGCTTTTAATAAGATCGACTTCTCTATCAAATAAGTTCCCCCCTTTTGCATTCTGTACATTAAAACTCTTAAACAGGTTTTCACCGAAGGTTGTATAGTAAGCAATGTTATTCAACAGACTCGGTGCGAGGGTGCTCGCAACTGCAACCATGCCAGACGGGCTGTTTTCCAAGTCCTGACTACCATCATTTGTCTTATAGGTTGCCTTTGGCGGTTGCAGCTCTAGGTTTCCAGACACTTTGTAGGCTTCTTTCGTAACCTCCTCAGCAACCCGCAACCTAAAACCAGTGAGATAACTCAAACGCCATAGATTGATACGCGCATTCTCATTGGTGAGACTATAGCCCTTCGTTACATCAGCTGCGTCAATCGTTTTTACGTTAGTTGCAGTTGGAAGAAATCCAAGCTCAGCAAGTGCCGCATTCACGCAGTACGCACCGCAGGATTTAGGGGAATGCTGCACGATACCTTTATATAACTCAAAGTTTGCCATTTTTATTTTTCCTTGTTGAGAGCTATGCTCTGCAAGGAAGGACGTGTCGGCGGGTAAACTGTGAAAACGCCAACAGCAGACAAGAAAAAAGCCCCGCTGAAACAGCGAGGCTTTGAATTGGGAACTCTGTCCGGATCAGTGATTGAGGATCTGGGAGAGGAACAGCTGAGTACGTTCATGCTGCGGATTGGTGAAGAATGGCTCTGGCTCATTCTGCTCAACAATCTGCCCCTGATCCATAAAGATCACGCGGTTTGCCACTTTACGGGCAAAGCCCATTTCGTGGGTCACACAAAGCATGGTCATACCCTCTTCCGCCAGACCGATCATCACGTCCAGAACTTCCTTGATCATCTCAGGGTCAAGTGCGGATGTCGGCTCATCGAACAGCATGACCTTCGGGTTCATGCAGAGCGAACGGGCAATCGCCACGCGCTGCTGCTGACCACCGGAAAGCTGACCTGGGTACTTGTTGGCCTGCTCAGGGATCTTCACGCGCTCAAGGTAATGCATCGCAACTTCTTCAGCCTGCTTCTTAGGCATCTTGCGAACCCAGATTGGAGCCAGCGTACAGTTCTCCAAAATGGTCAGATGCGGAAACAGGTTGAAGTGCTGGAAGCACATACCAACTTCACGGCGGATCTCATCAATCTTCTTGAGGTCAGAAGTCAGCTCAATACCATCAACAACGATCTGGCCCTTCTGATGCTCTTCAAGACGGTTGATACAGCGGATCATAGTGGACTTTCCAGAACCCGATGGACCACAGATAACAATCCGCTCGCCGCGCATAACCTTCAGGTTAATGTCGCGCAGAACATGAAAGTCACCATACCATTTATTCATGCCGTTGATTTCGATAGCCACATCGGTATCAGAAATCTGCATTTTTGAGCGGTCCGCCTGAACATCAGCGAGATTTGCGTCACTCATTTTTAATTCTCCGAGTTTCTCTTGGCTTGCGCCAGGCGACTAGCGATGGCCGGTATGCAGTTTGCGTTCCAAATACATCGAATATCGGGACATTGCAAAGCAGAAGATAAAAAACATGAACGCGATAAACGCATAAAGTTCCACAAAAATACCATTCCAACGTTGGTCAGCGAGCGTTGGCGCAACCAATCCAAGAGGATCCATGAGGCCAATAATCAAAACCAGTGTGGTGTCTTTGAACAAGCCAATAAAGGTGTTCACGATACCTGGGATGGAAATCTTGAGCGCCTGCGGCAGAATAATCAGACGCATGCTCTGCCAATATCCAAGACCCAACGCATCCGCAGCTTCATACTGCCCCTTTGGCAACGCAGCCAGACCACCTCGAATAACCTCAGCCATATAAGCACTGGCAAAGAAGGTCACCATGATGACAACACGCAGCACGATGTCAAAGTTCACGCCCTTTGGCAGGAAGTAGTTGAGCAGAACATGCGCAACAAACAACAAGGTAATCAACGGTACACCGCGAATGAACTCAATGAAGATAACCGCCAGAGACTTCACAATAGGCAGGTTAGAACTGCGAGACAGCGCAAGAATAATACCGATAGGAAGCGAGAACGAGATACCGGACACACCGATAATCATGGTCAGCAACAAACCGCCCAGCTTAGTGGAGGAAACCGGCTCAAGACCAAAACCACCCCAAATCAGCCAGAACGCCACAAATGGGTATGCCAGAGAAGCCATCAACGCAGTACCACGCTTTGGCATGCCATCCCAAAGGGCTGGTACAAGGGCCAAAAACAGCAGCGCGAAGGCCAGAATCGGACGCCAGTAAAGCTCGCTCGGGTAAAAACCAAATAGGAACTGGTGATAACGCTCACGAATAACGGCCCAACAAGCACCATTGTCTGTCAGTGCCCGGCATTCATCCAGAGAGTTCGCGTTCCAAACAGAGTCCACAAACGCCCAATTGACCACACCCGGCACGGTCGAATACACCGCAAAGATTGAAAGTAGCGTCAAAATAGTGTTGAGCGGCGACGAGAACAGGTTTTCACGGATCCAGCCGACAGCACCAGTTGTACCCTGGGGAGGTGGCAACTGAGGCTTTTCAGAGGTCGAGACAAAGGCGAAATTATTTTCACTCATGTTAGCGCCCCTTCAGCTTTACGGATTCATTATAAAAATTCATGACTGCTGAAATAGACAGCGAGATCAACAAATATGTTGCCATCAGAAGCAACATGCACTCCATCTCACGGCCAGTCTGGTTCAGTGTAATACCGCCCAGTGTGCCAGTCAGATCCATGTAACCAACTGCAATCGCCAAGGATGAGTTCTTGGTGATGTTCAGGTAGTTGGAGATCATTGGTGGAATGATAATGCGCAAGGATTGCGGCAGAACAACAAGGCTCATGGTCCGCCTTGGACGAAGGCCAAGAGCATACGCAGCTTCAGTCTGTCCCTTGTTGATTGCCATGATGCCCGCGCGGACAATTTCCGCAACAAAAGCTGCAGAGTAGATGGAAAGCGCAAACCAAAGAGCGATAAGCGGAGTCCCGACTTTGAGACCGCCCTTCAGGTTAAAGCGACCTGCAACAGGATAATCAAGACCAATCGGCATACCAGAAGCAAAGTAAGCCAAAACGGCTGGTACAATCAAAATACCAAGACTGATGTAGCCCACGGGCAGAATCTGACCAGTCGTTTCCTGACGCTGACGTGCCCAACGACGGAATACAAAAATGCCAGCGATGGAAGCGAGCAAAACTGCAACAACAATCTGGTAGCCACCATCGAAGGTCAATCCAGGAACATAGAAACCACGGTTTGTTGCATAAACCGCCCCTTCAATAACTGGTGCTTTAAGAGCCTGCTTAGGGGTTGGAAACACATGAATGAAGACAGCGTACCATGCCAGAATCTGCAGCAGCAGCGGCACGTTACGAACGCCTTCAATGTAAACCGCCATCAAGCGAGAGACGACCCAGTTATTGGAGAGACGCAGAACACCGACAAAAACGCCGATGAGTGTTGCAGTCACGCAAGCCAGGAAGGCAACCAGCAATGTGTTGAGCAAGCCAACAAGTGCCGCTTTCCAGTGTCCTGAAGCGGATGTATATTCTACCAGCATCTGACCAATGTCATAGCCTGCTGGCTCAAATAAGAAACCGAAATTGAAATCTTTGCCAAGTGCTTCGAGGTTCTCGACAGCATTGCCGATGAGCATCATCACAACTGACAGAGCAACGATAAGCGCGATAATCTGGATCGTATAAGACCTGTATCGAGCATCTCGCCACAGTTGCGACAACTGGAAGCTATTATCGGCTGGTACGGTTGAAGTGCTCATAAGTAGCCCGCCTTATTTATTATGCTTAGAAAAAAGGGCGCTGTCATCGTGCAACAGCGCCCCTTTTGTCAGATCAAGGTCAGATCAACGGAATGGAGGTGCGTACTGCAGACCACCTTCGGTCCATGTCGCATTCAAACCACGAGCCAGGTTAACTTTGGTCTGTGTGCCGAGGTGACGCTCAAACATTTCGCCATAGTTACCAACGGCTTTGATAGCTACGAGAGCGAAGTCATTGCCCAGTCCAAGGGATGCACCCATTTCACCTGAAGAACCAAGCAGACGCTTAACTTCTGGATCTTTGGAGTTTGCAGCCTGATCGTCAGCATTTGCAGCTGTGATGCCTTTTTCTTCCGCAATCTTCATTGCATTCAGAACCCAGCGGCCAATGTCTGCCCACTGATCGTCGCCATGACGTACGAGCGGACCGAGAGGCTCTTTGGAGATGATTTCAGGAAGAACGATGTGGTCGTCTGCATTCTCGAATGTCGCACGAGAAGCTGCCAGACCGGAAGCATCGGTGGTGTACACGTCACAAGCGTCTGCAAGGTAGTTTGCACGACCTTCGGTGTTTGTCTCAATAGACAGCGGCTCGTAAGACATGTTGTTTGCTGAGAAGTAGTCAGACAGGTTCAGCTCAGTCGTTGTACCAGTCTGGATACAAACGGTTGCACCGTCCAGTTCCTTAGCAGAAGCAACGCCAAGAGACTTCTTCACCATGAAGCCCTGACCATCGTAATAGCTCACACCAAGGAAGGTGAACTTCAGGTCTGCATCACGGGAGAATGTCCATGTGGTGTTACGGGACAGGATGTCTACTTCACCGGAAGCCAGCGCAGTAAAGCGGGTCTTACCAGTGGTTGGTGAGAAATCAACTGCATCCGGGTCACCAAGAACAGCAGCAGCTACTGCACGGCAATAGTCAACGTCAAAGCCCTGCCATTTGCCGTTTTCGTCGGTGTAAGAAAAGCCTGCAAGACCAGTGGAAACCGCGCAGCGCAGCGTACCGCGCTCTTTCACGTCTTCGAGAGTGCCAGCAGATGCTGCAGACAGAGCAGTCGCTGCGAACGCTGCACCCAGCGCAACTGGAAGGATCATTTTTTTCATAGAATTGGAGCCTCTTTTTCTTGTCCAATTTTAAAATTCATCACCGGAAGTAGCAGGCTATTTTCCTCCTCTAAGAAAAACACCCAAGACAGACATGTCAGCGCATGTCCTTAAAGCCCCCCTATTGGCTTCAACCACTCCTCGCTAAGCATTCGATGATATTTCTCTAAAAACGTCAAGAGGTTTTTATTAATAAGTTAGTCTACGAGGTGCTATTCATCAACGATTGCAAAGTTTCTATGCAATTTATATCTCAGTTGCACGCGCTTTAACCATTAATCAAAATTGCAAAATATAGTTCTTTATACACCAGCAAACAAATTAATCCAAACAATACTGAAATAGAGAGGAAATATTACTTAGGCTACAAGCGCAATGAAAAAACTAACCTTAAAAACTGACCGCAAAATCTGAGCAATTTTCTTCAAAAATACGTATTTCACACTAACCTTTACAATCCCACTGCACAAATAATACGCAATTTTACGAAAATCCCACAAGGAAGTCTATCTTCCCTATGGGCAAATAGCGTTCAACTATACTCGTGTATTCAGATTGCATTTATTGCGGATAAATCGCCTAGAAATTCGGGTCCTTGCGTTTTTCCTTGTAGATAAGCCATAGATTTCGGAAATAAATGATCAATCCGAGGCCCTGTCCCGCAATAAAAACCGGATCCTTCTTGACGATAGCGTAAGTCAAAAGGAGCGATCCGCCCCCTATTGAGAAGAACCAGAAAGCCACTGGGACAATGGATCGCCCCACCCGCTCAGAGGCAATCCATTGGATCATAAAACGCATCATGAACATGAATTGCGCGACAAATCCCCAAAGAACCCAGAAGTCCCATTGAGCGACAAAAACATCATAAAGCCAGTCATACAAACCCGAGAACATCAATGGTCCTCCTTCGCAGGAGACACATCCGAATCTGTCACCATCACCACTTCGGGAATGACTTTACGGCGTCGGCGCAACCACCAAACACCAAACAGATCAAGAACCCCAACAAGCGCTCGGTCAAAGATCCCATATTTCGAGACACCGTGCTCACGCTCACGGTCAACCACATCCACGTGGACCACCTCATATCCTTCACGGATCACAAGGGCCGGCAAAAAACGATGCCAGCTGTCAAAGTACGGCAGCTTCAAAAACACATCACGCCGTAACAATTTGAGCCCACACCCGCTGTCCCGCGTATTGTCTTTGAGAATTGCTCCACGCAGCTTGTTAGCCGCTTTAGAAGCATAACGTTTGAAGAGGCTGGCTTTTCGCCCCAGTCTTTGCCCGGCAGCAAGACCAACACGCACACCACCCTTCTCCATCGCCTCAAGCATTTCACGATAATAGATCGGATTATTCTGCCCATCGCCATCGATCGTGGCGACATACGTGCCCCGCGCATGCAACAATCCAGTGCGTACAGAACAACTCTGCCCACCAGACCGTTTATGATGGATCAACCGCAAAAAGCCGTGTTCCAACGCATAGCGCCGCAACACCTCTAGACTATCGTCAGTAGAGCAATCATCAACCACAATGGCTTCAAATCTGTAGTCCTTCAGAGCTTCCGCAATCTCATCCAGCAAAGGAGGAAGATTATCTCTCTCATTCTTCGCAGGGATAACAACGCTGACGTCAATCTCATTTACACCGGCACTCTTGGTCATTCCAGTTACCCCTACCCTGAGACGGAACTCCGCTCAGGCTAAGGACAACAACCTCAATCAGCCCGGAGTGTCTCCGATTGTTTTTGTACGGGAGAAAAACTGTCAGATCGCGCTGCCCGCCAGGACCTCAAACATAAAGCCGCAGAGATACTGCTCATGACCGGTTGCACACCGCCTTTATCATCAAATGAAAACCCGATCCGCCGACGAGCCATCCAACGGGCACAGCAATAAGAAAATGCCCCACCTATGATAATGCCAGCGACAACATCACTAGGATAATGCGCTCCTACAATCACTCTACTGGCAGCAATCCAAAGCCCAACAACAGCAAGCAGCCACCGAAGTCTGGGGGCAATCAATGCTAAAGCAACGATCAGAGCACCAGCTGTTGTCGAATGCCCGCTTGGAAGGCTTGAAAGCTTTGCCTCCCACGCGAAAAAGTCGAAATACATTGGCCCCATTTCATCAAAAAGGGTCGGTCGGGCACGCCCGATATTCCATTTCAGAACAATGGCCAGCAGCCCGCTGACAGCGACAACAAAGAACAGATAACTCCCGTATATCGTCAGATACGACACTGCCATCTTTCTACGAAATGGGAGGCGCTGCCAGCCGCCAAAAATCATTGCTAGAATCCATAGTCCAGTCGGGAACAGGATCCAGTCGGACTTGCCGACATCTGTAATGACCTCGAAAATATCATGATAGGCAACAGGCAGTTTCCGGGCCCAAATCGGGCTACTATGGTCCAGAAAGACCATTGCCAGACCGCATAGCCCAATCAATAAGGCCGCAATATTTTGTGGCTTCAAAAGTGGAGGGAGAGCAGCGGCTGCAACAGAGCTCCGCGCTCTTCGGTTTTTCAAAATTGCTGAGGTTTGTCCAATATGCTGCCTTGCATTATTGCCAGCAACTCGTAAGGCTTCAATCAGGCGCTCTACAATTGAAGGAGTGGAACTCCCTTCCCGCAGAGCATCTTCCTTATAGTTTTTCTCATAAGGCGTTGCACGACTTACTGCCTGTTTGAAAGCCTGAGCTTCGCGGGATTTATCCTTTGGTTGATCCTCGTCCTGAGCTGGACGTTCTAAGGTATCTATGGAGCCATTATCAGTCATTGCGTCGCCCCGCCCGCAGAAAAAATATGTATCAGCAATGCTTTACCGCCATTGATATTCAGGCCAGATACAGTTGATACTTCCGAAGTCCTCATCCCCAACCGAAGAGCTTCCGCATCAAACCGATCCAGCTGCCGTCCTTCCACCAGCACAATTCTGCAGGTCCCTTTAGACACTCCGCTTCTCTGGCTTCCGTCCGCCAGAAAACGCGCTGCAGCTTCTGCGCCAAGTAGTTTTGTTTGCGTGCCCTGCAAAAATACGAAGCTGGGCTCATAAAAACCTGCTGTTGCAACATCTTTCCGCTCACATCCCGGAAGCTGCTCAACAGCTTCGGCAAGACGGCTCGAAATCCAGATGGTCGACAGGGCTGGGCCAGAAAAAGCCCAGAAGCCGACAAACATCAGCAATGCGGAAGCCCCCACCGTCGGCAATGCCCCGATGAGTTCTCCCGCAATCAGTTTACGAGTGGCTGATAACGCAGCAATGACAGCCAACCCACACAGCACAACACCGGGAGGAGACGGCCAGAGATCAAGCAGCAAAGGTCCAACAACAACAGCAATAAAAATGCCCAACGGCACCAACAGGAACAAAAACGCAGAGGCGTATCGCCAATAAATACCGACCTGCTTTGCCCCGTCAGTCGTCAACACACCCGCCGTCAGCAACGCCAACGCTGGCATCATCGGCAGTGTGTAGTGAGGCAGTTTCGTTGAAACCAATTCAAATATGACCCACGACGGGATCAGCCAACACAACAAGAATCTATAACAAACTTGATTCAATTCTTGCCTAATGCCCTTAAAAATCACAAGGAGAAAAGAAGGGATTGGCCAGAAAATTACGAAACTGATTAAGAGGTGTGTGAGTGGTGGAGCACCGTGGGACTCTCGCCCTGTTCCCACTTTACCCCAAAGATCTGCACCAAGAGCGTCCCGGAAGAAGGCACCACTTGTCTCAATGTAAATAGCAACCAGCCATGGTGTAACCAATGCAAGAAACAGCAGAAAACCGGAGATTGGAGCTAATCCCCCCAACCACGAAACACGCCTTTCCCAAACCGATAAAGACAGGATGGTTAGGCCGCATACCATTAGAATAATCGGCCCCTTGATAAGAGTGCCCAGCGCCAACCCAAACCAAAAAAGCATGGCATATGTCCAGAGCGCTTTACTCTGTTGTGCCGTCCAGACACGAGCCAGCGCTCCTTGAGACAACATCACGCAAGCCAAAAGCACCGCATCCGTTTTTGCCAAATGCGCTTCAACATTTAAAATGAGAGCTAACCCAACAAGCAGTGCGCCTAAAAAGGCCTCTTGCTCCCGGAAGAATGCTCGCCCAGCCCAATACGTCAGCAACACAGCTGCAATTGCGCCAATGACAGACGGGAGGCGATAAACCCAGATCGGCGCTCGCTCTCCATATCCCAATAGCTTGGCAACACCCACTTGCGTCCAGTAAATTCCGATCGGCTTTTTATTCCGTGCCAGCTCTTGATAGTGGATGGAAACATAGTTGCCTGTCTCCATCATTTGTTTGGAGGCCTGAGCAAATCTCGGTTCATCACGATCAAGCGGAGGAACAGTCATCAACCCGGGCAGGTACAAGCACAAACATAAAAGCAGAAGAATAATCGGAGCCAACCAGTCGCGCCCTGCCATACGAAGCCAGAGAGCCTGTTGCTCAGGCCTCTCAACCTCGTCGCCACTCACAGACATTGCAAGATTCATTTGCGCAGACATAACCGCCCTAAGGTCCTCCAAACTCCCGAAAAAACACAGACTAAGAGCCTGTTGCTCCCTGAGAACAATACGCAGCTGACCATCTGGAACACATTCCCCAAAACTCCCCACTCAAATGCACGGTGGGCCTAAATCCATAAACTGTACCCTTGGTCGGAAAGCTGAAGAGCACCTGAAGCACCAAGACCGCACCTTCTAAGAACAATCAAAATCAAAGATCAGCTTGGGAATTACGTGGATTATTCGTGAGCGGTACAGTTTCGGCCCAATTTCACGCTTAAGATGAGAGGAACTAATCGGGCATTTCGGGATTACACACGTGCGTTTGGAATTAAAGGCGACGGCAGCCTTGCTGCTGGCAGGAACACTTGCTGGCTGCGCTGGCTTGGGTATGGAGACTTCAAAGGTTGAGTTGTCTCAGATTGCGATCAACAAAAACGAAGCATTGCGCCAGACCAATGCATGGCGTGCGAAGCATTCCCTGCCGCCGATCAAACTGGACCCACACCTCAGCGAAGTCTCTCAAGACATGGCCGATCACATCGCCCGACTGGATTCGCTCAAAACCAGACGCCATTCCTCCTCCAGCCTCATCAGCCGCACTCAGACCGGCGGCTACAAATCCTTTGCAGGCGCAGAAAATCTGGGCGCAGGCTACGCAAACATTTCTGCGGCAATGACAGGCTGGAAAACCTCTCCCGATCACAACAAAAACCTGCTCAACAAAAACGTCACCCATATGGGCATAGCGCGCACAAACCGAGCAGACGGCACCTACCAGAATTTTTGGGTCATGACACTCGCTGCCCCTCAAAAACCAGTGACAGCAACAGGTTTCACAACTGTCTCGCTGCCCTTCCCAGTCCAGTAACTTCCCTTGCGTCGAGAATTGATTAGGGGAATTTTCACCCCGCTTCCTTTACGCAGTTGCAATTCGCACCCATATTCACATTTCCAGCGCGCATTCCCATGAAGAGGCATTGCCTCCTTGAGGGAATACGCGTCCACAATTTCATTTAAAGCAGTCTGGCTCTCCTCCTAAATGGCCCGAGTCCAGCCTGTGTTTTGAATTTCATCGGAGATTTAATATGAGCGAGACCGCAAAGGTTCTTCTGCAAGACTGGAAAACCCCGTTTGGACTTCCCCCGTTCGCACAGATCAAGCCGGAAGACTTTGAGGGCGCATTTGAAGAGGCCTTTAAGGCAGGCGAAGACAACATCAATCGCATTGCTCAAAATTCTGAAGAACCAACTTTCAAAAATACCATCGCAGCATTGGAGCTGGCCGAAGACGCTCTGGAGCAGGTCGCAAGCGTATTCTTCAACCTTTCCTCTGCAGACACCAATGAAACCCTGCAGCAAGTTGAGCGCAATGTTTCGCCAAAACTGGCGGCCTACAGCACTAAGAAGTATTTGAACCCTACCCTCTTCAAGCGTATTGAAACGCTGATGGCGAAGAAAGACACGCTGAACCTGACATCTGAACAGGACCGTGTGCTGGAGCGTTATTACGCAATTTTCCATCGTGCAGGTGCCGGTCTGGACGCCAATGGCAAAACCCGTATCGCGGAAATCAATGAGCGTCTCGCAACACTTGGCACCAACTTCGCGCAAAACGTTCTGGCGGATGAAGCCTCCTACAAACTCGTATTGGAAAACGAAAGCGATCTGGAAGGTTTGCCGGAGTTCCTCGTAAAAGCCGCAAGTGCTGCTGCTGACGAACGCGGAGAACCGGGCAAATACGCCATCACCCTCTCCCGCTCTTCTATTGAACCGTTCCTGCAGTTCTCCAAACGCCGCGATTTGCGTGAGGAAGCCTTCAATGCTTGGGCAAGCCGCGGTGATAATCCCGGTGAAACAAACAACTCAGCCATCGTCCGTGAGACAGTGCAGCTCCGCAATGAGAAAGCCAAACTCCTTGGCTTCGAGAGCTTTGCAGCATTCAAGCTGGATGATGTCATGGCAAAAAACACTGGTGCAGTGGATGACCTGCTCTCCAATGTCTGGGGACCAGCCAAAGCACGCGCATTGGAAGAAGCTGCTGACCTGCAGGATATGGCGCAATCTGAGGGCGACAACATCGAGATCGCTCCGTGGGACTGGCGTTATTACTCCGAGAAGGTCCGCAGCGCCAAGCATGATCTTGATGAAGCTGAGATCAAGCCGTACTTCCAGCTGGATCAGATGATCGAAGCGGCCTTTTATACCGCAACCCGTTTGTTCGGCCTCACCTTCAAAGAGCTGAAGGGGCAAGACGTATATCATCCGGATGTGCGTGTCTTTGAAGTCTTTGACAAAACCGGCAACCATCTCGGCATCTTCATTGGCGATTACTTTGCCCGCGCGTCAAAACGCTCCGGCGCATGGATGAGCGCCTTCCGCTCACAGCAGAAGCTGAAAGGTGACGTCCGCCCAATCATCGTCAATGTGATGAACTTCTCAAAAGCACCTGAGGGTGAGCCAACCCTGCTTACCTTTGATGATGCCCGCACTCTGTTCCACGAATTTGGCCACGGCCTGCACGGCCTCATGTCCAACGTAACGCACCCACTTGTCTCCGGCACCAGCGTGGCGCGGGACTTTGTGGAGCTGCCATCCCAGCTCTTTGAACATTGGCTGGATCAACCGGAAATCTTGAAAAAGTATGCCCGTCACTACCAGAGCGGTGAAGTCATTCCAGAAGAGCTTCTGGAACGTCTGCTGGCTGCTGCAAACTTCAACCAGGGCTTTGCGACAGTCGAGTACCTCGCCACTGCCCTTGTCGATATGGCGATCCATAAAGAAGATAAGCTCGACGATCTCGATCCCGCTCAGATGGAAAAGAAGATCCTCAAGGGCATAGGTATGCCAAAAGAGATCATCATGCGTCACCGCATTCCACACCTCCTCCACGCTTTCGCGGGAGACGGATATTCTGCAGGTTACTACAGCTACCTTTGGTCAGAAGTTATGGATGCCGACGCGTTTGAAGCGTTTGAAGAAACTGGCGATGCATTTGACGCGGATACAGCAGCCAAACTGGAGAAATTCATCTACGCAGCAGGCGGATCTCAGGACCCGGCAAAAGCTTACATGGATTTCCGCGGTAAACTGCCATCCATTGAGCCGCTTCTTAAAGGCCGCGGACTGGTCAATTAAAAATCAGAGAACCAAGTCAGATATCAAAAAGGGCGGACCAGTTGGTTCGCCCTTTATTATGAGAACTCAAAAGGAGAAGGCTAGCCTCTCATCATCCGGTTGAGACCACTTAAGAAAACAAACAGCCAGCCAAGGATCATCAGCATGCCACCCGTAGGCGCAGCAAAGTCAAACAGCTTCTCACCGACAAACAAGCGCTGAGCCAGATCACCACAGAACAAACCAACACCGGCAAACAGCAACAGCATGGCAAATGCAATGCCCTTTGAGCCTGTAATCCCGTGAGCAACCCCCAAGCCGACGAAAGCCGCTGCATGCATCATCATGATTTGAGAGATAATACCAAGATACTGGTTATCGACTGCATGCGAGCTTGCCGCTGAAGTCAAAAGGGCGATAACACCGCAAAACCCGCCAAGCGCCAATCCAAGACCAAGCCCTTGACCAAGTCTAATCCGAGGCTGGTGAACGGGCGCCGCTTCACTTGCACTGTCCGGCATAGCTGCTCCTTAAATCTCAATTCCAAATCACATTCTGCGCGAAACACAAACACGCATCAACTGCATATAGGATAGCCAGTAAAGTTTGCAAAAAACCTCAGCAGCACTCCATGATGTTTAATAGCTGACGAAAGTTGCCACTGAGATATAGTTCTTCAAACTGTATAGAGGAAGACGATGCACGAATCTCTGAGTATCTCGAAACTAGCTGATGTTCCTCAGTTCCTCGAGCCAGCAGCAAAAGGCATGTGGTTGGAATGGTGGGAAGAGGAAGGCCACCCGATTGAAGATGTTTATGAGGAACTCCGCACGAGCCTCAACAAAGAATCCATTCCCACAACATTGATCGCACACAACCAGACCGAGTTCCTTGGCATGGTCATGTTGGTGCAATCAGATATGAGCAAGCGCCCGCAGTACTCACCATGGCTGGCATCCCTATGGGTCGCCCCAGAGCATCAAGGCAAAGGCATCGGCTCCCGGCTCACAAAAGAGCTGGAGGCACTCGCTTTAAACGATGGCACAACACACCTCTACCTCTTCGCAAAACTAAGCTTGCACCGGTTTTATGAAGGCTTGGGGTGGCAGTGCATCGAAAATGACGTGAATGGAGTAGATATTTTCCGCAAGCAATTAAGCTGAAACAGCAGGCCGCTTCATCAGCACCTTATGCAGTCCGGGCCCATAGCCATCCGTCTCAACGGACTCAGCGACAAACCCCATTCTCTCATAGAAGGGACGTGTATGCTGCGAGGTATCGATGTAAACCGCCTGATCTGGATAGTCTTCCGCAATATGCGCAAGCCGGAGTTGCACAAGCGCTCTGCCAATCCCCTGACCGTGCAGTTCACGGCGCACCATACCCCAAGTAAGCCCCACTCCTTTAGCATTCAGGCAATACCCACCAGCAGCAACAACCAGCCCATCTTGCTCGGCCACATAGTATGGATCATCAAGGCTCTTCAGGTCCAGGCTGTATTCTTCCAGCTCAGACTCGATGAAATACTTGGGAACGTTGCCCTTAAAGATCTCAAGGCATGCGTCATAGTCAGCCGTTTGATACCTGCGAAAGTCCATCACACTGTCCTGGGTGGTCTTGGTTCTAAAACATATCGCATGACAGGCAGTTTTCGCCCTTCAGGAAGCGAAGGTTGATACCCCACTTCTTCTGCTCCCATACGCTCATAAAACCCTTTGGCGTGAGGATCAGATACGATCACCAATTCTGACATCTGTTGAGCTTGCAGCCAGTTCTGTATGAAACCAAACATAATCCGCCCGGCTCCCTTACCCATCAATTCCGGTAAGACCCAAAAATCTTCAAGCTCACAGCACTGCTCTGCATCAACGGAAATTGAGAAGACACCAGCAATCCGGTCCTCAGTTTCCAAAACCCAGAAATGCCTGCTTGCCAGAACAACCTCATCAACAATCAGATCAGGCAGCCAGACATCCATCATCTCCTGCGAATAACCCCAATGGCCTTTCGCTGAGAGGATAATCTCATTCATCTCCGAAATATGCTGTGCTCTGGCCCTGATAATATTCAAGTTCAGGCCTCCTTAGATGGAGAAGACTAAACATCTCACGCAAGCTGACACAATCCAATGAGCCCGGACTTATGCTCCGTATTGCCCTCGGGTCGGGTCTGCCACATCAATAATGCGTAAGGATGGTTTCGCTTGCCCCTGCCACGTATCAACACTCAAACTACCAGCAATATGGAGGGGCTTGCCGCGGGCTTGTAAGAGCGCCTTTCCATGAGGTTGGTCTTCCGCTTTAAAAGCAATCGCCTTCAGGTTTGTTCCCTCATTGCCGCCAAGCGTCACACTCACATGGCCTTGTCCAACCACCTTGGAAAATTTGATCGGCACAGATGGCAAGGCAAAGACAGGTTCTGCGTGCGAGGCCCCATAAGGCCCTGCCTGTTCCAGCATATCCAGCAGGCTCAGATTTGCACCGGCAGGCGTCAGCACACCATCAATAGTGAGTTCATGGTCAGCAGAGGCCTGCTCCACATCTTCACTCAGCTGCTCCGTCAAGAAGGCCTCAAACTCAGGCACTTTTTCCTTTTCAATGGTAAGCCCTGCCGCCATCGCATGCCCACCACCTTTGACGAGCAAACCCGCCTCAACAGCTGCACGAACCGCAGAGCCCAGATCAACACCAATGATTGAACGGCCTGAGCCAGTGCCCAAACCCTTTTCATTAAACGCCATAGCAAAAGCAGGCCGGCGGTAACGCTCCTTCAACCGCGAAGCGATCAACCCAACAACGCCCGGATGCCAGCCGTCTGCTCCCGTTAAAAGCACGGCAGGAGGAACAGTGACCTCCATTTTCTGAAATGCTTGCCCCTCGCCTTCTTCCAGCATCACAGCTTCCATGGCCTGACGTTCTTGATTGAGCCGTTCCAGCGTCGCTGCAATGCGCTCCCCCTCAGCCCGGTCATCAGAGGAAAGCAGTTTCATACCAAGAGCTGAATCGCCAATTCGTCCACCCGCGTTAATGCGCGGCCCAAGCATATAGCCCAGATGGTACGGCGTCGGCTTTCCGCTCAACCGGGAAATATCAGCAAGGCACGACAGCCCGACATTCTCACGCCGTGCCATCACTTTAAGCCCCTGCACCACATAGGCGCGATTCAACCCCTTAAGCGGTACCACATCACAAATCGTTCCAAGTGCAACAAGATCCAGTAAATCCATAAGGCGCGGCTCTGCACGCTGCGCAAAAGCACCACGCCGCCGCAATTCTCGGTTCAAACCAACAAGAAACAGGAAGGTGACACCCACAGCTGCCAGATGGCCCTGCCCCGACAAATCATCTTGCCGATTGGCATTCACCAGAGCATGAACTTCCGGAAAGCTCTCATCCACCTGATGGTGATCCAGAACCACCACTTCCAACCCGATCCGCTTAGCTTCATCAAACGCTTCAAACGAGGTGGAACCACAGTCTACTGTAATCAGCAATCGCGCTCCGCCTGCATGAAGCTGATTGATTGCTGTCGGGTTGGGTCCGTAGCCATCAATAATACGATCCGGGATGTAGACATCCGGCTCTGCTCCAAGCTGCATCAGGTAGCGCTTGAGCAAAGCAGAGGACGTCGCCCCATCAACATCGTAGTCTCCAAAGATCGCGATCTTGACGCCTGCTTGCAACGCGTCAGCAACGCGCGCGCAGGCCTTGTCCATATCCACCAGTTTCGACGGATCCGGCATCAGATCTTTAAGGGAAGGATTTAAGAACCCGGAAGCCTCTTCCAGCGCCACGTTGCGCCCGGCAAGCACTCGTCCCACCACCTCAGGCAAGTCTGTTCGTTGAGCAATGGCAAGTGCTTGTGAGAGCCCCTGATCATCAAGCCGCTCACGCCACATACGTGCACTCAAAGACTTTTTGACACCAAGAACGACACGCCGTTCGGCATTGGTTGCATCCAACGTCATAACCATAGAAAGAAACTGCCCGGATTCTCGTATAAAAGCAAAAGGGGCGAGTGCTCAACACACCCGCCCACTCTGTTTATCTAGCTTGAAGGAAGCGCTAAATCAATCCAGATGGAATTTTTCCAGCTGTGTATGCTTCGCTTCAATGAAACGAACAGTGCCGGTCGTGGAGCGCATCACAACAGTGTGGGTGGTGATGTTATCACGGCCCAGCTTCACACCCTTCAGGAAGTTACCAGTTGTTACACCGGTCGCAGCGAACAGAACGTCTCCGCCAGCCATTTCTTCCATGGTGTATTTGCGATTGATATCGTCAATACCCATGCGGCCTGCGCGTTCAACCTGCTCTTCGCGAGTGATCACCAGACGGCCCTGCATCTGACCACCAATACAGCGCAGAGCTGCAGCAGCCAAAACGCCCTCAGGTGCACCACCAATACCAACATAAAGATCGATACCGGTCTCTTCAGGGTCAGTGGTGTAAATGATGCCAGCAACATCACCATCACCAATCAGGAAGATGGAAGCACCGGTAGCGCGGATGTCGTCAATCAGCTTGGCGTGACGCGGACGGTCCAGCACACAGACGGTTACGTCTTTCACTTCACAGCCCTTTGCTTTCGCAACAGCTGTAAGGTTTTCCTGAATTGGGCGATCCAGATCGATGGTACCCTCAGGATACCCCGGACCAATCGCGATCTTATCCATGTAGCTGTCAGGTGCGTTCAGCAAACCGCCTTCTGGTGCCAGCGCGATAACAGCAATGGAGTTTGGCATGTTCTTCGCACAGATCGTGGTACCTTCCAGCGGATCAAGTGCGATATCAACCTTTGGCCCGTCTTTGGTGCCAACCTTTTCGCCAATGTAGAGCATTGGCGCTTCATCACGTTCCCCTTCACCAATCACGACGGTACCGTCGATTGGCAGCTGGTTCAGTTCGCGGCGCATTGCGTCCACAGCAGCCTGGTCAGCTGCCTTTTCATCGCCCCGTCCACGAAGACGTGCTGCAGATACAGCAGCACGTTCCGTAACGCGTGCAAGTTCCAGTGTCAGAATACGGTCAAGAACGTCAGTTGCGTCCTGATGACTATCCGCCATTTAAACCTCTCGGGTGTCCTGTATTCACGTTAAACGTGAGGAAGTATTATTTCAGGTTCTCAATTCGTAACATCTGAGGCTTACCAGATGTTACTTTTTCAGCAGCAATCGCATCCAGAGCTTCGCGCACAGCCAGTTCAGTGGTCTCATGCGTGATAAGAATAACACTTCGCGGTGCTGCAGGATCGCTTACACCATCCTTATCATTTCTGGAATGCGGTCCACGTTGGACAATAGACTCAAGTGAGATCCCTTTGTCCGCCATACAGCGCGCAATTGTGGCGAAAGTACCGGCTACGTCCAACACAGCCAGACGAATGTAATAACCACCTTCATGCGCTCGCATACGCGCTGGAACATAATCTGCAAGTGTTGTCGCAGACTGACTAAACACCGGCAGAGAAACATCACGTGCAATATCGACAAGATCGGAGATCACAGAGGATGCTGTTGCATCACCGCCAGCACCCGGACCGACCAGCACCACTTCACCAACTGCATCACCATCAACAGCAACAGCGTTCAGCACACCATCAATGCGGGCAATCGCAGAAGACTTCGGCACCATAGTTGGATGCACGCGCTGTTCGATCCCTGTATCAGTACGCTGAGCAACACCCAGCAGTTTGATCCGATAACCCAGCTCATCCGCAGCGCGAATGTCAGCCGTCGTGATGGAAGTGATCCCTTCCACATAGATCGCATCGGCATTCACTTCACAGCCAAACGCAAGGCTGGTCAGCAGAGCAAGCTTGTGTGCGGTATCAAACCCTTCGATGTCAAAGGTTGGATCAGCCTCCGCATATCCAAGACGCTGCGCATCAGCAAGACACTCAGCAAACGACAAGCCTTCCTGCTCCATCCGCGTGAGGATGTAGTTACAAGTGCCGTTCATGATGCCGTAAACGCGGGACACATCATTGCCCGCAAGGCTCTCACGCATGGTCTTGATGATTGGAATACCACCAGCAGCAGCGGCCTCATAGTTGAGGCTCACATCTTTGGCTTCTGCAAGGTGTGAGAACGCAACCGCGTGCTTCGCCAGGAGCGCTTTGTTAGCTGTGACGACGTGTTTTCCAGTCTCTAACGCAGTGCGAACACTCACCTCAGCCGGACCATCTTCACCACCAATCAGCTCCACAAAAACATCAATCCCGTCGAACTTGGCAAGTTCAACGGGATCTTCAAACCAGGTCAATCCATCCAGATTAACACCACGATCTTTAGAGCGGCTGCGAGCACTCACAGCCACTACTTTGATAGGTCGGCCACATCGATTGGCAAGAACATTCGCCTTGGCCTCGAGGATACGCACCAACGAAGCACCGACGGTTCCTAGACCAGCAACGCCAACTTTCAAAATATCAGTCATAAATACCCAGTATCTTTAGGTGGGCGGGCGCCTAAGCGCCCGATTTGCTCAATTCCTCAGAATTGCTGCCCGCGTCTTCAAAAAACTTCCGAATGCCACGTGCGGCCTGCCTGATACGCTGTTCGTTTTCAACCAGACCGATACGTACAAAACCTTCACCGTGTTCACCAAAGCCGATTCCCGGAGCAACCGCCACATCTGCCTTTTCAATAAGCAGCTTGGAGAACTCCAAAGACCCTAAATGTTTGAACTGGTCTGGAATTGGAGCCCAGGCAAACATAGATGCTTCCGGAGCGGGAATATCCCAACCGGCGCGTCCAAAAGAGTCGATCAACACATCACGGCGCTTCTTATAGATCTCGCGTGTTTCACGAATGCAATCATCTGATCCGTTCAGCGCAGACGCAGCTGCCACCTGAATTGGAGTGAACGCACCATAATCCAGATAGGACTTCACGCGAGCAAGAGCCGCAATCAGACGTTCATTACCAACTGCAAAGCCCATACGCCACCCCGGCATGGAGAAGGTTTTGGACAAAGAGGTAAACTCAACAGCAATATCCGTTGCCCCCTCTACCTGTAGGATGCTCGGAGGAGGAACATCACCAAAGTAGATTTCGGAGTACGCCAGATCAGAAAGCACATAGATTTCGTGCTTACGCGCGAACGCAACCACATCGCCATAGAAGTCCAGATCAGCTACACTTGCTGTCGGGTTCGCTGGGAAGCACAAAATAATTGCAATTGGCTTCGGTATGGAATGGACCACAGCCCGCTCCAGAGCCTCAAACAGCTCAGGACCCGGAGTTGCCGGGATAGACCGCAGTGAACCACCTGCCATCAGGAAGCCAAATGCATGAATTGGATAGGATGGATTAGGGACAAGCACCACATCGCCCGGCGCGGTAATCGCCTGGGCCATGTTGGCAAACCCTTCCTTGGACCCCAGTGTCGCAACAACTTGCGTATCTGGGTTTAGCTTTACACCAAAGCGACGCTCATAATAGCCAGCCTGTGCCTTACGCAGTCCCGGGATCCCTTTGGATGCGGAATAGCGATGTGTGCGCGGGTTCTGAACAGTCTCCACCAGCTTATCGACAATATGTTGCGGAGTAGGCAAATCTGGGTTGCCCATACCCATGTCGATAATATCGGCGCCTGCCGCTCGCGCTTTGGCTTTCAGACGATTGACCTGTTCAAAGACATAGGGCGGGAGCCGGCGTGTCTTGTGAAAGTCGTCCATGACGCGAGCCTCACTTTCTTCAGTTTAGCGTTTCAAGCTATATTTTGATTTCTGTTCAAACTTGGTCCCGAGTCATTTCAGCCAAGTTTCCACGGCCTTTTAGCAGGTGCGAACATTTTTCGCATCATTCATGAGGGATAAAACCGACATTTTTTTAAAGTTTTCAAAGAAGATGTGAAACTTTAAATCCAAAGAAAAAGCCGCAGGATTCTGCGACTAACAACGGGACCTACAATTTCAACTTGAGAAATTAGACGGCTTTCGCACAAAATGCACAACTAAAGGTGCACTCACCACATTAGAAACATGGCGAAAGATTATTGCGCCTGCACATCCTGAGATTGCTCAGCCTGCTCACCAGCAATCGTTTTCAGCTGTTCTGCACTGGACTCAAAGCTCCCACCAAGACCTGCCCTGCGCTTACTCTCAGAGGAGATTGCAAGCAGATTGGCTTCAGAAGCCGCACGCTGTTCTGGGGAAAGCAAATCGCTGGAAACTTCTGGCGGCAGTTCAGCCACACCAGTCTGCTTTGCGCCGTTGCCTTTTTCGATGGCCTCGTAAACCGTCAAAGATTCGCCAAATGCACAACCGCCAACAAAACCTGCCAGCACAACTGCACAGCAAACTCGTTGAAACTTAAGCAACATCTGGAACCTCGCGTTTTATCTGATGACGACACAAAAGCAGCGCACATAACTTTATTAAAAATGCACTTAGCAGTTGCGTCATCCGTAGTCCACATATATTACCCTGTTAACAACACATAGTTTATTACTCTAGGGCAGCTGTCATTTACTGAACACAGAACACGATATACTCAAACCATAACCGATAAATATTAAGAAGAAATACTATTAGAATTCGGAGTATTCCGAGTTTTCCTCAAGAGTTGAACTCATCCATAAAACTTAAGAATAACCCAAAACTTCTCACAGTTCCGCAAGATCACTTTACTTGCTAAATACCTACTAAGAATCCACCTAAGGACTAAGACAATCAGCATGGATTTTCACGTGCCTGTCAAAATTCTTAGGGATATACTCATTATGCCGTTTTTGTAGGCTAAGACACCGCCCCATTACGCATGAGTGTATGTGGCATATTTTTGAGCACGATCACGCACACCAAATACTATTGGGTCTGGCGAGTATTAATCAGACACCAGATACGAGGACTGAGCAGGCAAATGACCGGTGAAGACACCAATCCAATGTTGCAGTACATCCTCAATAATCCTGAGGAGTTTGCCAAGAACCTCTCCGAGATCGCCGAGAATGGCGGCAAGGCTCTGGCAGCCTATCTGGAGCCTCGCGAAAAAGGCGAAGCAGCATCCGGTGGCACCGAAGAACTCAACGCAGTGGTAAAGACACTCGCTGAGGTCGGTAATTATTGGATGAAAGACCCTTCCCGCGCCATAGAAGCTCAAACCAAGCTCTGGTCTGGATATATGAACATCTGGAACTCCACGCTCCAGCGCATGGCTGGAGAGGAAAGAGAACCAATCGTCGTCCCCACCAACACTGACAAGCGCTTTAAAGACAGTCAGTGGGACGACAACAACTTCTTCGACTTCATCAAGCAGATGTACTTGCAAACGAGCAACTGGGCTGAAGAACTTGCCGAAGGCGCCGATGAACTGGATGACCACACGCGCCATAAGGCGGGCTTTTACATAAAGCAAATCTCCAATGCCATGTCGCCGTCCAACTTCATCCTCACCAACCCGGAGCTGCTGCGCGAGACCATGTCGTCCAACGCCGGCAATCTGGTGAAGGGCATGAAGTTGCTCGCAGAAGACATCAAGGCCGGTCACGGAGACCTACGCATCCGTCAGACTGACCCGGACAAGTTTGAAGTTGGCGTGAACGTTGCTGTCACACCCGGCAAGATCGTAGAACAGAACGATGTTTGCCAGCTGATTCAATACACACCAACGACAGAAACAGTTCTCAAACGTCCGCTCCTTATTGTTCCGCCTTGGATCAACAAGTACTACATTCTTGATCTTAACAAGGAAAAGTCCTTCATCAGATGGGCAGTCGATCAAGGCCATACTGTCTTTGTAGTCTCGTGGATCAATCCGGATGAGACGCAGGCTCAAAAAAGCTTTGAGCATTATATGCGCGACGGCATTCTCAACTCTCTGGAGCGCATTCGCAAAACCACACAGCAGACGACCGTCAACGCCATTGGTTACTGCGTCGGCGGCACTTTGTTGGCTGCTACCCTCGCCTACCTTGCCAAAATCGGAGAGCAAGATCGCATTTCATCCGCAACCTTCCTGACCACTCAGGTGGATTTCACCTATGCAGGCGACCTGAAGGTGTTTGTGGACGAAGAGCAGATCGAAATTCTTGAACATCGCATGGGCGAGAAAGGATATCTGGACGGCTCCAAAATGGCGACGGCCTTTAACATGCTGCGCTCAAACGACTTGATTTGGCCTTATGTCGTCAACAATTATCTGCGCGGTAAAGATCCATTCCCGTTTGACCTGCTCTATTGGAACGCGGACAGTACGCGCATGCCGGCAGCCAACCACTCCTACTACTTGCGCAATTGCTATCAGAAGAACGCACTTGCGAAAGGCGAAATGGAACTGGCCGGGCAAAACCTCGATCTGAGCGATGTCCAAATCCCGATCTATAATCTGGCAACAAAAGAAGACCACATTGCACCTGCAAAATCCGTATTTAAAGGCTGCGGATGTTTTAGTGGTCCCGTAGAGTACGTTCTGAGTGGCTCAGGCCACATTGCTGGCGTCGTCAACCCGCCATCCAAAGAGAAATACCAGTACTGGACAGGAAGTAAGCCAGAGGGCGCTCTGGAAAACTGGATGCAAGATGCACCTGAAACACCGGGATCATGGTGGCCACACTGGCAAAAATGGATTACATCTCAGGATGATAATCAGGTAAAAGCACGCAACCCGGGCGCACGTCGCACAAAAATTTTGGAAGATGCACCAGGCAGTTATGTTAAGGTGCGCATATAAAGAGAACACGCAGTGAGTCTGCTCGACGCCACGCTTGTTCTCACGGAATGAATGGAGGACAACGTGGCAGGAGATCCTAAGCTATCACAAATGCAACCGCGAAAGATCGGCGGCTGGGATCCTCGACATGTTCGGCACCTGAACACCCAAAGCGCAGCACTTACGCGCATGAACAAACCCAAAAACCTCTTGGTTAGATGCCTTGTGCTTCCTGCATTGCTTGCGCCCTTGTGGTATCAACCAGTACTAGGCTGGTTTTGGGCATTAGCCTTATCACTTGCAGCTGTTGCATGGGTTTGGGTCATTCCACCTTTTGGCAAAAAAGCAATTGGCGCTCAAACCTGGCTGCAAAAGGCGATACTAGGTGAGCGAATGTGGCTAAACCGGATGTTTGTTCCGGTTCCAGCCCCTTATCATCAAAAAGCACTCGCTCTTCTTGTCATCGGTCTAATCGCAGTTGGCACAGCAATCTGGGCAGCAACCACCAACAATCTTCCGCTTATGCTTACGGGCGGCATCCTCGCCTACCTCGCAAAGCTCGCCTCACTGTTTGTGATGGTAAAAGTCTTCGAGCATATGAAAAATGCTCATCCGCTCTACAAGAGCTGGCGCAACATTCCAGTCAACGACAACAGCCTGAAAGCAAAAGCGAGCTGAGTCTTAGTCAGTCAACAAGGGCGCACTATAATCGTCTTGCTTTGCAGAAACAGACGAAACACGCCTCTGTTCTGAAACAAACCAGTAATCTGCTCCGGAGCATTCGGGCTGGACGATTACATATCCCTGCGATTTCATAAAGGTAATTAAGGCACCTTGCTGCTTTGAATTATGATTGTGCTCAACGCATAAGAAGTCAAAGGTTCTGCGCGAAAAATCTATTCCTTTGAGGACCTCCAGCTCAGTTCCCTCCGTATCAATGGATATGAAGGGAATATGATCAGGAACATTGTGTTGAACCAGAATATCCTCAGTCCGAGCAATCGGAACCTCAATCTCACGCCCCGGCTTTGTCCCCTGCCCTACGACTGAGAGCATTCCAGAGTACTCGAAAGTATCAGCACAAAAGAAGCGAAGCGCCCCTCCACCTGAACTCCAAGCCGCCCTCTTATCCAGATCAGCATCACGCCCCGAGGAAATCTGCTCCCAGCAATCTGGATTGGGCTCCACAAGCAAACCAGACCAGCCCAATGCCTTTTCAAAAAGGAAGCTGTTGGAAAGATGCGTTCCATCTCCAACGCCTATTTCTACAAAAAAGCCCTTTTGCTTCTCGTAGAATGGAAACTGCTTCAGGAAATGCAACTCCTGAAAACGTTGTGCACGGCAATAATAGAAATACCGCTCACTCAATCGCGCAAGCTGCTCATCAACCAAGCCAACTCGCAGAAACTCTTCCAACCGCCTCATATTGGAAAAGCCCTTATGCTCTTTCAGATAAAGCACCCTCGAAGCGCTCAGGTTTTTCTTATCCAACCGCAACGCAAGACGAGCCAGCGTCCCACTTCGCCTGTGCGGAACAAGCGCCATTAGGAATGCCGACAAGAACTTTTGCGACCACTGGATCAATGCACATCTCCACCGCAGTTTCGCACAAACGTGGCAGGTATCCCTCGGCGCAACAACTCTGCAATTTCACCCACGGCAAGACAGAGAGCTCAAACACAAAAAGGGCCGCCAAATGGCAGCCCTTTCCGCACAACTGTTTCCAGTATCGCGTATTAGCGCTTGGAGAACTGGAAGGAACGACGAGCTTTACGCTTACCGTACTTCTTACGTTCAACAACACGGCTATCACGAGTAAGGAAGCCTTCTTTCTTCAGAACCGGACGCAGTGCTGGCTCGTAGAAAGTAAGTGCTTTAGAGATACCGTGACGAACAGCACCAGCCTGGCCGGAAAGACCACCACCAGCAACAGTAACGTTGATGTCGTACTGGCCATCACGCTCGGTGAGCATGATTGGCTGACGCAGGATCAGCTGAAGTACTGGACGAGCGAAATACTCAGAGTACTCTTTGCCGTTTACAACGATTTTACCGGTGCCTGGCTTGATCCATACACGAGCGATAGCGTCTTTACGCTTACCAGTTGCGTATGCACGGCCTTGTGCGTCGAGCTTCTGAACATGTACAGGAGCTTCGTTCTCGGTAGGGGCGATTGCGCCGCCCAGTTCCTCAAGGGACTGTAGCTCAGACATAATTAACCCCTCTTCGCATTTTTAGGATTCATGGCTTTAACGTCTACCACTTCTGGAGACTGGCCATCATGCGGATGTTCTGCAGCAGCATAAACACGCAGGTTACGCAGCTGTGTACGGGAAAGAGGTCCGCCTGGCATCATACGCTGAATAGCCTTTTCCAGAACGCGTTCTGGGAAACGACCTTCGATCAGCTGACGTGCAGTGCGCTCTTTGATACCGCCAGGGTAACCAGTGTGCCAGTAGTACTTCTTGCTCTGGTATTTTTTACCAGTCAGTACAACTTTGTCTGCATTGATAACGATTACGTTGTCGCCATCGTCGATATGTGGTGTGTAGGTCGGCTTGTGCTTGCCGCGCAGACGGTTTGCGATGAATGCTGCCAGACGGCCAACAACAACGCCTTCTGCGTCGATCAAGATCCACTTCTTGTCGACCTCAGCCACTTTAGTGGAATGAGTCTTCATAAGATCTACCGTAGTTTTGACGGTTAAAATTCTTGGGAGAAATTCGTTCAGGCCCGAAAGAGCAGCTAAACGTGATAGCTCCGTGTAGGAACGGGTAGATACGCGAGCTTGGGCACAACGTCAAGAACAAAAAAACACACACTCAAGCAAATTAGTCAATAAAATCAATATGATACAAAATAGGTATTATAATACCACACTTTTTCCGCATGAATCTGAGGGTTTTGCACCTCAGGAGACACCTGCCGCGCGTGCAGCAGTCAGAATAAGATCATCCACCTGCAATTCATAGAAGACCCAATTGGCGCTGTAACAGCTGACATAATAGCCTAAACCTGCAAGAGCCACACGATATTCGCGCAAATTGATGGGTGTGAAATGAACCGGATAAAAGAACCGCCAGCGGCTTCGGGTCAGGCGTGTCGTCAACGTGGCATTTGCCAGCAGAAGATTGAAGAACACAAGGCTCACGAAGACGATTGGATCTCCAATGAAGGCCGTATCCAGATAGAACATCGTATCGCGGAATTCAGCAAAGACCCGAGGCTCACTAACCACATAGAGATCAAAGAACGCTGGAACAGCCAGAATCAAGAGGATGTTCAGTGCTAGAAAGCCGATATAGCCGATTGTGGCGAGCAGCGTACCAAAGCGGAGTGGCACCAACAGGAAATCAAGAATGAAACCGAAAAACGCACGATAGAACACAAGCCTGCCTCCCCACACGCCGTCTTCTCAGGTCTCCCATCCATCAAAAAACGGCCTTTGGCTTTAGTCCCTGAATTTTAAGTGGCTTTTTGCTTTTGGATCAACAGACAATTCAACTTTCAGGCAAATTTAATTTAAAAATTTCAATAAGCTGAGAGTTGTAGGCACTTCAACGCAGTGCAGTCTTACGGAGCACGTGCCTCATGCATTGGATAACATGGGATGAACACATTTCCGTGCGGAAACTATCGAATCGATTGTTCAATCCCAAATTGTTTTTCTCAACTATGAGATTTTTGAATGCACCTTCCCCTTTTCTCTCTTATTTCGTTCTTACTCATAACCCCTGCTCTTGCTGATGCGCCACCACTTCAGATCATAATTGAAGCTGACGTAGCCTCCCCCATGAGCGGAACTGCAACAGTGAGTTTTCCAACTCCGCAAAAAATCAAGTTGCTGAAGCCCCGCACTCTTCGAGGAGACACAGAGACTTCCGCAATCCAATTCCTCTGTGATGGCATTCAAAAAGCCAACGTTGCCTATGAAGAGCAATTCTCATGTCGTGAGCTACAGTGGACTGTCACCTTCCAGAATGTGCAGGCCGCCCCTAACGCCATTGCCAATCAACAGAACCTCTACTCTCCTGCCGGGTGGTGGAGCCTGACGGAGTGGAATGACATTCCTCGCTTCGAAGGTATCTCTAAAGTAGAGGTCTGCGGTAAAGTCCATGGCAAGACATATGCAATCAAATGCAACCCTCTGCCTGCACCAAACCAACCACCTTTGATCCTCACATGGGGGAAGTCCACCAAAACGCTGGCAACTGGACAAACGGCGCTCACACTCTTCAAAGATGACCCAACTTCAACCATGAAAGCTGAGAACCTGCTCGCTCTTCAACAGCAACTTGAATACCTGCAAGAAGTGCTTGGTTCTGAGGAGAATGCACCAAACTATATCGACCTTGTATGGGTCGCAATCGACAAGGAACTGAGGCAAACAGCCGGTGCTGCTGGCAAACAAGCGTTCCTCGCCAATTTTGCAGTAACAGATGGCCCAACCACAAACGACAGCATCGCAAAACTTCATTGGGTCTCCGCCCACGAACTGTTTCACATGCTTGCAACCCAACCTTACCCACTCTGGATATCTGAGAGCCTTGCTCAGTATTACGGCTATAAATCACTGGAAAAAGCAGGTTTGCAAACAAAAACTCCAATGGAGCAATGGCAAACCTTTAAAGAGCACTACCCCCATGCGGCAATAGGCCTTTATGAAGCCCACCTCAATGTAACGCGGGAGAATAACTCCAGCTACTATCCTCTTTTCTATATGAAAGGCGCTGCATTCTGGCTGGCAGTCGATCAGGAATTGCAGAAGGCAGGAACATCACTCGATGAGGTTCTGCCTCAAATAAAGTCTGCAGCATCTAATGATGCGACATTGTCGTCGGGCACAATCAATCTCCTGAAAACTACGCTTTCGAAGCAGCTTGTTTCGACGCTACAACAACAGTACCTCCACTAAGCACATTTCAGGTTCCCATGATCACGCAGGCTTCAACTCAGTATCAACGTCTCAAGAGCATCAGGCATCGACAAGATGGAACTCCATGCGCCGTTCAGTCCGACAGCAGACTGACGGATATCGCTCTGACAAAGTGCAAGCTGGATCGTTTCCCATCAGAGTTATTGCATCATAGATCCTTGCGAAGCCTCTATCTGGGACAAAATCCAATCAGCGATTTACCGCAGAATCTTTCTGATCTGCAGGCCCTGAAGGAACTCTACATCTACGGATGCAAGCTGACACAACTGCCCGACAGCCTATGTGACATGCCAAATCTGGAGATCTTGGACCTCAGCCACCAAGCACTGGAACATCTTCCTGCAAAGATAGGCGCTTTGAAGAAACTGCGTGTGCTCTATGCCAGCAACACAGTCATGACGCAGCTACCGAAAAGTATTGGTGATCTTTCTGCTCTTGAGTATCTCGGCTGCACCGACAACACCATCGCGCATCTCCCGGAGAGCATTGGGAACCTGCAAAGTCTGAAAGAGTTGAGACTCTACGGCAATGGCTTGTGTGCACTTCCCCTGAGTTTTTCCGATCTCTCATCCTTGCGAGAGGCCTATTTGCGCAACAACGCTCTCACAAAACTTCCTGAGGACGTAGGCAAGTTGCATCAGCTCGAAGTGTTGGACCTCCGCAACAATCAAGTCTCTCAGCTCCCAGAAGGATTTGGAGACCTTCCCAACCTTTACCAATTAGATCTCAGGGCAAACCCGTTGGAGGAGCTACCCTCCAGCATGAGCAACCTGAAGAGTCTGCGCAAATTGGACCTACGCTGGACACGCCTGACCAAAGAGCCGGAGTGGTTTGAAATCCTGCGCGCACAAGGCACTCTGATTTATCTCTGACCTTTAAAGTGCCCCTAAAAAACAGTGGTAGCGACGTATGTCCTAAATATTATCATGGGGAATGCATCGCTATCTCTTACTCACCCTATCATTTTTGCTGGTTTGGGCTTGGAATGCTAACGCGCAAGAAAGCAAGTTCCGCAAACGCCCTCGTAGTCTGTTCAAGCAACCAGCTTGCTATTGCACCAACCGTGGCATTCGGATCGAACTGGGTGATTTTTCCTGTCTCTATGTAGATGGCACTGCCTATCTGGCTCAATGCCAAATGGCACTCAACAATCCAATGTGGCGAAAGATCCAAAATGGTTGCCCAACAACTCAGTTGGACAACAAAAAACACGCATCCTATCCCTTGAACGAGGCCGGAGGGATGGAGTAAGTCGCTGTGGCATGGGCAATCAGATCATCGCTGCCTTGGCGAGTGATTTCACAATCCATAACGACAAGACGCTTGCCGCCCTTCAGGATGCGACACGTGGCGATCATCTCACCAGCTTCAGCTTTGCGTAGGAAGTTGATATTGATGTTAGTGGTCACAGCAAGTGCATGAAGCCCCATATTGCCCAGCAGAACCACATAGGCCGCATAGTCAACCAGAGCCATTAACGAAGGGCCAGAAACAGTACCACCAGGACGCAAATGCGCGTCCCCGGCCTTGAGCCTGACAATTGCTTTTCCCGGTAGAATTTCATCGATGAAATGTGCACGACCTAACGCGTGCATCTGCGGAAATGCCTTGTCCAGAAATTCCGTCAGCTCTGCCGGACTAAACTTAACAGCAGGCGCCGCTACCTCACTGGTCATGAAGTCCCTCCTCCTCACGCAAGCCGACATATTGAAATATGGCTCCATGATTTACCAGATGAACAAAAGTTCTAAACCGTTGCGCTAGGCTCAAGTTTTGTTCACTCTGTGATTTAACACTTAATCAAGGCCCGATAGCCTGCTAAAGGCATCTCAACGACTATTTACAGTACTATGGAGAACCACCATGTCTGACGCAGGCACCACTAAAGATCAAAGCGAAGCAGAACGCCCAATGCTTGGCAAACTGCTGCACAATGGTGTTCAGCGTATCGTCATGCAGCGCCCGGAGCGCATGAATGCTCTGTCCATGGCCATGATGAAAGAGCTCTGCACCGCGCTGGATGAAGCGGCAGCAAACCCGGAAGTGCGCGTTGTGTTGCTCGGTGCTGAAGGTAAAGTCTTTTGCGCAGGTCACGACCTGAAAGAGCTAACAGCTGCACGAGCACAAGCAGATGACGGCAAAGCCTTCTATCAGCAGACATTCGATCAATGCGCTGAGCTCATGCAGAAGATCGTGAACCTTCCAAAGCCAGTCATCGGCGTTGTAACTGGCGTTGCAACAGCAGCAGGCTGCCAGTTGGTTGCCTCCTGTGATCTGGCATTAGCACTGGATACAGCAACCTTCTGTACCCCGGGCGTTAACATCGGCCTCTTCTGCTCCACCCCAATGGTAGCTCTCACCCGCAACATTGGCCGCAAACAAGCCATGGAAATGCTATTGACCGGTGAAAGCATTGATGCCTCCACCGCGAAGGAATACGGGCTGATCAACCGGGTGGTGCAAGCCGATTATCTGGAAGTCGTGGTTCAGAAATACGCTGAAGTGATTGCGTCTAAATCAGCCCTCACAGTCAAAACCGGTAAGGAAGCATTCTACAAGCAGGCTGATATGCCATTGGCAGAAGCATATGCTTACACCTCTCAGGTCATGGCAGAGAACATGTTGGCCAATGACGCAGAAGAAGGCATCAACGCCTTCCTTCAAAAACGCACACCAGATTGGAAAGACAGCTGATCAAGATGTAGGGAGCCGCACATGACAGCCGGGCATTCAAAAAGATCACTAGCTCAAAAGCTAGGTCTGAAACCCGGCATGAGCTGCTGGTGGCACAACATGCCACAAACCGTCTCCGATGAAATTGCAGCAGGAGTTGACGATCTAGTCCTCCTGCCTACTCTGGAAAACGGCGTAAACACTGCCCATATTTTTGTAACGGGTCAAAGCGAGCTAGCAGATCTGCTGAATAAACTGCGCAGGAAACTGAATGCAGGCGGTATGATCTGGGTGTCATGGCCCAAGAAGGCATCCAAAGTCCCCTCACAGGTGACAGAAGATACGGTGAGAGAAGTTTGCTTGCCTATGGGGCTGGTCGATATCAAGGTTTGTGCGATTGACGCAGTCTGGTCCGGCCTCAAGCTTGTTATTCGCAAGGAGCTGCGTGCAGAGCACAGACGAATGCAGTTGGCAGCCAAGGAAATTGCAGAAAGTTGATAAGAACATGAATCACGATCATTATGCAAACAGCTACATCCAAGGCATTTTGGAAGGCACCAAGACAATCGCATTGGTTGGAGCTAGCAACAAGCCAGAACGCGCCAGCTTCCGCGTTTTGAACTACCTGCTGGAAGAAGGGTATACCGTTTATCCGATCAATCCCGGTCAGGCCGGAACCGAGATCGCAGGCGCAAAAGTCTATGCTTCCCTGACTGACCTTCCAGAACCTGTCGACATGGTAGATGTCTTCCGCAATTCAGAAGCGGCTGGCGGTGTCATTGATGAGGTAATCGCTCTGCCAACCCATCCCAAAGTAATCTGGCTTCAGCTGGGTGTGAGAAACGACGACGCAGCAGCACGAGCAGAAGACAAGGGAATCAAAGTGGTAATGGATCGCTGCCCTAAGATCGAAATTCCACGTCTGGCATCAGTTGCAGCCAGCTAAACACTCCTATAAGGCGCTCTCGATGCCGCGAAAATTGAGAGCGCATCCGATAAGTTAGAACGATTTTCCAATCTCACCAAGTAGAAGCGAACAGAATTTCAAGCATCAAATAGTCGTCAAGTTGCTTGAGCTTTCTGCAAGAGTGAAGCACGCTCATCTTTTCATCTGCGCTTGCCAACCTCCGGTTGCCCCCTCATAGTTCCTAGCGGGAAATTATATAAATTTCAGCAGAGAATGACGCGCCTGTTCCAAGGAATTGCAAAGCATGCACCTTGCGCAGCACCGCTCCATCCTGCAAGCGCATTGAAAGGACTGCCTCATGAGCGATCACACCCCAGGCTTTGATACCCTTGCAATTCACGCAGGCGCGAAACCAGACCCAACCACAGGCGCGCGCGCAACACCAATCTACCAGACCACATCTTTCGTGTTTGAGGATGTAGACCACGCAGCGTCCCTGTTCGGCCTGCAAGCATTTGGCAACATCTATACCCGCATCACAAACCCAACCACCGCTGTTCTTGAAGAGCGCGTGGCAACATTGGAAGGCGGCACTGCAGCTCTAGCCGTGGCGTCCGGCCATGCAGCACAGCTTCTGGCCTTCCACGCCCTCATGACCCCCGGTTGCAACATCGTTGCCTCTAAGCGCATGTACGGCGGCACCATCAACCAGCTCAACCATTCATTCAAAAGCTTCGGCTGGGATGTGAAATGGGCCGAGGGTCTGGACGCACAAAGCTTCGCAGACCAGATCGACGAAAATACTCGTGCCGTCTTCATCGAAAGTATCGCCAATCCGGGCGGTGTGATCATGGATATCGAGGGCATCTCAACAGTGGCCAAAGAAGCTGGTGTCCCGCTCATCGTCGACAACACAATGGCGACCCCGTACCTCTGTCAGCCAATCAAGCATGGTGCAGATATCGTGCTGCATTCCCTGACCAAGTTCATGGGCGGACATGGCAACTCCATGGGCGGCGCAATTGTTGACGCTGGTACATTCGACTGGGCTGCCTCCGGCAAGTATCCAATGCTGACCGAACCCCGCCCAGAATACAACGATATGCGACTGTTTGAGACCTTCGGCAACATCGCTTTTGCGATCTGCTGTCGCGTGCTCGGCCTGCGGGATCTCGGCCCTGCTATCTCTCCACAAAATGCCTTTATGCTCATCACAGGCATCGAGACACTAGCACTGCGCATGCAAAAGCATTCTGACAATGCCTTGAAGGTCGCTGAGTTCCTCCAGAGCCACTCAGCTGTCAGCTGGGTTTCCTACGCAGGCCTTGCCAATGACCCATTCCATCAGGCACATCAGAAATACTGCCCGAAGGGTGCAGGCGCTGTCTTCACCTTCGGCCTGAAGGGTGGCTATGAGGCAGGCGTTGAACTGGTAAAAGGTCTGGAGCTGTTCTCTCATCTTGCCAACATCGGTGACACTCGCTCACTCGTAATCCATCCAGCATCGACAACACATCGCCAGCTGTCTGACGCTCAAAAGACAGCCGCTGGAGCGGGCCCTGATGTTGTTCGCCTTTCCATCGGCATTGAAGATGCTGCCGATATCGTCGCAGACCTGAAACAAGCCCTTGAAAAGGCATAATACCTATATATTTCAATGCAGTATGATTGATAAATGAATCAATCTGCAAGCGGTGATCACATAACAAGAAAAGGCGCTCACAAGGCGCCTTTTTCGATTCCACATCAAACACTTAATCAGACGAACTGAATCATCTTCTCAATGCAGCTTCTTTCTCACGGCGAAGCAGACAAACCTGCTCGACGGCAAGCGCCAGAACGATAAGAGCCATCGCCTGATGCGCCAGTGCGCGATCCATCTGCACCATGCCAAGCAACGTCACAACACCAAGGAACACCTGAATAACAATCGCCACCATGAGCCAGCTGGCATTGCGCTTCAGTACGCCCTCTCTGTTGCCGCGCATCAGATAGAACCCCTGCAGAAACACAGCAATCACCAGCACATATGCAATCATGCGATGCTGGAATTGCACCATCATCACATTCTCAAAAAAGTTGATCCACCAAGGAGACATGACAAACAAACCTGATGGTATAATCTGTCCATCCATCAGCGGCCAGGTGTTAAAGGTCAACCCAGCATTGAGGCCTGCGACCAGTGCTCCGAGGAACAGCTGAAAGAGCACCAAGGCAACAATGCCATATGCACCAAACAAACCATCACCAAAAACATTCCAGCCTTCACGCTCAAGCTCTGGACGCCGCTTTAGAACGCCAGCAAGATAATAGAGGTAAGCAAACAGAATACAGGCCACACTCAAGTGCACAGCAAGACGGTACTGGCTCACATCCACACGGTTCACAAGACCAGAAGCAACCATCCACCAGCCAATCGCCCCTTGCAATCCACCCAGCAGGAACGCAACGACAAGCCGCGGCTTAAGCCATGAACGAACCTGCCCTCGCGCCCAAAACCACACAAGCGGGATAAAGAAGAACAGCCCGATCACCCGGCCCAGCAGCCGGTGTCCCCATTCCCACCAAAAGATCGCCTTGAATTCGCTAAGCGTCATGCCCTCATTGAGAAGCTTGTATTGGGGGATTTGTTTGTATTTCTCAAACTCCTCCGTCCATTCAGCTGCACTCAGCGGCGGAATTGCACCATGTATTGGCTTCCATTCAGTGATGGAAAGACCGGATTCTGTCAGACGAGTCGCCCCGCCAACAACAACCATGGCCAAAATCAAGAAGCAGATAAACAGCAACCACACACGAATTTGCCTGCGGTTGGAAAGGTCTTGAGCAGAAAGATCTGAACTGTAGAACGGAGTAGACATGACACCTATTCGAAGAATTCGTTTGCCCCTATATATGTCAGATCAGCAGCCAAATCAGGAAAAATACGCAGATTCTCACAGCAGTCTAGACAAATTACCTAGATTCTTCGGGTGAAAGTCAGCCGCGCAATAGCACTGGTGTGTCATAGACTTAGGGAACACAAAAGCGGATCTGCACACTGTAAATTGCAAATTCCCAGCAAGATCCTCTTGAAAAATATATGCATTTTGAACTATGGCTTGCGCGGAAAAGAAAGGCCCTACGCAAAGAGGCTTTCAAGGAGAACTCTATGGTTTCGCCATTTCGCCGTTTCATCGGCATGGTATTTCTGGTCACTTTTGTTCTTGTCTATATCTTCCTGGCAATGGTCATTGGCGATATGACAATGGCGGGCAAGCACTGGTCTATTAAGCTTATCTTTTTTGCAATTGCTGGTTTGATCTGGGTGGTCCCGGCAGGATTGATTATCAGCTGGACCTACAAAAAGCGCTAAGACCAAAAGGCTCTGGCACAGACCAAAGCTTAAGCCCTTCTCAAAAAAGACCGGACGCGCCTCACTGCGTAATAAGCCGCAAATGCTGCTCCGGTCAGATACACATCAACCATTCTTTGGTGTTGATGTAATCCATTCAATGAGACGCGCGGCAAATGATAGCGCCGGTTGAGACTATCAGCACTCAAGGTTCCCGGTTGCGTCGTCACAGCCGCCGCAAAGCCCAATTCCTCGGCCACACTCTCACAGCGCTCGTCAACCGCTTCAGCAAAGCCATAGGGATACGCCAACACCGTCGGCGCCTTGCCAAGCTGCGCAGTCATCTCCTCCAACCCTGCCTGAATATGCTGCCGGATGTCGTCTCTGGTTGAAAGGCGCGCCAACATCGGATGAGTGTCCGTATGTGCACCTAGGCTTACCAGTGGATCCTGTGAGAACGCGCCTAGCTCGTCAAAGGACAGAATAAGCTCGCGGCAAAGTGCGCGCCAATCCAATCCATAACGCTCTGCAGCCTCACGGATGACTGCGCGTTGCTCAGCTTCTGGTACTTCGCTGATCAACATACAGCGCGCTGATATAAACGCGGCCTCTTTTTGCTTCAAAGAGGTACAGTCATAATCAAACTGCTTATCTTCATATCGGAATGAGACGTAGTCATTCTTGGAAATAAGCTGTTCTATGATAATCCACCACAGCTCAGAGTTATGCTTGCTGTATTCGCTGCTAATAAAAACAGTGAAAGGAACATTGAGTTCTTTCAGCACAGGAAAGGCCACATCCCGGTTATCTTTATAGCCATCATCAAAAGTCAGAACCGCAAACTTCTGAGAGCATTGCCTTTTGCGTTGAAGCCGTTCCAAAGCAACATCCAGCGAAATGAACTCGTATCCCGCCTTTCGAACCTGAAGAACGGTTTTACGTAGAAATTCAGGAGTAACTTCAAGCAATTTATTCGGCTGAAAGGCACGCTCTGTTTCAGGCAAAACACGATGAAGCGTGAAAATAAGGCCATCGCCAGCGGTCATGTTCCGAAAGAACCTTGCAGGCCCACGGCTACTTAAAAAGTAGCTGGCGTAATCGATAAATAAATGTTTGAAGGACTTCCGCACGGAGACCCCCTAGTTCCAAACCGAAATATGTATCAAATTGTAACTGGGAATTATTTACGATTAATTTCAATTTGGGTTGCTCTACCTAGTTAGATTTGAGATTCATTAAGAGCTTGGAACTAATAATTCCTTGTATTTTATTTAGGGCATTTTTCAATGGCACTTCCACAATCCACGTCAAACAGCGAGCGCTCTAACCGTGCTGATTGCAATAACACGCTGGATTTGAATAAGCTTTCTTTTCAGATCATCTCAGATACAGATTTGCCAAAACTGCGGAATGATTGGCTCATTCTGGAAGCGTTAGGCCATGGAAGTGCCTATCATGCCTATGAATGGTGTAAAAGCTGGGCAAAGCATGTTGCCCACTCCGAAAGAGCCACCACACTGGTTGTTGCCGGATATATCGACTCAAAACTCCACATCCTGCTACCTCTCGCCCTCCATCAGTGCCACCTAGCAAAAACCGCACGATGGCTCGGAGAGGAAATCTTCAACCAGAACACGGGCTATTGGTCTCAAGAGCTATTACAAGCTCCGCAAGCACATTTTCTCCGTCCTCGCCTGGTATCAGCTCTCAAAGCATGGGGCGTTGATCTCATCCACCTTGGCAACATGGCAAGTCATGTTGGCGCCTACGACAACCCGCTGATCCTTTTGGATGACACCACGAGCACGAATGCAATCTATCCGTTTGAGCTAACAAGCCCTGCGGAAGAGTTCGTCAAAACAAAACGCTCAAAAGGTGCTCGCAAAAAGCATCGCAGTAAGCTTAACAAACTTCAGTCATTGGGAACGCTCATCTTCACGGCCGAAACCACAAAAGAAGGTGCTGCAACCACCGTTGATGCCATGATAAGGCAACGAGAGCTTCGTCAGGCTGAGACGGGCATTCCGACAGCTTTCGCTCTTCCCAATTACCAACGTTTTGTGCGTGAGGCCTTCACAAACCTTTCGCAAGATGACAGCCCGTCAAAACCGGTGATTTACAGCCTGAGGCTTGATGATGAAATCATCAGCACATGCCTCAGTCTTAAATCTGGGAAACGAGTATATTGCTACTGCACTTCCATAATCAGCGGAGAGCTGATGCGCAATAGTCCAGGCGAACTGCTCATGCAGCACGTCATTGAGGATATGTGCGAGGAAGGCATGGAGGTCTTTGATTTTGGACTAGGTGAAGAGCGCTTCAAGCTGGCATGGGCTGAACCGGAATACCTGAAAGACTGGATCGAACCACTCACCTTCAAAGGTAGGCTCGCTGCGGCGCTAGAAAGCCTCAAACTCAGCTTTAAACGTAAGCTCAGGAACAACGAGCGTTTTTGGCAGCTTTACAGACGTGTCCGAGGAATTTTCGCGCGTATGCAGCGCTAAGCTCATTCAAAAAATCTGGAAACAAGCAACAGCTCTTATGCTGCCATGTCAACCTGAAGCCAAGCCGCAGCTTCATTGCTGACCACTCGTTCCACCTCAACAGGTGCCTTGGTGTGCTTCTCAAGAATAGTCAGAGCTTTTTCCAGTTCAGGACCTGCTGGTGACCCGTCAGTCGCAATAATCACACGGTCCGCTTCCGAAAGCATCTGCGCACAGATCAAACTCGGTTCGATAAGCCCAAGGTCAGCAACGATCACATCGTACGTTAGATCTAAAGCTTCCATGATGAGATTATAGCGCCCGCCATAAACCACTTCATCACGAATAGGCATGACACCTGATTGTATCACATGCGCACGGGAAACAGGGTCGCGGTGGATCACGTTCGTAAAGGCCGCCTCGCCTTCCAACAACTCGGCAAAACCCGGCTTCAGCGGATCATCAGAACCCTCTTCAGCCTGAGGCACATCCCCAACTTCTTCAAGCGGCGTTTCTTTGAGGATGGACTGAGCCCCTTCACCGCCTTCAGACCGCACCTCGACGACCACAGGCATAATACCGCGCTCGGCAATCTTGCGCGTACAGCTTAGGGCAACGCGTGAAGACAGGCTTTCATCCTCCACGCTCAGCACAACCACACGGCCAACTTTTGCTAGCTGATTAGCGTTATCAGCCTTGACTTCTTTTAGAGTGATTGACGAAACCTCAGCACTTGCTTCTTCTTCCTCAAACTCCTCGTCAAACTCTTCTTCTTCGCGTGCTTCGTCATGCTCTTCTTCAAAAGCTTCATCCTCAGCAAGTTCAGTCATTTCCTCTTGAGGCTCTTCCTCCTCTGAGGTTTTTTGCTCCTCATCAGACTTATCTTCCTCTTCAACAAAGGAAGGCTTCAGCTCGACAGGAGGAGCGACAACAGCATGGCTGCGGGTCGTTGCATCCACCACGCTTTCAAGCGCATTAGAGGTTGCTGTACCAGTCGCTTCTTTCGGATTAGCGGCAGGTGCTGTTGGCGTAGAAAATGTTTCTCGGCGCAAAACTTCACCAGCAATCAAAGCACGTGCAATCACCCAGAGGCAGCCGAGGAAGAACGCGGCAAAACCAGCAATCGCAGCAAGCGCAGAAGGTTTCCGGCCAGATGGTTCACTTGGCACAGAGGCACGTGAAATCACACGGGAGTCAGCATTCAGCACACCAACGCCCTGCAGCACTTCAGCTTCGCGCAGGCTCACAAGCAACTGGTTCAGCTGCTCTTCTTTGGAGCGTGCTTCGCGCTGCAACTCCTGCAAACGAACCTGATCAGCGCCCGAACGGGCAGCTTCTACCTTCAACGCATTCACCTGCTCATTGAGAGCGACATAACGGTCCTGAGCAATCTTGGCATCATTCTCAAGACCAATAACAATTTTCTCCGCCTCAGCGCGGATCTGACGATCGTACCCACGCAGCTGGGAGCGCAGTGCTTTGATCTGCGGGTGATTTGGCAGGAGAGTAGTTGAAAGCTCCGCAATACGATTTTCCAGCGCCAACTGACGCTCACGCAAGCGTTGGATTAGAGACGAAGCCAGAACCTGCGTCGCAGTTTCCAAAGACCCACTATCCTCCAGCAAGGATCGGATCTGTCGTGCCTGAGCTTCAGCCTGCGACTTGGCCACGATGGCGGAAGAAACCTGAGAGTTGAGCTCGGCCAGCTGCTGTTGGTTTAGCGTCCTGTTTTCGGACCCGAGCAACAGGTCAGCACCCGCACGAAATTCAGCAACGGTCTTTTTCGCAGCCTCAACTTCGTTTTCGAGGCGCGCAACCTGCGGCGCAAGCGCATCGGCCGTGTTATTGGTCACCGCGCGCTTCGCATTATCCTGCAGCATGCGATATTCGTTGATCACCGTGTTAGCAACACGCGCTGCAAGTTCAGGATCTTTGCTTGTAAAACGCACTGCGATAACGCGGGATCCGTCGACCTGATACACATCCAGATTGCTCGTGAACTTGTTCAGCAACCGCTCTGCTTCACTCATCTGACCAGATGTCGGCTCAAGCCCAACACGGGTCATCAATTGATCAACAAGGCCCGGCTTGCTTTTGGCCGCAAAAACACTGTTGTTCGCAAGATCAAGTGTTTGCACAACGTGGCGCGCCAAATCGCGCGACTGCAGCAACTGTACTTGGCTGGCAATGCCTTCTTTATCCAGCAGAGATCGTTCCTGCTCGCTGTTACGGATTTGGCCTGGCAGGATAATTTTGGCTGTATCAATGAGGACTTTGGATTCGCTTGTGTATTTGGCAGTTTGCTTGCTGGCCAGGTAAAAAGTGCCAAAGGCGATCAGCGTTGCAAAAGGGATCACCCAAAGGAGCCCCTTAAACACTTTTTTGAACAGCACGCCCATATCAAGAAAGACATCTTCTTGCGGCACAGCCCACTTCCCCACTCAATACAAAGCCCGAAACAATTTTCAATCACAAGAATGCATAGACAGGGTAACCAAGTTATTAAGCACCTTAATCAAATGCTGGAAAGAAATGACAAAGCGCCCAACAATTCTTGCAAAATTAACTAGAGGATAATTACAATATTTATACTCTGTTAACCTTGAGCGCCGAAATATACTCCCAATGAATTTAAAGGATTTCGTAATGCGCCCGCGCCTACTAGCAGTTATTGCTGGCTTAACTCTGTTAACGAGTTGTTCATCCTATAAAAAGCCAGAGCCTGCTTTTCATGAGGAACTGGTCCAGCCATACACTCTTGCTGCAAGCGACGAAGTCCGCATTATTGTTTTTGGGCAGGCTGATCTGTCTAATACCTACAAGATTGATCAGGGCGGCAGCCTCGCCTTCCCACTAATCGGCCAGATCAACGCAACAGGCAAAACTCCAAAACAACTCGCAAGCATGATCCGCACCCGTCTGAAAAACGGTTTCATCCGCGATCCCGATGTGTCTGTGGAAGTTGCCGTCTATCGCCCAATTTTCATCATGGGTGAAGTCAGAAACGCAGGCCAGTACGCTTACCTACCAGGCATGACCGTGCAAAATGCCGTCGCCACTGCTGGAGGCTTTACTGCAAGAGCCCGCCAACAGGATGTTGATCTAACGCGTCAGATCGGCGGCGAAGTTGCCAGCGGACCGGCACCAATCACAGCGCCTGTACGCCCTGGGGACACGCTCTATGTGCATGAAAGGCTCTTTTAAATTAAGAGCATGCACCCTACATGCCTTTGCGTTTTATTAGGCTAAATCTCACGATTAAGAGTTAATTAACCCTGTCGATTAACAGGTCAAACAGTATTTTAAGCTAGCAATAAACTCAGTTGCGCGGCGGTCTGTGCTGGGGAGCATAAGACAATGCATGCGCGGTGGGGAGTTTGCTGCGGATGTCTACGGACAAGCTAAAAATCGTTCATTGCATACGTGCGCCTTTAGGCGGTGCGTTTCGTCATCTTATGGATCTTGTCGAAGAGCAGATCGAGATGGGCCATGAGCTTGGCATTGTCTGTGCCTCCAACGCTATCCCTCTCTCATCAATAACACAACTAGAAGCCTTAAAGCCTAGTCTTTCCCTTGGCTTACTCACAGTTCCCATGGCGCGTTCGCTCGCTCCCAAAGACCTTTTCAGCTTCTACAAACTCACAAAACACCTTACCCCTTTAAAGCCGAATGTCTTGCACGGTCATGGCGCGAAAGGTGGCGTCTGGGCACGCATCATAGGGTCTGCACTGAGGCTGAGGGGAATCAATACACAACGCGTTTACAGCCCTCACGGCGGCAGCTTGCACTACGATTTTTCAACCACCTCAGGCAAAGTCTACATCACGCTTGAAAAGCTATTGAGACCACTCACAGACTCGCTCGTGTTTACCAGTGCGTTTGAGAAAGCAGCTTATCAACAAAAGATCGGCCTGAACGGTAACCATCCAAACCACAAGATCGTACATAACGGTTTGCGGCAAGCAGAGTTCAAACGCAGCACAGCTCGCGAGAACGCAGCCGACCTACTCTTCGTCGGAGAGCTTCGTCTTTTGAAAGGCGTCGACCTGCTCATCAATGCTCTGGATGACTTGCACAAAAACACCAAAACCAAGCCAAACCTTGCAATTGTAGGAGATGGTCCAGATCGTGCTCTGTTTGAGCAAATGGTCCGAGATAAAAATCTGCAAGCCTACGTTATCTTCCATGGGTTCTTGCCACTCAGCCGAGCTCTTCCACTCGGCAAAACAGCAGTCATCCCCTCACGAGCAGAAGCTCTGCCGTATATCGTGTTGGAACTCCTTGCTGCACAAAAACCACTGATCACAACACATGTTGGTGGCATCCCTGAGATTTATGCAGAGCATCAAAAGACACTTGTTCAACCCGATGATCAGCAAGCGCTGACAAAAGCAGTCAGTTGGGCTCTCTCTCACCCTGACGAGCAAATCCAACAGAGCCAACAACTTCAGAACCATTTGAAAATGAATTTTACTCTGCCGCAAATGGCGCAGAGCATCACCCAACTTTATCACCCTGTTCAAAGTGCAAAAGATGGACTGGCAGACGCCTCACGGCAGTCTCAACAGTCCACGCTGCACTCACAAAACAAACTCACTTAGGCGCACGGCACAATGGTCAAGCATCGCTTCAATGTAATTGAGAGTGGCCCATCACCTGATGACCAATCCGGGACGAACGGTCAGCAGACTTCTTTGACAAAAAATGAAGATACCACAACAAGCAACCTGTCCAAGGATGCTCTGGAGGTGGCAGCAACCCTGCGCACCAACACCATCTCTAAAACGGTTTTCGATGGTTTCATGCGCTGTTCGGATGCGGCCCTGATTGTTCTGACAGGTATTATCGCTTATCTGAGCGGAGCCTCCCTTGATATCCCGCCTCTTTGGCAAATCTTCGCACTGTTCGAAGCATCCCTGATTGGCGTCATGCTGTTTCAAATGGCTGATCTGTATCAGGCTAACGCTCTGCAAAAAGTCGTGGCTCAGGCCATGCGTCTCATCACAGCATGGGCACTGGTATTCGCGGCTTTGATCACGTCACTGCTGCTTATCCTGCCATCTACGGAAATTCCGCAGGCCTTCCTGCTGAAGTGGTTTGTGAGCGGGGCTGTGGTCCTCACAATCTTCCGAATGGTCATGCGCGGCTTTATCGTGCGCTGGACTCGCATGGGTCGCTTGAGCCGCAGAGCAGTCCTTGTCGGTGGTGGACAAAGTGCTGCTGATCTCATTGCAGAACTTGAGCGCCAACCAAACAATGACATTGAGATTTGCGGGATTTTTGATGACCGCTCAAATGATCGTTCCCCACCAAGCGTCGCTGGCTACCAAAAGCTTGGCAATGTTTCTGATCTGGTAGAGTTCGCCCGCATCGCACAAATTGACATGTTGCTGGTGACAATCCCGATCCGCGCAGAAAAGCGCATCATTCAGCTGCTGGAAAAGCTCTGGGTTCTCCCGGTCGATATCCGCCTCTCAGCGCATGCAGACAAACTCCGCTTCCGCCAAAGAGCCTCATCTTTCGTTGGTGCAGTGCCGTTTGTCGATGTTCTTGAAAAACCGATCGCGGATTGGGACACAATCGCAAAGCGCGCCTTCGATATCTTCTTCGCAAGCATTTCGCTGATTGCCCTCTCTCCGGTCATGCTGGTCACAGTATTGCTGATCAAACTGGACAGCCCCGGCCCGGTCATCTTTCGACAGAAGCGCTACGGCTTTAACAACGAGCTGATCGACGTCTTCAAGTTCCGCTCCATGTACCACAACATGACGGACGCCAACGCCTCAAAACTGGTGACCAAAGGCGATCCACGCGTCACCAAAATTGGCCGCATCATCCGCAAGACCTCCATTGACGAGTTGCCTCAGCTGATGAATGTACTGATGGGACAGCTCTCTCTCGTCGGCCCTCGCCCGCACGCTCTCTCCGCAAAAGCTGAAGATCGCCTCTACGAGAATGTGGTGGATGGCTATTTCGCACGCCATAAGGTCAAACCAGGTGTCACTGGTTGGGCGCAAATCAAAGGTTGGCGCGGCGAAACGGATACCGAGGACAAGATCCAGAAGCGTGTCGAATGCGACATCTACTACATTGAAAACTGGTCCGTTTTCTTTGATCTCTATATCTTGATTAAAACACCGTTCTGCCTTCTGGAAACGGAAAACGCATATTGACCGACTTATCGCGCTCACACGATGAAATCAGAAATGCACGCCCCTTCTGGTACGTGCCTCTGACAATCGGTACAGAAACAATAGCCAGAGCATTGTTGTTTCTGACCGCATCTGTGAGCGCGCTCGTCATCATAGAACCAGCTCCCTATGACCTTCTAATCGCCCTCTTGTTGGTGGGCTGGTCCTTCTTTGGGCTGGAATTGCGTAAGGACATTCTGCCTCTCCTGATCCTGCTGTGTTTTTACATAGCAGGCGGAATTCTTGCCTTACCCGCAGCCGCAGACACCAAAGAAGCTGTCACTTTCTACGCAGTAACGATCTTCCTGGCGTTTTCATCCTTCTTGTATGCAGCAACCCTGTCTGCAAAAATTGAACGGATAGACATCATTGAGAAGGGCTACTTGCTGGCAGCCCTGTTTGCCACACTGCTTGCCATTGCTGGTTACTTCAACGCCTTCCCCGGCGCTTATGACCAGTTCACCCTGTATGGCCGCGCAAAAGGCACCTTCAAAGACCCAAACGTCTATGGCCCCTTCCTGCTTCTACCAACCCTGCTGATCACCTATGACATTCTAACCAAGCCTTTGAAAGAGAACATCTTCAAGTCAGGCGCCCTGCTCATTCTCTTGCTGGGTGCGTTCCTTTCCTTCTCCCGGGCAGCTTGGGGCATGACACTGGGCGGCGCACTCATGGTGTTTCTGCTGGTCTTCATAAATGAGCGACGTTCAATCCCGCGCATGAAGCTGCTGGGCATCCTTGGTTTTGCAGGCATTGGCCTCGTCATCGCCCTACTCGCAATTCTATCAATTGAATCCATATCAGAGATGTTCACCCTCCGCGCCAAGCTCGTGCAGGACTATGACGGCGCACGTTTAGGGCGTTTCGGACGCTGGGGGGAAGGCTTCACACTTGTCACAGAGCGCCCGTTCGGCCTTGGTGTTGGCGGCTTTAACTCCATCTTCCCGGAGGATGAGCACAACGCCTACTTAAAGGCCTTTACAACCTATGGGTGGCTTGGTGGCCTGTCTTATGTGACACTTGTTTTCTGGACATTGATCAAAGCTTTGCCGCTGGTCTTCAAGCCACGGCCTTGGCAGAAATACATCATCTGCACCTACGTCGCGTTCCTGCTACACGCTTGTGTTAGCTTCATTATCGACACAGATCATTGGCGCCACTACTTCCTGCTGCTTGGCATTCTGTGGGCCATCATCGCAGCAGAATCTGGCATCTCGCGCTACAGGCGTTTTCCACCAACACAATAAGCCCAGTCTCATTTGATCCTTGATCAGACAACCTGAATTAGGTAGGAAAGTTGTGTGGTAAGCTGTTAAGGCAGCTCCACAAATAGGAATACTTGCATATGCGGCAACGCACCCAGGCGCAAGGTTCCTCACGGTTCGGGTAGTAGCGCAGCCTGGTAGCGCACTTCACTGGGGGTGAAGGGGTCGTCGGTTCAAATCCGGCCTACCCGACCATCTTTTTCAATAGGTTATGTGTAAAAAGTTAAAGTGGCACGTTGTTGTAAATGTACCAAAATCACTTTTTATGATGTTTTTGGAAGCTCAAACCAATGCTGCAAAACAAATCCAACCGCCGCTCCAATGAATCTTTCCGATCTCACAGATAAGCACGCGAAGCGCCAGATGCTCAACGTCCATTCCAACTTTCAGGAGTACAGACAATGGAAGAGCGTGCAGGATATCCCCGACTAACTAACCTAGTATCTTACTCAATCTGATTATTTTTATACAAAGCTCTATAGCAAAAAACGCAGTTGCATCGCATCTAACAAGAAGCAAAATGTTATGTAATTATGGATTGCTCATAATCTACCTTTTGCCTCTGCTTGCCAGTATTTAAAGTCAGCTTCAGAAAATTCATCTTGCTTTTTGGGATGCCAAGAAACCCCACGCTTTACGATAACTGCTGGTGATCCGGCAATTACAGTTCTTTCTTCTGAAAACGAGGAATTTACGAACGAATTCGCCCCAACAATGCAATCATCAGGTAGAGCGGTACCTTTGTTTATTAGCACTCCAACTCCCACCCAAACATGATCACCAATGGAAATAGGCGTTGATTTGTTTACACGCCGTCGACTTTCAACATCTATCACCGAATGTGCATCAGAGGTACGCACTTCGATGTTTCGCGAGAACATACAGTACTTGCCAATACGAACATACTCCGCCTCTTCACAAAGAATATTCACACGCTGGAACGAGGAGAAATCACCAAGCGAAACTGTTTGCTCATTACCTTTAACTAGAATCTTACCCCTAAACTTGCATCCTTTCCCCATCTTGACGGAATTACGTTTGCCATCAAAAATTATTTTGCCAACAAAATCCGATTTATCTTGCATCTCCACGCGGTTTCCCTCACCACGCCTCACTAAAATTCCCCCCTTGGCGCGCGAACTATCGCTAATGTCGAGGTAGTTCTTTTCTCCTAAGGCGAGTTTCAATGCTGGCGTCGAAGGCAATACGACACCTCTAGCTTGCTTAGCTTTCATTTTATCGGGCAAAAACATCGAATATAACTCCAACTAATCATTAGTTCGGGATCAAGATATATTGCTACCAACCTAAAGCAATTCAGAGAAATTATTAGCGCTTCAGGGTCTGCTCCTCTCTTTTTTGCAATTGAACCAAGGTGAAAAACTCTTGCCCTTGCAATTGCGGCGTGATGCCAACCAAAATGCTTAACAGAAGAGATCAGTTGGAACATGGACGGTATGCGCATTGGTGATCAGCAGATCGACAGCCTCACCTGCATGCGCATTTGTAAGAGTGGTAAAACCAAGAAGAAGAGAAACGAAGCTAAGTTTTTTCATGGAACCTGCAATGCCTTTCCAGCAGTTCAGAATTTTGGTGCCCGGTTGTATTGAGAGAACCTGCAAGCACACTAAAACGTCCTTGGCAGAACGTCATTGGTAGTTCCCACTACAGATTGCCCGATGCTCCAAAATCACTGGGGAGCTTTACAGCACCGCTGCGTAAGCTCTCGCTCCTTCGCCTCCCGAACTCAAACCTATGCCATCCGCTCTTTCTGGATCATCAGATAACCACCAATGCCTGCTGCAACAACAAGCGCAAAAGCGAATGCCCACTGCAAGGGCCCAGAACCGGCAAGCATGCCGGAAACTGCGGAGATCAGCACCCCGGCCTTGCTTATCCCTTCTGGCGTCAACCAAGTGCTCATTGCAGATGTCTCCTCGCCCCGCGCTTTGGCTGCGCCATCTGGCATAACTCCATCACGGACAGGCAGTGATTGAACCGCAGATGCTGGCGACTTGATCAACTCAAAAGAACGCTGCTGCACATCCTTCACCCGGCGCGTCCATCCATTTTTGTTGTAAGGCCAGTTATTAAGCCGCTTCATAAAACGCAGACGCTCAGCCGAAAGCTTACCGACCAGATCACGCAGATTACGCTTTTCAAGTGCTCCAAACGTTTCAACACCAGCCACACCATCAACAACAACGCCAAGGATAGCTTGAAGCGTTTTGACCGCCCGCGCAGGCCCCGAGTTCACAGCAAAATCAAAAAGCGCATAATCCAACCCTGAAGGCATTTTATCTCCCTTCACAGCATCCCAATATTGCGCCCGAAAGATATCGACGGCCTCAGTCTGATCCATAGACTGCACATCCTGAATGCTGACAGACTGTCCTCGCCACGCACTCAAAGTCCGCTGAGTAATGCCAAAGTTTGTTGGACCACCCGGATCAGCCTTACGGTTTCGATGGGCAAATCCCCCTTCACTCTCAAGCAAGTCCGAAACAATCAATTGGAAGGTATCCTGCATCTCTCAGTCCCTAATAAAAAACGGGAGCCAAAGCCCCCGTGCAAACACAAAAAAGGCCGCAAATGCGGCCCATGAAATTCAAACGATAAAGATCAGTTCTGTGGCACCACTGGTAGGAAGTAGTGCAAGGACAATCGAACCTTGCCTCCGGTGAAGTCACTAGTATTCGCGGTCATCCGCAATGGTGTGTCAGCATAATACGCCGTCGGCCCAATCACCCCCGCATTACCAGAACCAACGGCAATGCCCAGGGAGCCACCAAACTTGCTAGTCTCACCAGCAATTCCACAGTCGTAGGAACTTGCACCCGTGACTGCCTCAACCACACGGGCAGATACACAAAACACGATTGCACGGGAGGGAATAACCAACGAGCTCACAACAAAACTACCAGAAACAGTAATCAGCTCATCTGCGGTCACAAACTGGCTCTGTGCACCATGGGCACTCTCGCTCAGCACAGTCTTCTCCTGCTGAAACGCCGCGCCGCCTGTGGCGCTATCAACGCCCAGCCCAGTAACAGAAGAAAACCCAGCCCAACTGCCACCAGAGAAAACCTGCATCGCACCAAGGCTTTGCACCCATGCCGCCCAGCCCTCAACCGGGGCTAAAAACCGCCAGATGCCAGCATCAAAGGCTGCAATCTTACTCTCCTGCCCGGCAAAAGCGCCCGTCGCAGCAGCAGGCACGATATAACGCACCCCTTCTACAGGGTCTGCAGGTGGTGTGCTCACACTGTTGGAAACAACGCAAAGCTGCACAACCAGATCAACAAGTGCCAAAGCCTCGTTGTGCGTAACATGCTTTTGCGCTTGAGCAGCTGCCAGAAATGGCAGCTTTAGATGCGGTGTCGTCTCACTCATCATGATCCCCATAGATCGCCTAGCCTACGCAAAAGCGTACCATCCAGCGTCACAAGGGGGATAAGTTGAGATGAAGACCGCAGGCAGGTCAGCCCGCAGCAACAACCAAAAGCTTAAGCAACGTGGCGACCAGTGCCATCACCAGCCAGAGACCAGATGCGCGTACGGTTACGAGCCATTTTCTCGTCAACGGCAAATGAAAGCTCAGCACCATGCAAACCAACAAGACGATGCAGCAGGATCGCAATCTCCGCGGCATCCGCAGCGACATCACGTGAACTCTCGCCACTTTCGACAGCCAGCTGCAGAGCGGCAAGCTCTTCTTTTGCCCGCGCAATCAACGCATTCAGGTCAGCAACCTGCCCAAAGGTTCGCTCACCCCAGGCCGTAATACTTGCACTGCTTTCAATGGTTACCATGTTCGCCCACCTTCAAACTCTGGGGCCTGCTTTCAAACGGCTGGCATGCCAACCTGTTCTAAAACAAACCCAAAACAACAAGCCGGAGCACTCAGGACGTTGCGATCAAGAGCGACGCTTCCGGATTTTGAACATGAATTGAACTCACCCTTACCTTCATCCCGTTAGCCCTCAGGTCAAAGAAAAAGCGGAGACAACTTCCTGTCCCCGCCTATTCTTCAGGTAAAAAAGGCCAGACTTTGGCCCTTTTTTGATAGTTTACATGGTTTCCAGAGCTGAAACGGACTCATTCATGGCCTGATCGAGAACATCCAGCAGGTAATCGGCATTTTCCTTAGAAAAAATCATCGGTGGCCGCATCTTCAACACATTGTCATATGGCCCCTCGGTTCCCATCAAGATACCAAGGTCCTTCGCACGGTTGGCAACACGTCTCGCCATATCTGTTGCTGGCTCTTTGGTCCAGCGGTCTCTCACCAGCTCAATGCCCAGGAACAAGCCCATGCCCCGCACATCGCCAATAAATTCATACTTCTCCATCATCTTTCGGAAGCCAGAGAGGATATAGTCACCAACAACATGCGCATTCTCGCGCAATCCATCCCGTTCAATCACGTTCAGCACAGAAAGCCCAACAGCACAGGAAACCGGATTACCACCAAAGGTGTTGAAGTATTCCATGCCATTGTTAAAGCTGGCAGCAACCTCACGAGTGGTCACGAGCGCCGCCATAGGATGGCCATTACCAATCGGCTTGCCCATAGTCACAACATCCGGCGTCACACCTTGTGTTTCAAAGGCCCACCAATGTGATCCGACACGACCAAACCCAACCTGCACTTCATCAGCAACGCACAAACCACCCTCCGCACGGATCAGCTTGTAGACCTCCTCCAGATAACCATCTGGCATAAACACCTGACCAGCCACACTTGGAATTGATTCAGCAATGAAGAATGCCGGAGCACGCCCCTGTTTCTTCATCAGATCCAACTGCTCAGCAACGCTTTGTATATAGCTTGCAGTAATCTCTTCAGGTGCCCAGTCGGCCGGTGCGCGATAGGCATCCGGAATAGCTGCCTCAAACACATGGTTGGGCCGCCCCTTGCCACCATTACGCTTATATTTATAGGGGCTCAGCGCAATCAGCTCAGGTGTTGTACCATGATAGGCCCAATCCAGAACCACTGCATCACGACGCCCCGTATGCGCCTCTGCTATGCGAAGCATCAGGCTGTTCGCCTCACTGCCCGTACATACAAACGAAGCAACCGCCAGATCATCCGGCAGTGTCGCTGTCAGGCGTTCAGAGTACTCAACGATATTATCGTGCAGGTAACGCGTATTGGTGTTGAGCAAACCCGCTTGATGAGACAAGGCCTCAACCACATCTGGATGTGCATGGCCCAGATGGCAAACATTGTTGAAGCAATCCAGATAGGCCCGCCCGCGGTGATCAATAAGATAAGCGCCTTCACCACGCACAAATTTGATTGGCTCACTGTAAGAGATAGACAGGTTCGGCAACAGGTTCTGACGACGCGATGAAACAATCTCGCCGACTGACCGTCCAGCACTGCCCAGTGTTTCTTGCGGTAATCCAGCAAAATCGATGGCACACGGAAACAAGTCAGCCCACACATCAAGATACTTCTCTTCACCAACACCAAGAATTTCTTCAGCACTCAGGGAAACGTCAGCACAGAGCTGCAGGTGAAGATGGGGAGCCCAACCACCGTTCTCATCTTCCGCACCCAGATACCCGACTGTCTCACCAGCTTTGACCACATCGCCCGCACTCAGTCGGCTCGCCGCCTCATGGGCCATGTGCCCCCAAAGGCTCACAAACGGCTGACCACAGTCTGTTTCATGGTCCAACGCAATCATGCAGCCATAACCAAGCGGGTCTGTCTCAATCACCACAGACCGTACCTTGCCATCCATTGGCGCACAGACACGGGTTCCTGAAGGCAGGAACAAATCAAAACCCAGATGGTTCCGGCGACGCTCTCCCTCAATAAAGCGGCTCTCAAAGAAATCCGAGGAGTAAACACTGCGGCTTTCACCCCATGGACCAATGCCGAGCTCAACGCCATGCGCCTCGCAGTACTCTTCCCACCACTCCTGCGCAGCTTCTGGCTGGCGATCACGAGACGTCACTGTCATCTCGTTGTCAGGATCAGCATAAGGCACCAGTTCCTTGGACATAAGCTTGGGGTGACGCGCAAACAAGGAGGCAAATGAACCACGGTTTTCTGAGCAAAACGCCGCCACTTTACGCGCGCCCGGCACCGCATCAAACCCACAGGCCTTGCGCAGGATTGCCGTCGCAAACGATGGCTTCATCCCATAAAGTTTATAAAGCAGATTCCAGGCTGGCGCTTCACTAACAGCTAAGTATGGATTGTCCTCAGTCTCATCTTTCCGAAGAGCAGACAAGCTCACGCTCGTCACCAATCGCATTGCAATCAGATCAAAGAGAAGATCGACCTCCCCTTCTTCCAGCGGGTACTCCGCATGATACGCAGCAGCCAGATCAGCCGAAGCCCCAATCGGATCAGGCACCTCCATAATTGTATAGGCCGCTGCAATCGCAACTTCAGCAATGACCGGTGTGTGCAGGCTGTCACCAAAATCAATCAAACCACAGACGCGGGAATGGTCTTCTGGATCAACCAGCACATTCCAGTCATTGGCATCATTATGAATGACGGCAGCACGCAACCCAGCGAGTTTAGGCACAACATATCGCTCAAACCGATCAAGGAAATACTCGACCACACGACGATGATCAGGGTCACCAATGGCGCTCAAACGCGTGCGCGCATCCCCAGCCGCACGTAAATCCCATTCAAAGCTGCGCAAAGCCCCTGGATGCACAAAGCCACGCAGCGCCTTATCCATCTTGCCAAGCAGCATTCCCAAACTGGCAACAACACCATCCTCACGCTGAGTTTCAGCCAACGGCACACCCGGAACCCAGGAAACCACGCGCATGGCATGCGCAGCGCCATCTGGCCCGACAACACTTTGCGTGGCACCACCGCCCTTTGTCAGGCGCAGGCGCGGCATAGGCAAATCAGGCGAGGACACGGCAAGGTGCTGCAACATCGCTGTCTGAAAGCCTGTCTCAGTTTCCGGTTCACTGGCATTGACGACCTTGACCGTCCAGCGCGTGCCATCCTTCGCATCAAGGCGATGGTTCTGGTCGCGCTCACTCTCCAATGGAGACAAATCACCTTTCAGGTTCCAATGCTCCAGCAGAAGGGCTGCAATGGTATCGCGGTCAAAATTGGGGGCGGGATGGCTAATATCAGTCATAAATCTCTCCAGTTGCCCGGAATATAACGCACGCTGATATTTCAGAACACCGACTTTATGTCAGTTGCACCGCCACTATGTCGCGATTAATAAGTATTTTAACGGCACTCTTCCTGATAGTCCGTTCAGAGGAACTGCAGTGCTCGACGCCACCGACCGCGAGATTATCGCGATCCTTTCCAAAGAAGCCCGCATCCCGATCAAGACGCTGGCAGCCCGCATAAACCTGTCTCGCAGTGCCACCAGCGAACGCATCACACGGCTGGAGAACAACGGCACAATTCGCGGCTACAGGGCAGACATCGGCGGCCTCGATCCCACGCACATCTCCGCCTTCCTGTTCATCCGCCTATCACGCACGCCAATGCGTGAAATCCTCGACATACTGGCGGCGTTTCCAGAGATTAAACGCGTGAGTTCGGTAAGTGGAGAGCTCGACCTTGTGGTCGAAGTCGTTGCCTCCTCAATGGAGATGCTCAACAACGTCAGAGACGCCATCGCATCCACTAACGGTGTGAAGGACCTGACAACCACTGTCATTTTGAGGGATGAGTTTCAACGCACCTGAAACAGCAAAGGGCGCCGACTGCAACAAAGCAGTGACTGACGCCCTTAAACCAACGCTCAGATTAGCATTCCACCAACCCAAGACCCTATTAATTTTTGCAGATTATCGCGCCTGATCTAGCATACGCTTACACTCCAACAACTCAAAGAGCGTAGACTGCAGCCGATCAACATTGTCCTTGGAAAGTCCAGCAGAACCAGCTGCCTCTTCCTTTTCAGAACCCATCAAACGATCCATGAAACCAAATGCTCCATGTCCACCTTTGCCATGCTGATCCGGCTCGTCATCCGGCAACAGACCGGACGGCAATGGCATCTGCGGCTCAGGCTCGCTCTCAAGCGGAAGAACCGCCTGTTCTTCAACAGACCGTTCAGCAACCCAGTCTTCCTGAGGCTCATACATCTCATCTGGAGACGACATGATAGCCTGCGCGACCGCAGCTTCCGCTGCACTGCGCACTGAACCCTCAGAAACTTGGGATGGATCAGGAGCTACGCCGACAGGCGTATTGGCGCTGGACGAGGTTGGGATGACAACGCCACCACCCTCTTTCCAAACGTCCATAACGACGCGCACGCCTTGCTCTCGCAAAATACGTTGCACGCCTTTAATCGTATAGCCTTCCCCATAGAGCAAATGGCGGATACCGCGCAAAAGCTCAAGGTCGTCAGGTCTGTAGTAGCGCCGTCCACCGCCTCTTTTCAGAGGTCTGATCTGGGTAAATCGTGTTTCCCAGAACCGCAGAACGTGCTGCGGCAAATCCAGTTCACTCGCTACTTCACTAATTGTTCGGAACGCGTCGGCGCTCTTCTCCACGATGCAGACCCTCTAAACCTTACTATTATCGGGGCAGCAAATTAGCTGGCGCCCTCAACCAGTGCATCATTAATGCGCTGCTTAAGAACATTGCTTGGCTTGAATACCATAACCCGGCGTGGAGAGATCGGAACTTCCTCACCTGTTTTTGGGTTACGGCCAATGCGTTCACCTTTCGAGCGAACAACAAAAGAGCCAAAGCTAGACAATTTGACAGACTCGCCGCCTTCCAGGCTGGCAGAAATTTCTGCAAGTACCTGCTCAACGAGTTCGGCAGATTCAGTCCGAGATAGGCCGACTTTCTGGTAAACCGCTTCACATAAATCAGCGCGGGTTACAGTGTGACTACCCATTCCACCCTCCTCCGGTAAAGCCATGATCCGTAAGAATAAAGCTTGCTTTCAACAAGTTACGGTATGGCCAACCGGCGTCAGCGTCAACAGCTCATTTGCTAAGAAATGCAACCCTCTGGGGTTTTTTGCCGCTTTTTACCACTTAAGGAGTACTGAACCCCAGGTAAAGCCGCCGCCCATTGCTTCCAGCATGATCAGATCTCCCTTTTTGACCTTGCCAGCTTTAACAATGCTGTCCAGAGCCAAAGGAATCGATGCAGCCGAAGTGTTGCCGTGCTCGGAAACTGTTTTCACTACCTTTTCAGGAGCGATGCCAAGTTTCTTTGCAGAGGCATCAATGATGCGTTGGTTCGCCTGGTGCGGAACAAACCAGTCCAGGTCTTCCGCAGTTGTACCAGTGGCATCAAAGGCAGCTTCAATCACATCAGTGACCATGCCAACCGCGTGCTTGAACACTTCTTTACCCTGCATGCGCAGATGACCTGCAGTCCCAGTGGTGGAAGGACCACCATCCACGTAAAGCTTTTCCTTATGACGGCCATCAGAACGCAAATGACAGGTCAACACACCGCTGGTCTCAGCAGAAGCCTCACCTTCCTGCGCTTCCATGACAACAGCGCCAGCTCCATCGCCAAATAGAACGCAAGTCGTGCGGTCTTCCCAATCGAGAATGCGGGAGAATGTTTCAGCGCCAATCACAAGCGCACGCTTAGCCAGACCGCCGCGCAGATATGCGTCAGCAGTGGTAACCGCGTAAACAAAACCAGAGCACACAGCCTGAACGTCGAACGCAAAACCGTGGTTGATACCCAGTTCGGCCTGAACAGCAACAGCTGTTGCCGGGAACGTGTTGTCAGGTGTAGAGGTTGCCAGAACGATCAAATCGATGTCCTGCGCATCAACACCGGCATTTTCCAGCGCAGCCTTGGCAGCCTTCACTGCAAGATGAGACGTAAACTCACCCTCTGCCGCTATATGACGGTTCTTGATCCCGGTACGCTGAACGATCCACTCATCAGAAGTGTCAACAATCTCGGTAAGCTGCTGGTTAGTAAGTGCTTTTTCAGGCAGATAGCTGCCACAGCCCAAAAATACAGAGCGAAGTGCCTTCACTTTAAACCCTTCAGTTTTCTTCAGCCTCTGAGAAACGACCACGATGGTAGTTTGCCAGATCCTCGGAGATCTTTTTAATCAATTCATTCTTGGCCATATCATAGGCAAGTTCAATGGCAGCACCAAAACCTTCGGCATCAGTTCCGCCATGGCTTTTGATAACAATCCCATTGAGCCCAAGAAAGACCCCGCCGTTGACTTTACGCGGATCCATTTTCGCCCGAAGCCGCTCGAAAGCCCCCCGCGCAAAAAAGTAACCGATTTTAGCCATGAGCGTACGTTTCATAGCAGCCCGTAGGTAGCCAGCAAACTGTTTTGCAGTTCCCTCGGCTGTTTTAAGGGCAATATTACCAGCAAACCCTTCGGTCACGACAACATCAACGGTGCCTTTACCAATGTCATCACCCTCGACAAAGCCGGAGTAAACAAGGTTTGGAGGAGACAGTTCGCGCAGCATTTTGCCAGCTGTACGCACTTCCTCAACACCCTTCACCTCTTCAACACCAATATTAAGAAGACCAACAGTCGGCTGTTTCACGCCATGAACGGAACGACACATCGCTCCGCCCAAAATAGCAAAGTCAATCAGCTGCTGCGCGTCCGCGCCAATCGTAGCACCCACATCAAGCACAATGGACTCACCGCGAAGTGTCGGCCACATTGCCGCAATCGCAGGACGCTCGATGCCAGACATGGTACGCAGGCAAAACTTGGACATCGCCATCAGCGCGCCCGTGTTACCAGCAGAAACAGCAACATCTGCTTCAGAATTTTTGACCGCAGCGATCGCATTCCACATGGAAGATTTACCGCGGCCCTTGCGCAAAGCCTGACTCGGTTTTTCGTCCATGCCAATCGACACATCGGTATGATGAACAACGGATGCCTGCTTCAGACGAGGGTATTCCTCGAGCATTGGCTCGATGACTTTACTGTCACCGAAAAGTAGGAATTCGATATTCGGGCAGCGTTGCAGCACCTGATCAGCACCAGGCAGCACCACCTCAACACCGTAATCCCCCCCCATAGCATCAAGAGAAATACGTATTTTTTCAGACATTTCCAATTTCTTGCCTTGTCCCAACAAAGTCTGCCCTTGTATCGGCAGACCTCGGAATAGTTAAGAGCATTTTCCCTAAGTTCAGTGGAAATGCGCGTCGCGAAGATACTCGATTATAAACGTCTCGCAACACCCACCTCTAAAAAACCTTTGCAGCAATCTAAGATTATTTTTTGCCTTTAAGGGCTTCTAGTGCAGCAAACGGAGAAGGCTTCTGCTCTTCATCCTGTTTCAGTTCTTCCTCCGGGTCCGGAGCATATTTGTCATCCATTTCAACCCCTTTCGCCCGAGGAAATGGATCCAGACCCAACGCAAAGTGTTCACAAACAACAGCTCCGAAGTCCACCTGCGGGCCTTCGAAATAATCCGGCGGATCACTCTCATCAATATCCAGATCTACTTCCAAGGTATCATCATCACTTCGGCGACGCCCCCGGGAATCTTGATCCGGCAAAAATGTACGATCGAACTCTTCGTCCACCATGCACTCAACTGGCTCAAGCGTAACAACACATTGTTGAATAGCTTTGGCGCGGATGTGACCGCGCACTGCCAGTCCATCTCGGCGCCACGGACGCACTTCAAGGTCGGCTTCGAACTCAGGCAGCTTTATCAAATCATAGGCCTTGGCGATCTGCGCCCGCTCGCTCTCGTTGAGAACAAGCTTTACTTGTTTGGTTTTCTTACCAAGACGCACCGCATCGAAAAAATAGGCCCACGGGTATTCAGTTTCAGCCATCGCTGGCGCTTTCCCTTATAAGTTCGGTTTTTGGAGCCACAAATTTGACGTCGCCCGCAAGAATTTCATGGGTTGGAAGGGCAGCAAGACCTTCCACCGCCTCATGCATGTAATGAACCAGCGCTCTTATCGCAACAGCTTCACCGCCCTCGCCATAAATGTTTCTTACAAAGGCCTCAAATAGAGCGGAATTGTCCTTGTTTTCCAGAGCCTGCATATAGCTGGCTGTGCGTCCGTAAAACGATTCGACCATAATTCGAACCCGTTTACGCACACCTTCATCGCCAATACCGATCTCTCGCATGCTCTGGTCCATATCCTGAAAAAAATAATCGAATACAGCCTGTGCAAATTTCCGGGACGCCTTATCTTCGCCTCCTAACCGGTGAAAGACACAAAAAGCGTGCAAAACAATCATCTCGAAGCGACCTTCGCTCGTATCAGGTATACCATAGTGCTGATAAAACACTGGTAGTCGTGCCTGCGCGACGATCCGCTCGTAAGTTGTTCTGACGGATGTGTCTTTACGTCGACGGAAAAAACCGAAGATCATGGCACCTCTCTTACGCTTGTCGAGTTACTTGTGTGACTGCCACGAGGATGGCATAAGCACAAGTCTGAATCTAAACCGCTTGCTTGCTGCATTTTGCTGCAATTTGCAAGCCAACAGGATGTTTGGAATGATTGCATTCGCACGCCGTACTGTGTTCCTCGCTTTTTTGAGCCTGCCACTTGCCGGCTGCTTCACCCAGACACTGACACATGGCCAGGTTGTTTCACCTGATTCAATTCAAGATGTTCAAGTCGGTTCCAGCCGTGAGCAGGTAGAACTTCTCCTTGGTAGCCCGTCCACCACATCTAATCTGGACGGTGAAGCTTACTATTATATCTCGCAAAAGAGCGAAACAGTGGCATTCTGGTCTCCGTCAATCGTCGACCAGCGTGTTGTCGCTGTGTACTTTGATAAAGATGGCTACGTGAGATCCGTTGCTGATTACGGCATTGAAGACGGCAAAGTCTTTGATTACCTCGGTAGAAAAACACGCACCGGCGGTGCTGATTATGGTCTCCTGACGCAGATCCTGCGTGGAGCTGCAAATCCATCAATCGGTCTCTAAGACCCGCCATCACGAGTTTAAAAAACGGCGCCTGTTTTTCAGGCGCCGTTTTTTTTACGCTCACAGCCAACAGGTCAGGCGGCTCTATCCCATTCATATCGCGAATGCTGTCAAATCCTAAGCTTCACGCTTAAAATCACGCTGGTGTTATTGGAGGTTTGCTAGATGTGATCCTGTATTGAGGGGTTATACGCATTCTGGCCGTCTTCTTCCGTGGTTTCTTTAAGGCATTAGAGCGCGTTCCTTTTGATTGGAAACAATCAAACGACAAGAATTCGCTCCACCAAGGATGTTAGATCGCGATGCGTGAATGCAAATAAACGCGAAGTGCTCTAACGACAAACGCGAAGTAAAATCATGACGCACTCCTCTTCTGCCCTCAAAAAAATTACAGATCTGCGCCCCTCAGATCACGCTCTTTTTGTCTATCTCACACTCGTCACTGCAACCTACCTGATCTGGGTTGGCCTGCTGAAGCTGACAGGACCGGAACATCAGCAAATTCAGTTCTGGCTCGGCAACAGCCCAATTTTCAGTGGAGTAGTTCAAACTCTCGGCGTACCTCTCACCGGCGTTTTGATGGCTCTTTTTGAAGTCCCGGCGGGCATTCTGGTTCTGCTTGGCCTGAAAGATCGCCGCCTTGGCATCCTCGGCTGCTTGATGGCCATGCTGATCTTCGCCCTCAACTTACTTTATCTGTTCACAAACCCTGTGTGGATGGATGCCCTTGGAGGTTTCCCGATTATCGGCTCCGGTCAAAACCTCCTGAAATACCTCTCCATGTTTGCAATCCCGGCCTACATTCTCGGGCATCACATGCACACAGCTGGTAAGGAACAGACCGCAGACTCTCTCAAAAAGCTGGCAGTGTTCGCAAGCTTCGCTGGCATCGCACTGGTCATGGGCTGGATCGGTGCCATGAAGTTTTATGAGTTTGAGGCACAAGGCATTGTCCGCCTGATGCAGTCCAACATCTTCTTCAGCTGGACCTATCAGGTCTGGGATGTTCAGGGCGCTTCCAACTTCATTGGTATCGTAGAATGGGTCTTCCTGCTTCTGCTATTGTGCCTGCCATTCAACCGCTTCCTTGGCGGTCTGGGTGTCCTCGGCATCGCTGCAACAGCATTCGGCACCCTCACTTTCATGTTCTCTGTACCGGGCTGGGATGCGGACTCATTCTTCCCCCTCCTCAACCGCACAGGCATCTTCGTCCTGAAAGACCAGTTCCTGCTCGCCGCTGCCATCATCCTCTGGCGCAACTACTGAGCAGCCCATAGATAGCAATTATTGGAAAGCCGGTGCTCCTCAGGGAACACCGGCTTTTTCATGCTCACCTGAAGGTATCTGACAGTCGTAATGACCTGCAGGTTTCTTCCCAATAGGCTGGTCAGGATTGCGATTGTATTGGAAACAAAGATGTTTGAGACATATCGCGAGATCGTTTACCCGCAGCAGGAAGATCACATGGGCCATATGAATGTGGCCTGGTACACCTCCAAGTTTGATGAAGCCACCTGGCACATGCTCGCCCACATTGGCATCACCCCAGCCTATATCCGCGAGAGCAAGAAGGGCATGGCCGCATTGGAGATCACCTATAAGTATCTGGCGGAGGTCTCCGCAGGTGACCTGCTTGTCGTACGCTCCGAAATTAAAGAAATGCGCGACAAGACCATCCTCTTCAAACACACCATGTTTGACTCAATCACCAACACTCCCGTTGCCACCATGCAGGCCGTCGGCGTCCATATGGATCGCGAAGCCAGAAAGTCCTGCCCTTTCCCCGCATATGCAAGAGAACGCTATGAGGCCCTGCTGCCGGAGCCAGCAGCCTAATCAAGCACATCAAAATTACTTAGCAGGTTTCAGATAGAAGCCGCCGCTAAAACAACAGACTATAGTAATCCTGTAAGCGAATCTGAGTAGGACATGCAGCGCTGCTGCATACCAGATTGATGCGGGCAAATTCTTGAATAAGTGCGGGCGTTTTTTTTGCAAAAGGATGGGTTCCATCAAAGTGTTGGAGCATGCGGCGTAAACAAGAGTGCACGCTGCATAATCCTGAGTTTCTCTGTTTGCCTGAGTCAGTCTAGGGGAACCAGCTTTTGCAAGCGCTTAAGGTACCTGCGATAAAAAAATGCATATCGCCAGTTCTACAGTTTCTAGAGGTTGTCGGCATAGCGCTGACAGCCAGCACGGAACTTCGCGCGCAAGTGGGCAACTGGCCATTAGCCTGGGCGCAATGGCACAATGAAACACGCGACTGGGGCGGTATCCGCACCAACCTTTCTGACGAGGGTCTTGATCTAGGTGTGCTCTACACCCAGGACGTTGCCGCAAACCCAGTTGGCGGCCTAAACCAGAGCGCAACTTATGGCGCGCGGCTGGAGGGCATGGCCATGCTGGATTTTGAGAAGATCTTCGGCATCAAAGGCAGTAGCCTGCACTACATCATGTATCAAGGTCTGGGACAGGGCCTGTCACAGGAGGTCATTGGCAACGACTTTGGCGTCACCCAAATTTTCTCAAGCGATATCCTCGCCATCGCCAACTTCAGTCTGGAGCAAAACCTGCTCGATGATCAACTGTACCTCTCCGCCGGTCGCCTCGCTGTGGGCGACATCTTCGCAAGAGACGATACCTTCGCGTACTACCTCAACGGTGCACTCAACAGCACCCCTGGTCAGCTGCTCATCAACCAGCCCACTTTCACCACCTACCCCTTCAACATATGGGGTCTGGCAGGCAACTATACCTTCCCCGACAATCAATACGTCAGCCTCGGCGTCTATGACGCATCCGTGGATGATCTGAACAACGCCGAGAACGGCTTCAACTTCCGCTTTGTGCCCAAAGGCAGCGTGCTGATGGTCGGGCAAGTCGGCGTTAATCCGGGAAAAGAAGACACAAGCAAGTATCTCCCCGGCCACTATCAGCTGGGTGCCTTTTACAACACTGGTAAAGTGGATGTTCTGGGCCCCACTACCACGCAGACCCGTGAAGGCAACTGGGGCGCCTATGCCATCGCACGGCAGATGATCTATCAGGAAAAGGACCTGCAAGGTCTGAGTCTCTGGGGCCTTGTTACAATCGCACCACAACAAGCCATCAACACCCAACCTCTCGGCATCAGCGGCGGCTTGTTCTACCAAGGCCTGATCCCCAACAGAGACAATGACGTTACTGCCGGAGCCTTCATTCTTGGTTATTTCAGTGATCACCTGCCCGGCCAGTCTTATGAGCTCGTATTCGAAGCCACCCATCGCTACCAGTTCGCCGACTGGTCCTATCTCTCACTGGATTTTCAATATGTGGTCAACCCCGCCGGAAACGACGACATCCCGGATGCCTGGGTCTTTGGCACCGAGTTCTCGGTGAAATTCTAACCTCCGCCCAAACCCCAGACATCAGAACAGCAAAAAGCCCGGCCATCTCCCAGACCGGGCTTTTTAGTCTCAAATCAGATCAGAACAAACTAGTGCGCCAGAACTGCTAGAAGCAGCAGAGCCACGATGTTTGTGATCTTGATCATCGGGTTCACAGCTGGACCAGCGGTGTCCTTGTAAGGATCACCAACAGTATCACCTGTCACCGCAGCTTTATGGGCCTCAGAGCCCTTACCACCGTAATGCCCGTCTTCAATGTACTTCTTGGCATTGTCCCACGCACCGCCACCAGCGGTCATGGAAAGCGCAACAAACAGCCCAGTCACAATCACACCAAGCAGCATAGCGCCCAGGGATGCGAAGGCATTTGCTTTGCCAGCAATCGCTTCAATCAGGAAGTAAATGACGATTGGAGAAAGCACAGGCAGCATGCTCGGAATGATCATTTCCTTGATTGCAGCCTTGGTCAGCATATCAACAGCACGGCCATAATCAGGGCGAACTTCACCCTTCATGATGCCTGGCTGTTCTTTAAACTGACGGCGAACTTCTTCAACCACAGCTCCCGCTGCACGGCCAACCGCTGTCATGGCCATACCGCCAAACAGGAATGGGAGCAGACCACCAAAGAACAGGCCGACAACCACATATGGGTTAGACAGTGAGAAATCGATAGACGCCTCAGTCATCCCCTTGAAGTAAGGGAATTGCTCAGAGTTCGCCACGAAGAACTTCAGATCCTCCGTGTAAGCCGTAAACAGCACCAGAGCACCAAGACCAGCAGACCCAATCGCGTAGCCCTTGGTCACAGCCTTTGTGGTGTTACCAACAGCATCCAGCGCATCAGTCGTGTCGCGCACTTCCGCAGGCAGGTCTGCCATTTCAGCAATGCCACCAGCGTTGTCCGTGACTGGACCAAACGCATCTAGCGCCACAACCATACCAGCCAGCGCCAGCATGGTTGTCACTGCAATGGCAATACCGAACAGACCAGCAAGCTGATACGTGACGATAATACCGGCAATGATCACCAATGCAGGAAGCGCAGTGGATTCCATGGAAACCGCTAGACCCTGAATAACGTTAGTACCGTGACCTGTTTCTGATGCTCGGGCAATCGCCTGCACAGGACGGAAGTTGGTACCGGTGTAATATTCAGTTATCCAGATGATCAGACCTGTCACCACAAGACCGGAGACACCGCAGAAGAACAGATCCAGCGGAGTAAAGCTAACGCCATTGCTCTGCGTCAACACTGTATCCATACCGCCGAAGACCCAGTAGGTCAGCGGATACAGGATGATCAGCGAAACAATTGCAGTGGCGATGAAGCCCTTATAGAGCGCGCCCATAATGGAGTTGGACGCACCAAGACGCACAAAGAACGTACCAATGATGGATGCAACAGAGCAAACACCACAGATCAGCATTGGATACAGCATTGCAGACTGCAAATTAGCCGTACCAGCAAAGTAGATCGCTGCAAGAACCATCGTCGCAACAAGCGTCACGGCGTAGGTCTCAAACAAGTCAGCGGCCATACCTGCACAATCACCAACGTTGTCGCCAACGTTATCTGCGATTGTTGCCGGGTTACGTGGATCATCCTCAGGAATGCCAGCCTCAACCTTACCAACAAGGTCACCGCCAACATCAGCACCTTTTGTAAAGATGCCGCCGCCAAGACGGGCGAAGATGGAAATCAGAGAAGCACCAAAGCCAAGAGCCACAAGCGCATCAATCACAGTACGTGAAGTTGGCTCAATACCCATAGGTCCGGTGAGGATCAGGTAATAAACGGCAACGCCCAGAAGAGCGAGACCGGCAACGAACATCCCGGTGATAGCACCGGAACGGAATGCAATAGAGAGCCCTGCCCCAAGGCTCTGGCTTGCAGCTTGTGCAGTGCGAACGTTTGCCCGTACGGAGACGAGCATTCCAATAAATCCTGCGGCACCGGAAAGAACGGCACCGATAACAAATCCAATAGCTACGGTGATAGACAGCAAGTAAGCGACGATGGCGAAGATAACCACGCCAACAATTGCAACACTGGTGTACTGACGAGTGAGGTATGCTTGCGCACCCTCTTGAATGGCACCAGCGATTTCCTGCATTTTCGCAGACCCGGTGTCAGCAGCCATCACGCTGCGAATTGCCCAGATGCCGTAAACGACAGAGAGCAAACCGCACGCAATGGTAACGATAAGTTCAGTCATATTTCCTCCCCTAAGGGTACCCTGCTACTTATGTGTGTGTTCGTAGCAAAATCCGCACTGCAATTGTGTAAATTAACGAACACAGTGACGGTATATACCTGTCACTATCCGTCAAGTTGCTTTTGCGTGGTAGTGGAAGGAAACACGTATGTTGAAAGGAGAGAAACTATTTGGAATTATTCAAACTTTAACTTCCCGTTTTTCAGTAAACATCAGTGAGACAACAAGAAATAGACATAAGATAACGAACGGGAACACCATTAGGTTGACAGTTTCCCATCCAAACACGTTTAACAATTTCCCTGAGGAAAACGAGGCAGTTGCGACTAAACCAAAGACGAAGAAGTCGTTTATGGACTGGACTCTGTTTTGTTCTTCTGGCCGGTAAGTTTGTGTCAGCAACGCAGACGCTCCGACGAAAGAAAAGTTCCAGCCAAGACCAAGTAAAATCAGGGAACTCCAGAAAATCCAACGCTCTAGTCCCGTAAGGCCAACCAGCGCGCACACCGCATAAAGCAAGAATCCGGTGCCAATTACAGCTCCATGGCCGAATCGGCTGATCAAACTACCCGTAATAAAACTAGGTGCGAACATGGCAATCACGTGCCACTGGATGCCAAGAGCCGCATCTGAGTTCGTCAACCCGCAAGCAACCATGGCGAGCGGTGCAGAGGTCATGATCAGATTCATGATCGCGTAACTGATCATTCCACAACCAACAGCCACAAAGAACTTTTGTTGCTTCAGAATCTCTAAAAGCGGCCGTCCACGTTCATGCTTTTCCATCTTCGGTGGCAAAGGTATTTCCAAAAACGCCACAAAAAACAAACCGATAAGCATCAAGACCGCTTGTGCAAGGTAGGTTCCGACAAAAAGGAACGGCTCAAACATGCCTTGTGTCAGAATTACGGTCTGCGGACCAACCACACCGGCAAGAATACCACCGGTCAAAACCCATGAAATTGCTTTGGGCTTGAAGGCAGGGCTAGCGGTATCAGCAGCAGCAAAACGCGCCTGTTGGGTAAAGGCCATCACAAAACCACTGCCGAGTGTAGAAACACAAAGCAGCGTAAAACTACCAAGGTAGGCAGCGTAGGCGGCAACCAAAGCAAACAGCACACCAAACAACAGAGCACCAACAAGCCCGGCACGGCGCCCAAAACTACGCATGATCATGCCAGCAGGCAACGTCCCGATGGCGGTTCCAAGCACAAAAGCAGTAACAGGCAGTGTTGCCAGAGACTTGTCGTCAACCAACAAAACTGAAGCAAGAATAGATGTGGTTGCAAAAATGATAGGGGGAACACCACCAGCAAACGACTGGGCAAGCGCCAAAAGCAGCGCATTGCGCTTTGCCAATCCGTCATCAATCAACGGAGCCGCCAGAGTATTTGCCATAATGTAAATCTTTCAAAGAAGTCAGGAAGGAACCGACAGCCTAATCAATTCCACGTAATGAGCAACCACAGAGCTCACCAGATCATCTGTAACTTCGGGAGATATACGCACAACTCGATGAGAATACGTCATGCAAGGCACCTATTGTCGATTATAACGGCAAACCCAACACAATGCGTCTTGCAATCCCTGCAACGAACATCAGACCCCACCACAAAAGCAGTGATTTTCCTATGTGGTAGAAAATCAAACGACTTCTGGTCCGTCTTTGGCGTTTTAACGTCGTTGCAGCGGGAACTTTCCGCAACTTAACAACCAAGTAAAGCAATGAAATAACGAATGTTATAAAATAGATAGCCGACTCCATCTGAGTACCCTAGCAAAAATAAGGCTCAGGTCGAGACCACTGATCAAAAATGCTTGAACCCGTCAGCCCCGTGAAGCGCATAGGTCTCGCCATTCAGGCTCAAAGCAATCTCTTTCTTAGAAACATCAGCAGCACCCAGCACACCAATCTGAGCACAGCGCAAATCAGCTTCCTGAAGTGCCACTTCAAAAGCCTCTGCATTCTCAGGCATCACAGCAACGAGGATCTCGTAGTCATCCCCTCCCGTAATCGCTGTTTCAAGGAAGGCAGCATCCTTTGCAATCATTGCAGATGCAGCGTCAGACAGAGGAACAGTCTCCAGCTTCACGGATGCCTGTACTTGCGACGTCCGGCACATGTGGCCTAGATCAGCCACCAAGCCGTCAGACACATCCATCGCAGCAACAGCATAATCACGAAGCGCTTGAGCAGCACCAACACGAGGCTGCGGCAGCAAATAACGGTTTAGGAGGAAATCACGCTGCCCAGCAGAGAGCTCAAGCTTATCTGCGAGTTCTTCATCAAGACGCAACTTCAGGCCAAGTGCGGCATCACCAATTGTTCCGGTCACATAGAGCAGTGCACCAGCAACAGCCTCATTGCGCCGAACCACCTGCCCCGTTGGAACCTGACCAAACGCGGTGATGGAAAGCAGCGGGCCTTGCGGGCAGGAAATCGTATCCCCGCCAAGAAGATCAATCTGGAACTGATCCTGAACCAGCTTCAAACCGCGGCAAAACTCGGCAACCCACTCTTCACTGATGTCTTTGGATAGCCCAAGGCCCAGCAGATACCCCTTAGGTTCTGCGCCTTTGGCAGCCAGATCCGAAAGGTTCACACCAAGCGCTTTTTGCGCGATTTCAAAGGGAGGGTCGTTTTCAAAAAAATGAACCCCTGCCATCAGCATGTCTTTGGTTACAACCAAATCACATCCGGTGTCAGGGGCAAATACAGCAGCATCATCTTGCAGATGCACAGCACCCGCGCTGGTGGCGAGCGGCGCAAAATAGCGCTCAATAAGCGAGAACTCTCCCGGTCTGGAACTGGCAGCTCTCTCGCTCATTTTTTAGTCTTCAAATTCAGACTGACGCAGCTCGCGAGCCAGACGGTTCATAATACCGTTGACCAGACGTGCCTCATCTCCATCATAGAAGGACTTCGTCACATCAATGTATTCATTGATGATAACGCGGGCCGGAACGTCTTTTTTACGCAAAAACTCAGCACAGCCAACACGCAGGATCGCACGCAAAGTGGTGTCGATACGCTTCAGTGGCCAATCTTCAGAAAGCGCTGTGTGAATGCGAGGATCAATACGCAGCTGATCCTCAAACACCGCCTGCACCAGATCACGGAACCATGCCGGATCTGCATCACGGTACTGGTCGCCATCCACTTCCTGACCAAGCCGGTAAGCTTCATACTCATTCAGCACATCATTCAAACGCGCACCAGTGATTTCCATCTGATACACAGCCTGAACAGCAGCCAATCGAGCAACCCCGCGCTTATTCGCGGGTTTCACTTCGGCGTTTTTCTTGTTGTTTTCCGTTGTCATCCTAAACCTTACACACCGAACCGGTCGCGCACGTCAATCATAGCAAGACAAGCTTCAGCAGCACCGCCGCCCTTGTTCTTTTTAGAAACGCTTGCGCGCGCCCATGCCTGATCATCATTCTCAACTGTCTGGATGCCGTTACCAACTGCAACGTTTGCATCCACAGAAAGATCCATGATCGCACGAGCCGACTCGTTAGAAACGATGTCGTAATGGGTTGTTTCACCGCGAATTACAACACCGAGCAATACAAAACCGTCATAATCTGCGTCGCCATTTTCCATTGCGGTTAACGCCATGGAAAGCGCAGCAGGAATTTCGAGCACACCTGGCACAGCCAGTCGAGAGATTTTCGCTCCTTCACGGTCCAGCACATCTGAAGCACCTTCATAAAGGGCATCAGCCAGATCTTCGTAAAACCGTGCTTCAATAACAAGAATGTGCGGAACGGCGCTCATTTAATTTCTCCTAATGCCAACCTCATCTTTTCGCTGAGAAATCAGCAAAGATGGGTTAAGGCCACGGGTACGGACAGTACCCACGTATGTGCGCTCAGGAACCACGCCCCAAGCGAAATGTCCAGTTATTTCCTGCGGAAGATTTTGGCTATAAGGCTATTTTGCAATTTCTGCAAGGCTTGGAAACTCAGCAAGACGCGCAACGTACCGTGCCATCATGTCAACTTCCAAGTTTACCTCATCCCCCTGCGCTCTGTCGGACCATGTGGTCACCTCCAGAGTGTGCGGAATAAGGAAGACAGAAAACGTATTTCCTTCAGCCTCGTTCACCGTCAAAGAGGTGCCATCCAACCCCACGGATCCCTTCTTCGGGATGAACCGCGCGAACTCTGGCGCACACTCAAATTTCAGATAAACGCTCTCAGGGTGTTCGGTTCGCTCAACAATGGTCGCTTTGCCATCCACATGCCCCAGAACCAGGTGACCACCCAGCTCAGCGCCCATGGAAAGGGAACGCTCCAGATTGACCCGCTTGCCCACGCTCCACTCAGCAACAGTTGTCAGCGCCAGCGTTTCGGCAGCCGATTCAACCGTAAACCAGTTCTGCTCGCCATCACGACCTTTCGCAACAACAGTGTGGCAAACGCCGGAACAGGCTATAGATGCACCAATATCGATCCCGTCAGGATCGTAAACAGTACCAATTTTTGTCCGCTGACCTGCAGCAATCTGCTCCAGCTCAAGGATTGTTCCAACGTCACTAACGATGCCCGTAAACACCTAGAACCTCTCTTTTGGCGTATACCGCCACAACAGATCTTCGCCCACAGGACGCAGCATCTGCTTGTTATAACCGTCTCGCAAACTCTCCAACCCTTCAAATCCGAAAGGCTGAATACCATCGGACCCAATCAGGTTGGTTCCCTGGAAAATCAATAGCTCATCCACCAGATCTTGCTGAAGCAGGCCGTGCGCAAGTTCCGCACCGCCCTCAACCATAATCTGGGAGAGACCATGCATGTAAAGCGCATCCAGTGCCTTATCAAGACATACCTTGCCATTTCTGAGGCAGTCATTGACGATAACTGTCACGCCTTCCCGCTCAAGCGCACTGACGCGATGATCCGGCGCATGTTCACCAATCACCACCCACAGGGAATTAATCTCTGCGTTTTGCACCAGTTTGGAGGAAAGCGGAATCCGGGCCTGACTATCAAACACCACCGGCTGCGGTGAGCGATGCGCCATGCCAGGCAGGCGCACAGAGAGCTCGGGATCGTCTTCTAAAACCGTACCGATGCCAACAACAATGGCATCCATCTGCGCCCGCATCGCATGCACCAGCTGCCGCGACAACGGACTGGAGATCGCCACCTGTCCGGCTCCGCGCTTGCCGATATAACCATCTTTCGACACAGCCATCTTAAGCTGAACAAAAGGACGCTCATTAAGGATACGGGAGATATGACCGCGAACGGCCTGTCGGCATTCTTTTTCCAAAATACCGATTAGGACGTCAACACCGCCCTCTTCAAGGATCTTTTTACCGCGACCAGCCACAGCAGGGTTGGGATCAGCGGTGCCATAAACAACGCGCGCCACGCCAGCCGCCACAAGCGCCCGCGCGCACGGGCCAGTCCGGCCATAATGCGCACAAGGCTCAAGGGTCACGTAAGCTGTTGCGCCTTGGGCATGTTCACCAGCATCTTTGATGGCCAGCACTTCAGCGTGGGAGCCACCGGGAGGCAGAGTTGCACCCTGCCCCACAATCACAGGCCCATCACCAAAATCTTTTGTCAGGATTGCTCCAACAGGAGGGTTGGGCCACGTCCGGCCCTTTGCACGAATGCCATAGCTGATCGCCGCCGCCATAAAGCGCTCGTGCTCAACTCGTTCCTTTGCATCTAATGCTTTGTAACCAGACAAAGCCATCCCCCTGCCAGCACTACAGCGTATTCCCTAAAAGAAAAGCCCGATCCTCGGAGAAATTACGCAACACAACACTGCAAAAAGCCAGAGATTACGTCCGTGGCGGCATCATCAGCGGATCAACATCCGCATCGGAAAGCTCATCCAGCAGAGCCTCAAAGTCTTTGGCCTCGCGGAAATTCTTATAAACAGAAGCGAACCGCACATAAGCCACATCGTCAAGGGTTTTCAGCCCTTCCATGACCAAATGACCAATATCTTCCGCCACAACGTCACTTTCACCGGAGCTTTCCAACTGCCGGACAAGTCCGCTCACCATACGCTCGATACGCTCAGGCTCAACAGGACGCTTGCGGGTTGCGATCAGAACAGAGCGCATCAGCTTTTCGCGATCAAAAGGTACTCGGCGCCCGTTACGCTTGATAACGGTCAGCTCGCGCAGCTGAACACGCTCAAAGGTGGTAAAACGACCACCACAAGTCTGGCAGACCCTGCGCCGACGGATAGCTGTATTATCCTCGGTCGGGCGCGAATCCTTCACCTGGGTGTCATCACCCCCGCAATATGGACAACGCATCTCGCCTGCCTCCTTACTTAAACACTAAAGAACCGCCGAAGGATGTCCGGCGGTTCTTCTCGTTTAAATTAGTTTTTGTAGATTGGGAACCGGGCAGTAAGGGCCAGTACCTTCTCTTTGACCCGTGCTTCCACAGCTTCGTTGTCGTCAACGGAATTTGCTTTGCGCAGACCTTCCAGAACCTCGGTAATCAGCTTACCGATTTCACGGAATTCTTCCTTACCAAACCCGCGGGATGTACCAGCAGGTGTACCAAGGCGGATACCGGAGGTGATGGTCGGTTTCTGAGGATCAAGCGGAACACCGTTCTTGTTACAGGTGATGTTCGCACGGCCCAGAGAAATCTCTGCGTTTTTGCCGGTCAGTTCCATTGGACGCAGGTCAACCAGCATCAGGTGTGTGTCAGTACCGCCAGAAACGATATCCAGACCACCTTCAACCAGTGTCGCAGCCAGAACCTGTGCGTTTTCGACAACGTCTTTCGCGTAGGTTTTGAACTCAGGACGCAGCGCTTCACCGAAGGCAACAGCCTTACCAGCGATCACATGCATCAAAGGACCACCCTGCAGACCTGGGAAGATCGCGGAGTTGATCTTCTTTGCAATGTCAGCGTCGTTGGTCACAACCAGACCACCACGAGGACCGCGCAGGGTCTTATGGGTGGTGGATGTTGCAACATGCGCATGCGGGAACGGGCTTGGATGCTGACCACCAGCAACAAGACCAGCAAAGTGAGCCATGTCGACCCAAAGGTAAGCGCCTACTTCGTCAGCGATTGCGCGGAACGCAGCAAAATCGATCTCACGAGAATAAGCAGAACCACCAGCGATGATGATCTTTGGCTGGTGTTCTTTAGCAAGCTCACGCACCTCATCCATGTTAATGTGGCCAGTGTCGGTGTTCAGGCCGTACTGAACAGCGTTGAACCACTTGCCGGACAAGTTCGGGCGTGCGCCGTGTGTCAGGTGACCGCCAGCATCAAGGCTCATGCCGAGCAGGGTGTCGCCTGGTTTCGCCAAGGCAAGCAGAACAGACTGGTTTGCCTGAGAGCCGGAATTCGCCTGCACGTTAGCAAAATCGCAGCCGAACAGCTCTTTCACGCGGTCGATTGCAAGACGCTCAACGATATCGACGTATTCACAACCACCGTAGTAACGGCGGCCAGGATAACCCTCGGCATATTTGTTGGTCAGGACGGAACCCTGCGCCTCAAGCACAGCGCGAGATACAATATTTTCCGAAGCGATAAGCTCAATCTCGTTCTGCTGACGAGTAAGTTCTTTATTGATTGCCTCGAGAAGCTCTGGGTCACCAGAAGCCAGGCTACCTGTAAAAAACTCTGGGTAGAGCGGCGTCGTAATTGGATTATCCGATACGGACATAGGTGGACCTCATGACAAGGTTGGAGCAACAAACTGACGAAACGTCCCAATATCGTTTCGCATTCCCATCCCGACAAGTTGTAGCTTCGGGTCCTAGCCCATTAACATATAGGGGGTAACGAACCAAGCGTTGTTCATAGGAATTGCGCAATACTATTGCTGCCATCACCCAAAATTTATGAATTACGCATCTTGAGGTTGTAATTTTCGTTCCAGCTTACGAAGTGCCAACTGCTTCAGATGCGACTCACTCGCATTACGAGGCCCCACAACAAACACCTCAACACCGCTGTGAGCACAAATTGCTGTCATGCGAACAGCATTCCCAACCACGCGCGTCTCAAAATAGACCTGCCCCAGCTTAGACATATGGCCCCTCGCCTCGCTTCTCTCAGATTCGTAAGTTGCCTGCCGTTTTAGCAGGTAATACGGCGCAGCACAGGCTTGCCTGCAATCACATCCCCAAAAGAAAAGGGCCGCTCTGCATCTGGCAGAGACGGCCCTTCAAACTTGAAACTCTTGGCGCAAACCTTACTGAGCAGACGCCTGCGCCATTGGATCAGCGCTCGCTGCGTAAAGCCCATCCTTATCGTAGATATCATCACGGAAATGAACCATACCGTCGCTCAGCGCCCAAGCTGTGACATAAGACATATGCAGCGGCACACGGCTCTTCATCTTCACATCTGTACGCTCACCAGAGTTGATGGCTGCATCCACACGGCTGCGTGTCCAGTCTGGTGTTGTTGAGCCCAGCAACCACGTCACCAGCTCACGCACGTTCTGTACACGCACACAGCCGGAAGAATGGAAACGATAGCCTTCGCCGAACAAAGACTGCTCTGGCGTGTCATGCAGGTAAACCTGATGCGTGTTGTTGAAGTTGATACGGATGCTGCCCATGGAGTTGCCTTCACCCGGGTCCTGAGTGAAGCGATACTGGGTCGCTTCATCCGTGGTCCAGTCAATCTCCTGCCACTGCTTCTCTTTTCCATACCAGTCATAGATATGGATGTTGTTCTTCGCCAGATACTGCGGATCCTTCTGCATTTTCGGAATTAGATCTTTCCGGATAATGCTGACAGGAACAGTCCAGTACGGGTTGAAGTTCACTTCATAGATCGCAGAGCTGAGGATCGGAGACTGCCGATCTTGCTTGCCAACAACAGCAGTGTGACGGGAACGAACACGGCCATTCTCAACAACCTCAATACGAGCCGCCGGAATGTTCACGTTTACATAGGTGTCAGTCACGTTTTCAGCCAAAGCAGAAACACGCTCCAGATTAGTACGCAGCTGCTGCAAGCGCACCTCAACAGGAACATTCATCGCAATCACAGTTGCCCGACCCACAACACCGTCTGGTGTCAGGCCATGGCGTAACTGAAAGCGGCGAACAGCTGAATCAACGTAACTGTCAAAAACTTCAGAAACACCCGCCTGCTGCGCCATGTCACCTGAAACAATCAGGCGCTGTCGCAAAGCTGCAATCGCTGGTGCGCGCATACCAATGCGCAAAACTTTCTTAGTGGAGACCTCAGGCCAACCGCCGTTGAGAGCGATACGCTCGTAATCGAGAATCGCATCGATCATGTATTGGGTGGTCTGCTTGGAGATAATCGGTGCAACAAAGTCGATCTGCTCCAGAGATGAAACGCCTTCATCAAAGGTGTCTTCCCATTCCGTGCCCTGACCAACGATAGGCTGAGTAGGAACAACCGACGCTGGCTGACTGACGGCTTGCTGAATGTTGCCGCTGTAGGAAAGCAGGTCTGGAACCTTCACCTGTGCCTGTGCCTGTGCAGACATCATACCTGCAGAAAGGCCCGTACTCACAACGAGAGCCAGAGCAAACTTGCTGCGGTTTAAAAGAGGTGCCAACACGAAATAGTTCTCCTAGCAATCAGTCATTCTGTAAGATTCCATGTAACTTGGTAAACAGAGACTTAACATGGCAAATCTACATGGCATTATCTTAGCAAACTCGCAAGACTTCAGCCAAAAATCGGGGAGGAACATCTGTTGGTGAATTAAAGAAAGTGATCGTTCCCCTGAACAAATCAGAGTTGACAGTTTCTAAATTTCCAAAGCCAACAGCACTTTTTCAGCCCGAAAAGTGAGAGCGTGTATTCCCCACTCAATGTGACCGTTTAATGGCTAATTACCCTAAGTGGGAAAAAGGTGGTCACGCAGCGAGTGTTGGTTTGCACCTAGTGCAAGAAAGCAACAATCAGCCCAACTTACTCACAGAGGCCTTATCCGGAGCTGATCCGCCATCCACACAACCCTGGCAAACGCAGCACCCCAAACCACCCTCCTGAAAACGCAAAAACACCGCTTCCGGTGCAAGGAAGCGGTGTTTTTTCGAAAGCCCTGATATCGCCGAAAATTACAGACGATAAAGGATTTGATCTGTCCAGAAGCGTTCCAGACGACGCAGGGACCGGTTCAGCTCTTCAAAGTTCTCGGTTGAGAGCTCACCAACCTGCTCAACAGAAAGAATATGACGACTGTAAAGGTCATCAACAATCTGAGCAATCTCGCGTCCTTTTTCCGTCAGGCTCACACGCACAGAGCGGCGATCCATCTGGGAACGTTCGTGATTGATGTATCCGGTTTCAACGAGTTTCTTCAGATTATAAGAAACGTTGGAACCAAGATAATAACCGCGAGTACGAAGCTCGCCTGCAGTCAGCTCGGCGTCGCCGATGTTGAAGAGAAGCAGCGCCTGAACGCTGTTCACATCAGAACGACCCATCCGGTCAAACTCATCTTTAATGACGTCAAGAAGACGACGATGCAAACGCTCGATGAGCGTCAGTGCCTCGAGGTATGCAGGCTTCAGCCCTACCGTTTCTTCTTCTTGCGCCAAGACCTCAACGGCCCTGTTTGTATTGATCATCTGGTTGCGCCTCATGTCCATATTTTTCGTGCGTTCGTATTTTTATCAGCACTTGAAGCAAATTTACGCGACCGCTTCTAAGAACCGCTTAAGAGACACGATGAATTATTTCTTAATCACTAGCAAGCGTGTAGACCTTTCCGTTAACCCTCTGTTTACCCTGACTTCCGAAGCAAGTGGATGATGCCGGAGAAGTCGACGTTTTCCCCGCCATTGTTACAGTATTCCTCATAAAGCCGAGCCGCCTTCTCACCCATTGGTGTGTTAGCTCCGCTCGAATCTGCCGCCTCTTCCGCCAGTAGCAAGTCTTTCAGCATCATTGGCGCTGCAAAGCCGGGCTTATATTCATTGTTGGCTGGCGACGTCGGAACCGGTCCGGGAATCGGGCAGTAGGAGGTCAAAGACCAACACTGACCGGAGGACTTGGAGGAGATGTCGTAAAGCTTCTGTGGGTCCAGACCCAACTTCTCAGCCAAAACAAACGCCTCGCAGGTACCAATCATCGAAATACCAAGCAACATGTTGTTACAGATCTTTGCTGCCTGCCCAGCGCCAGCATCACCGGCATGAACAATCGAGGCTCCCATAATATCCAGGAGCGGCTTAGCCCGTTCAAATGCAGAATCAGGCCCACCAACCATAAAGGTCAATGTGCCGTTCGCAGCACCCACAATACCACCGGAAACCGGAGCATCGACCATGCCCATGCCAGCTTCGCTTGCTGCTTTTGCAACATCGCGGCTACTGTGCACATCAATAGTCGAGCTATCAATAAACAGCGTGCCCTTTGGTGCATGCGCAAGAATTCCATCTTTGCCCGTATACACGGCACGAACATGTTTCCCTGCTGGCAGCATGGTAACAACAGCCTGAACGTCGCGAACCGCTTCAACTGCTGACGAAGCAACTTGCCCGCCCGCAGCCTGAAACGCAGTACGCGCCTCTTCAGAAAGATCTACACCGACGACTTCATGTCCGGCTTTGACAAGATTTGCAGCCATAGGGCCGCCCATATTGCCAAGACCAATAAAAGCAACGCGAAGAACAGTTTCTCCCATTGCATCCTCCCGAAAATCGCCGTCCGTCAGGATTTTGAACATTTAGAACTTGCCCCAAGCTGATCACTTAGGGTTCGCTCAGATCAATTTGACGTGAACGGCAGTTTGCAAAACAGTAAATTTCAATGAGTTACAGACCAAACTGAACTTTGGTCGATCAGGCCCGTTCCTCTCGCTCTGCAAGGTAAAGCAGAACGAGATAAAGGGCGATTGCACTGATGTAGAATACGACCTCAGTCGGACTACGACCAAAGACCATGGGAAACACGGAATACATCACCACTTGAGCCAGTGAGCGGAACAGCCACATCACTGTTCCCCAGCTGGAAAGCAGCCACAGACCGATGGCAGTCACCAGATCGAGAATAGCGAAAAAGATAATGGTAGACTGCACTTGTACGCCGACGCTCTCAAACGGAGCACCGTCAATCAGGCGCACCCCAAGTATTGCGCCCCAGTAGCTTAGGCCTGCAAACAGCATAAAGACGGCAAGCAGCCTGACATACGCATGCAGCAAAAACTGAAAGGAGGGAACCCTCTTCATCAGCTCTACAAAAACGCCAGGCATACCTAAAGCTCCACCTTACAAATCTGCCTCAATCACGGCAGTAAGCCCCTCGCCCCGTTAAAATACGAGGTCACCCCCCTTCGGTGACATAAAATGGGCCTCAACATCAACTGTTTTTATTTCATCGAGGCTTGAATGCTGCCATTTAGGGGCGTGATCCTTATCGATAATCACAGCTCGTACACCCTCATAGAAATCCTTGCCCAGCAGAATCTGCGAAACAATCCGATGCTCCATGACCATACACTCAGCCATGGAAAGCCCCGCACCGCGCCGCACCTGCTGAAAAGCAACTTCCATGCTGAGCGGTGAGCGCTTACCAATCGTTTCAAGAGCAGCAACTGCAAAGTCATCATGCTCCGAGCCCTGCAGCTTGCGCAGACGGTCCACAACTTCCAGCGTGCTCTCAGCGCCAAAGCACTCATCCACCACATCCGCTTTGGCATGTAGCGGCGCAGGCCCCGGATCAAACGCATAACGCGCCAGCACAGGCTCTACGTCCTGAGCCTCACACAGCGCCTCTGCCAACGCAGCCATATCCTCAGATTTCACCGCATGGGTCAAAATGCCGGTCCAGTAGCAATCCGCTTGCCTCAACCGCTCCCCGGTCATTGCACAGTACATGCCCGTGTTCTGAGGCATCTTCGGTAAGAAGTGACTGCCGCCCACATCCGGAAAGAAACCAATCGCCGTCTCAGGCATGGCAAACATCGTCTTCTCACTGCCAACACGATACGCACCATGCACAGAGATACCAACACCACCGCCCATCACAATACCATCAAGCAGTGCAATCAAAGGCTTAGCGTAGCTTTCCATGTAAGTATTGAGGCGATACTCATCTGCAAAGAACGGCAGGCTCACATCAATTTTCTCAGGACCGTTTTCGGCAACCTGACGAATATCTCCACCCGCGCAAAAGGCCTTTTCACTGTTGCTCTTAATGAGAACATGATGGACTGCATCATCAATCAGCCAGCGCTCCAGCTGCCGGTGCATAGCAACGCACATCTCATGTGTCAGCGCATTCAGCGCCTTGGGGCGATTGAGAATGATAAGACCAGCATGGCCCTTCTCTTCAAAAAGAACATCAGTAGTTTCGGACAAGACTTCCCCCGCATATTCCTGTTGCACAGCGTACCTATTCATTTTGCTAAAATTATCTGGCGTATTTCTGAAAACAGGACACTGGTTTCCGGTTAAAGATACGCAACACAAAAGCTAAAGCAGCTCACTCAGCCCCTCCTAAGAAGAACCGCTTCAGCAACTCAAGCTTTCATCAGTTCACGCGCCACGATGACGCGCATAATCTCGTTGGTCCCTTCCAGAATCTGGTGCACCCGCAAGTCGCGCAAATGACGCTCCAGCGGATAATCCTTCAGATACCCGTAACCACCATGGATCTGCAGCGCTTCATTGACCACCTTGAAGCCCGTATCCGTCGCAAGGCGCTTGGCCATCGCCGCCATCTTGGTCGCCTGAGGATCTTTCCGGTCCAGCAGAGCCGCCGCTTTGTGCAGCAACAAACGCGCCGCTTCCAGCTCAGTCGCCATATCTGCAACCTTGAACTGCAGCGCCTGAAACTGAGCCAGCGAACGCCCGAACTGCTTGCGCTCATCCATATACTGCAAAGCCCGCTCCAGACAGAATTGCGCCCCACCAAGTGAACAGGCCCCAATGTTCAGGCGCCCACCATCAAGCCCGGCCATGGCAATCGAAAAGCCTTGTCCCTCTGCGCCAACCAGGTTCTCAACTGGAACACGGCAGTCTTCAAAGATCACCTGCGCCGTCGGCTGGCTGCACCATCCAAGCTTATGCTCGTTGGCCCCAAAGGACAGACCCGGCGCATCCTTCTCAACAACGATACAAGATATCCCCTTCGGCCCATCCTCACCGGTTCGCACCATGCAGACATATACATCCGATACACCGCCGCCAGAGATGAAGGATTTTGAGCCGTTGATCACATAATGATCACCATCCCGCACAGCCTTTGTGCGCAGAGACGCCGCATCAGACCCGGCCCCCGGCTCAGTCAGGCAATAACTCGCCACCTTCTCCATGCTGCAAAGATCAGGGAGAAATCTCTGCCGCACCTCATCAGACCCAAACCGGTCCACCATACCAGCGGCCATATTATGGATGGACAAAAACGCAGAAGTGGAAACACATCCTTTGGAGAGCTCTTCAAAGATCAGCGCACCATCAAGACGCCCCAACTGCGAGCCACCCACATCTTCACGCACATACAGCCCGCCCAGACCCAGCGCAGCAGCTTTGCGAAGCACATCCAGCGGGAAATGAGATTTCGCATCCCACTCAGCTGCAAAGGGCGCCATCTCCTCCTGCGCAAATCCGGCTGCCATATCCACAAAGGCACGTTGATCTTCGTTCAGTTCAAATTCCATGGAATCCGTCCTCCCGGCAAGCGGCCTCCCACAACCACCAGCCCCAATATTAATGTAATTGCGTCAATCGGTAGACCCACACCAAAACTGCGTCAATTCTCGGAAAGACCAAGATAAGACCAATTGCTCAGTCAAAACAGCGTCCCGTACACAGCAACGTTCCAAAAACGCAAAGCTTTCAAACCAACGCAACAAATCGCACAAAGCTATTTTCCGCGAGTGATTCCCCGCTTGTTCCCCTCGCACCTCCGATTAGCTGAGAGGATAAGTCTGTCGTCCACCGAATTAATTGCTCTGAAAGCGAAAACCTTCCCGCGATTCTAAAGAACCTCTGGAACACAAAAAGAATTTGAGTTTCATCAAGCAAACTCCCCGTGCTATCTGACATCAAATGCCCTAGTAGTTTTGAGTAAACCGACGCTCTCAGAGCTAAAGACGCCACACAACAAGTCATTCAGGTGAGTTACCATGCCGTTTGCCAATGAATCGCATTCTTCCGTAGACATGAACCAGATTTTGAACGGCCGCCGAATGCGTCGCAATCGTCACAGCGATTGGTCCCGTCGTTTGATCCGCGAAAACACAATCACCACAGACGATCTGATCTGGCCAATCTTCCTGATTGATGGCGAAAAGAAAACCGAACCAGTCACCTCCATGCCAGGCGTTGAGCGCTATTCTGTCGATATGGCAGTGCGCGCCGCTGAGCAGGCCGCAGAACTTGGCATTCCGGTTATGGCACTGTTTCCAAACACTGACCCTGACTTGCGCGATGAAATGGGCACCGAAGCGCTGAACGACAGCAACCTGACCTGCCGCGCACTGCAAGCCATCAAGGCAGAAGGCTTCCCCGTTGGCCTGATGACAGACGTTGCGCTGGATCCTTACACCTCTCACGGCCACGACGGCCTGATGGCAGGCGACAAGATCATCAATGACGAAACCGTAGATCAGCTCTGTCGTCAGGCGCTTATACAGGCAGAAGCTGGCTCCGACATCATCGCCCCTTCTGACATGATGGATGGTCGCATCGGTGCAATCCGCTATGCACTGGACAATAACAACTTCGAAAACCTGCAGATCATGGCCTACTCAGCAAAGTACGCCTCTGCCTTCTATGGTCCGTTCCGCGACGCTGTTGGCTCCAACTCTAACCTGAAGGGTGACAAACGCACCTACCAGATGGACCCGGCCAACACAGATGAAGCGCTGAAAGAAGCTGAGCTGGATCTGGATGAAGGCGCAGACATGATCATGGTGAAGCCGGGAATGCCTTACCTTGATATTCTCCGCCGCATCAAAGACGCCTTCCTTGCACCAACCTACGCCTATCAGGTCTCCGGCGAATACTCCATGATCTGCGCAGCAGCGCAAAACGGCTGGATGGACAAGGACAAGGCCATGCTGGAAAGCCTGATGGCGTTTAAGCGTGCCGGTGCAGATGGTGTCTTAACCTACTTTGCACCTGAACTTGCGAAAAAGCTAAACGGCAAATAAAGCCCGTAAAACAAGACACCTGCGAGAACAAAACATGCCAAAGGTGGCCTCACCTCTTCTCACCCTTTCAAAGATTGAAGAGGCTGCAAACAACATCAAGGGCGCGGTGATATCAACACCGCTCCTGCCTGCCGCTCAACTGGATGCCATCACTGGCGCCACTGTTTTCGTCAAATACGAAAACATGCAGGCCACCAACGCTTTCAAAGAACGCGGCGCCCTGAACAAGCTGCTGCACCTGACAGAAGAAGAAAAGAGCCGCGGCGTGATTGCCATGTCCGCCGGCAACCACGCACAAGCTGTGGCTCTTCATGCACAACGCCTTGGCATCCCTGCACTCATCGTCATGCCCAACGGCACGCCTTATGTGAAAGTTGAAGCAACCAAAGCCTATGGCGCAAAAGTCGTCCTCGCTGGTGAAACTGTCGACGATGCCAAGCAAGAAGCCGACCGCCTTTCTGAAGAACACGGCTATATCTGGGTGCACCCGTTTGATGATCTGGAAGTCATCGCAGGACAAGGCACAATCGCTCTTGAAATGCTGAAGGACCAGCCAGATCTGGACATGCTGATCGTTCCAGTTGGCGGCGGTGGCATGATCTCTGGCATCGCAGTTGCAGCCAAAGCAATCAAGCCGGATATCGAGATCATCGGCGTGGAGAGTGAGCTCTACCCGTCCATGTATGCCGCTCTGCGCAACCAGCCAATGGAATGTGGCGGCAACTCTCTGGCAGAAGGCATCGCGGTTAAAGTACCCGGCACATATACCCAACAACTGGCTAAGCAATACGTCGATGACATTCTACTTGTCAGCGAAAGCCAGATCGAAGAAGCCATCAATATCTTCCTCACCCGCCTGAAAACAGTGGCTGAAGGTGCTGGTGCTGCTGGCCTTGCCGCCATGTGCGCCCACCCAGAGCGATTTAAAGGCAAAAAAGTTGGACTTGTCCTCTGCGGAGGCAACATCAATCCACGTCTGCTGGCATCCATCGCCCTGCGCCAGCTTGTGCGCCTTGGCAACATTATACATATCCGCTGTAACATCCCGGATCGCCCTGGCATCCTTGGCGAAATCTCGACAACGATCGGTCAGTTGGGCGGCAACATTCTGGAAGTGTCTCACCATCGCCTCTTCCTCGACGTTTCCGTTAAAGGCGCAACGTTGGACGTGGCCATTGAGACCCGCGACAACCAGCATGCGAAGGAAATTATCGCCGCACTAGAAGCCGGAGATATCCACGTCTCCCACCTGTCTTCCGGCGAGATGCGCTTCTAGGGATATCCCCACTCGCTAACTGCAATTGAAATCAGCATCTGCGCCGAACACCGCGTTCGCGCAGACGCTCGCATGACAAGTCGCGCAAAATTATCCTCTCTTTGCCGGATTCTACAAAAATAGTTTGCTACCCCCGCTTGAAACTTGAAAATAGCACACCCAATTCTACTGAGAGACGCTGGGGAATGCCCCAGCACAGTTGAACCTGACAGAGGCAGAAATGAGCCAAGAAGTGAGCGCGCACCCGAACATCTATTATGATCCCTATCTTAATCCTCAGCTGTTTGACGGTGTGCGGAAAAAACGGATCTTTGCGTGCATCATCGATATTATCGCGATCACCGTTCTTTCCGGCATCGCTTACTTTGTCGTCGGCTTCCTCGGCATCCTGACACTCGGCCTTGCATGGCTGTTATTCCCTGCAATCTGGCCACTTGTTGCCCTAGCCTACACTGCGTTTTCACTGGGTGGGTTTAACTCGGCAACACCAGGTATGCGTGCGTTTGGCTTGGAAATGCGCCTTAGCAACGGCGGCCGTCCCTATCCGCTCTATGCAGCAATCCACGTCCTGCTCTTTTATTTCTCAGTAACAATACTCAGCCCTTTTGTCCTCATAGTCTCATTGTTTAGTGACCAAAAGCGCCTGCTCCATGATATCGTGCTTGGTGCCGTTATTATGAATTCCCCGGTGGATAGTCTGCATCGATAACAAACCAATGATGCAACGTGCAGTGACGAACCTGCCTGGACCCTCTAATAACGTGTGAAAGTGTAGCACGAGCGGGGACGCGCATGGAGAACCTGAACATACCGATGATCCTGACCTTTGCGATCATCGGATTCACGATTATCCTTTATGCGCTCGAACGCATCGCCATCGAAATCGTAGCACTGGGCTCTATTGTTGCCCTCATGCTGCTGTTCATGGTTTTCCCCCAGACATTGAATGGAACGCCAATCAGGCCGGAGGACTTTCTCTCCGGCTTTTCCAATCAAGCGCTGATCACAGTGATCTGCTTGCTGATTGTCGGCCAAGGCCTCTTCCAGACAGACGCCCTCGACAAGCCCGCTCAGGCAATCCTGCGCATATCAAAACAGCGCCGCTGGCTGGCAACCGGCCCCCTTCTTCTCACCGTGGGCATCGTCAGCGCATTTTTGAACAACACACCCGTTGTTGTCATCACGCTACCAATTTTGACCACCGTCGCAGCTGCGCATAACACCTCTTCCTCTCGTTTTCTCATGCCCCTCTCGTTCATTACGATCCTGGGCGGCATGACAACGATGATCGGCTCCTCCACCAACCTGCTCGTAGCCAATGTCGCCAACGCAACCGGCGAAGTCCGCATCAACTTCTTCACCTTCACCGCATTTGGCTCCATTCTGGCTGCCGTCGGTGCTGTTTATGTTTTGGTGATTTTGCCGCGTCTGCTCAAGCCTCGCCAGACCATGGCAGAGGAGTTCACTGGCAAGGATGGGCGCCAGTTCATTGCACAGATTCCAATAGTTTACGGTCATCCACTGGTGGGTGAAAAGGCCGTTGCAGGCATGTTCCCAGCGCTTAAGGAAATGACGGTTCGCCTGATCCAGCGCGGCGAACGCCCGCTCCTGCCGCCCTTTGAAGATGTTCAGCTGCAGCCCGGCGATACAGTAATTGTTGCCGCAACTCGTGACACCCTCACCCGCGCTATTAGCCAACGCCACCCACTCCTTCCGGCAGATGCAAACGAGAGCCCGACCAGCGAAGCAGAACACGCCTCTCCATCCGGCACGCTCACTCTTGCAGAAGCAGTTATTGCGCCCGGCTCCCGCCTGATTGGCCGCACGCTCTCCATGACAAGTTTCCACGCCGACACCGGCTGTGTTGTCACCGGATTACAGCGTCGCAGCCGTATGCCACGCATGCCAATGACCGATATCCGTATGGAATCTGGGGATGTTTTGCTGATTGCCGGTAACCGGGAAGAGATCAACCGCCTGCGCGGAAACCGCGATGTTCTGCTCATGGACTGGTCCGCAACCGAATTGCCACAACGACAATATGCCCGTCGCGCATTGGCAATCTTCGTCGCCATGATCACCTTAGCAGTGTCTGGTGTCGTGCCAATTGTGGTGGCATCAATCGCAGCAACCCTCGCCATGATCATGTGCGGTTGCCTCAACATCCGCCAGACACTCCGCACGATCGACAGCCGAATATTCATGCTGATCGGCGCCTCCATTGCCGCCTCCCTCGCTCTGGAAGCGACGGGGGGTGATAATGCCATTGCACAGACATTGCTCAACATTGCTGACGGCAGATCTCCAGCCTTTGTCCTCTCGCTTCTCTTTGCCGTTGTTGCGGTTTTAACCAACTTACTAAGCAACAACGCTACAGCGGTGCTCTTCACGCCCATCGCAATCGAGATGGCACACAGGACAGGCGTGCCCGTAGAACCCTTCATCGTCTGCCTGATTTTTGCAGCAAACTGCTCATTTGCAACACCAATCGGCTATCAGACAAACCTCATTGTAATGGGTCCAGGTCACTACCGTTTCTCAGATTTTCTCTTCGCCGGCACACCTCTTGCCATAATCATATGGTTGACCTTCTCAATTGTCGCTCCTTACTATTATAATCTGTAAGGCGAAAAGAGGATAAATAAGAGAAAGGGACGCTCTAGGTGACACGGCAAGCCTATGATAACCCGCAGTTTTATCTGACTGCCCCTACGGACTGCCCCTACCTGCCAGATCGTAAAGAACGTAAAGTCTTCACGCATCTTGTCGGGCCCAACGCCCCTGCGCTCAATGATGTCCTCACACAAGGCGGCTTCCGCCGCTCGCAAAACATCGCCTATCGCCCAGCCTGCGAAGACTGCCGCGCCTGCGTTTCAATCCGCGTCTGCGCACAAGAGTTTCAATGGACGAAGTCTTTGAAGCGTGTCTGGAAAGACAATCAGGATCTGATCGGAACAGAACTTCCACCCGGCCCATCAACAGAGCAATACGATCTGTTCCATGAATACTTAAGTGCCCGCCACACCAACGGCGGCATGACAGAGATGTCCCCAACCGACTATTCCATGATGGTGGAAGATACACACGTAGAGACAGCCCTCATTGAATACCGGCGCAGAGGCCCAAACTCCTTCATATCCGGCGAAGGCGAAGGACCGCTGATTGGCGTTGCATTAACAGATCGCCTTTGCGACGGCCTGTCCATGGTCTACTCGTTCTTCGACCATAACGAGACCACCAGAAGCCTCGGCACCTATATGATTCTGGAACACATTGCCCGTGCACAGCACCTTGGTCTGCCCTACGTATACTTGGGATACTGGGTTCAGGGTTCTCCAAAAATGACTTACAAAGAACGCTTCAAGCCACAAGAGCACCTTGGTGCACAAGGCTGGGAAAAGCAGAAATGATATCCCCCTCTCAAATCTAGAGGGATTTCAGATAGCCCTGAACGCGCAGGAACACCGACGTAAACTCTTCAGCAGTAATGCGCCGCGTGTTTACGTTGTACTGCGAACAATGGAAGCTGGAAAACATTCTGAGAGAAGGCGTAAGCTGAATTTCGCTAGCATGCGCAAAAGGATAGTCACGAAGCCTCAACTCAAAGGCTTTGAGCAGCTCTTCATGTGCCGTCCGCCCCACAGCCACAACAGCCCTCGTAGCATCACTAACCAACAGAGAATCCAGAAAGAATTCGCGACACATCCGGATCTCAGCAGGCTTAGGCGCATTCTTCGGCGGCATACATTTCACCACATTGGTAATGCGCACATCAATCGGCTCTATCCCAAGTTCAGGCTCCGCCTCATTCTTGTAAGCAGCAAAACCACTCACCGTCAGCGCACCATTCAGCATCTCACCTGAAAAATCACCAAAGAATGGAATACCTGTACGGTTCCCCCCTTTATGCCCAGGCGCCAACCCAACAACAATAAGAGAGGCATCAACCGGACCGAAATCCAGCACTGGCGCATTGTGCCAGTCAGGATGAAGCGCGCGCAACTCCTCCCTATACGCAACAAGCCGGGAACAGAGTGCACACTCTCTCCCCGGCTTCTGCAAACTTTCGATACCGTGACGAACCTTAGTAGTCGTCATCTCCGATCTCATCATCCTCTTCTTCAACACGAGGTGGACGTTCGCTTGGGTCACGTCCAACACGCTGCATCAGCGTAGACAATTCAATGAAGTGATCAGCCTGACGGCGCAGGTCATCAGCAATCATTGGAGGTTGTGTCTGAAGTGTAGAAACAACAGAAACCTTACGGCCACGACGCTGCAGCGCCTCAACCAGAGAACGGAAGTCACCATCACCAGAGAACAGTACAATATGGTCAACATGATCAATCAGCTGCATGGCGTCTACAGCCAGCTCGATGTCCATATTGCCCTTAATTTTGCGACGTCCTGCAGAATCCACGAATTCCTTTACAGGTTTGGTAACAACTTTGTAGCCATTGTAGTCCAGCCAATCGATCAGAGGTCGAATGGAGGAATACTCCTGCTCTTCCACCAACGCTGTGTAATAGTAAGCGCGTAGCAGGTAGCCCTTTGATTGGAATTCTTTCAAGAGACGCTTGTAATCGATATCGAAGCCAATAGCTTTCGCCGTCGAATAAAGGTTCGCTCCATCAATGAATAAAGCAATCTTTTCGCGGGGATCAAACATATTATTTTTAGCCTTTCCGCTGCACAGACGCGTAAGTCAGTAACTTGTTATAAGCAATCACTTTCTGGGCATGCCTGTTTGCTGTCGTGACATGCCTAGAATGTATGCCATTCTAATTGACCCGGTTGCACTCTACGTTAAATCGAATACGCATTCGTTACGGACAAACATAAAACCTTGCCCCTCAGCATATATATTGCATTGGCCTAGTTAATATTGGACCAATGCGGTTCGATTCACCGGCCAGAAACTAAAACAAGATGAATGAAATTTACAGATGTCATCTTGCATAAATTAACAGGAACCCACCAAATATTCCCAGTTTATATTATAGATCCAAGTGAGCTTAGAAACAAACCACCGGATATAGATACTAAAGGTTCCAATAGAAACAAGGTTTCCTTGTTTTTTCGGATCTTGGGTATCCCAAGAATATCCAGGCCCGAAAATGGGTTAATCTCTTATGTTATTTTTTTTCATCTATTCCAATTCCAGTGTACAATTCAGATCTTGAATAGCATTCAGGAGTTGCAGATTTGAAAATTCATTCCCCCAGAAGAAGTAGTAATAAAAAACTAATCCGGCACAGCACTGCACACTAAAACATCTCTTCACAATAGTATTTAAATTAAAATCATGCGCGATAGACCTAAAGCCCCAATTTTTCTATGGCCTAATCTTAAGCAGCAGAAAGATGGAAAAACGCTCCTCTCATAATAAGATGTAAAGGAGTTGCACAAAAAATGCAGAAACGGCCCTTGCCTTGCAACAAGAAGCATTCTATGAGTGGCCTCTGAATTCCCAAATATTATGGAGTGATCGAATGGCACGTGTGACCGTCGAAGATTGCGTCGACAAGGTTGAAAACCGGTTCGAGCTGGTTCTACTTGCCAGCCATCGCGCCCGGATGATTTCAAGTGGTTCTCCACTTACAATCGACCGCGACAATGATAAAAATCCGGTCTGCGCACTTCGCGAGATTGCTGAAGAAACTGTGAGCCCTGAAGATCTTAAAGAAGATCTCATCCACTCACTACAGAAGTTCGTTGAAGTTGATGAACCAGAAGCTGAAACAGCTCCAATGGTTCCAAGTGACCCACAGCAACTTCAGATCAATGCCGTTGATGATTCAGAAGTAGAATTTGACAGCATTACTGAAGAAGACCTGCTCAAGGGGCTTGAAGGCTTGGTGCCGCCGGAACGTTCCGACGACTACTAATCGCCCTCTGCAAGATGTCGGCGTCGGCCGGGCCGGCGCCTCGCATTTTCTGGTCCGGCCCTAGCTTATTTTTAAAGTGAAGCGGCCGCCCGAAAATGATGCGTCAATACGAACTTGTTGAGAAAGTAACCAGCTACAATCCCAATGCGGATGAAGCACTGCTCAACAAGGCATATGTTTATGCCATGCAAAAGCATGGTACCCAGACCCGCGCTTCTGGGGATCCTTATATTTCCCACCCTCTTGAAGTTGCCGCAATCCTCACGGATCTGAAGCTTGACGACGCAACCATTGCTGTCGCACTGCTTCACGACACCATTGAGGACACCGATGCCACACGTGCGGAAATTGATCGCATGTTTGGCGAAGAGATCGGCAAGCTCGTAGAGGGACTTACAAAGATCCAGCGTCTGGATCTGGTTTCCAGAAAAGCAAAACAGGCCGAGAACTTCCGCAAGCTCCTGCTGGCGATTGCGGACGATGTGCGCGTCCTCCTCGTGAAGTTGGCTGACCGCCTGCACAACATGCGCACACTTCACCACATGCGTGAAGACAAACGGCTCCGTATCGCTGAAGAGACCATGGAAATCTATGCACCTCTCGCGGGCCGCATGGGTATGCAGGACATTCGCGATGAGCTGGAAGACATCTCTTTCGAGACACTCTACCCGGATGCCCGCGATACAATTCGTGAGCGTCTCGCGACCCTGCATGGCAAGAACGAGAGCCTGATCACAGACATTGAAGAGGACCTGACGCAACGCCTCGCCGAACAAGGCATCACAGCCAAGATCAGCGGCCGCGAAAAACGCGCCTACTCCATCTTCCGCAAGATGGAAGAAAAATCTCTCGGCTTCGAACAGCTTTCAGATATCTACGGTTTCCGTGCAATCGTGCCAACCCCGGAAGATTGCTACCGCGTCCTTGGAGTCATCCACACAGCATGGCCATGCGTACCGGGCCGGTTCAAAGATTATATCTCTACTCCAAAACAGAACGACTATCGCTCCATACACACGACCGTGGTTGGGCCGAAACGTCAGCGTGTAGAGCTGCAGATCCGCACCCAAGCCATGCACCGCATCGCTGAAAACGGCATCGCGGCACACGCGCTCTACAAAGACGGAGTTACCGGTGGCCGCAACATTCAGTCCATGACTGCTGAATCCCGCGCCTACGGCTGGTTGCGCGGCACTATTGACCTGTTAGCACAAGGGGAGTCCCCGGAAGAATTCCTTGAACACACCAAGCTTGAGCTCTTCCACGACCAAGTCTTCTGCTTCACACCAAAAGGCCGCCTGATCGCATTGCCACGCGGAGCAACACCAATCGATTTCGCCTACGCCGTTCACACGGATATCGGCAACACGTGTGTGGGCTGTAAAATTAACGGACGCATCTCCTCTCTGGTCACTGAGCTGACCAACGGCGATGAAGTTGACGTCGTCCGCTCACAAGCGCAGACCCCTCCTCCGGCCTGGGAGAACATTGCTGTCACAGGCAAGGCACGCTCTGCAATTCGCAAGGCAACCAAAGCCTCCGCACGCCAACAATATGGCGGACTTGGCAAACACATCCTCGAACGTGCCTTCTCCCATGCAGGCAAGGACTTCGACGAAGCCGCTCTTGAAGCGCACATCAAGAAGTTCAACATGGAAACCACGCTCGACTTGCTCGTCGCTGTTGGGCGCGGGGATGTACAGGCAAGCGCAATTCTGGAAGTTGCTTATCCAGACTACGCACCAGCACAAACAGCTGACCGCAACCCAAGTGCACCACCCGCAGCAGGCTCAGCCTCAGAGGGCTGGTTCGATCTGGACAAAGGCAGCTCAGTCAAGTTCAAGATTCCGGAAGGATCTCAGGAGAGTTCCAAGAACGGCTCTCTGCCGATCCGCACTAGTGTGTCCGGCTCACTCCCTGTGCGCTTTGCCCCGAGTGGCGGCGCAGTTCCGGGTGACCGAATTGTTGGCATTCTGACACCGGGCGTTGGCATCACAATCTACCCGATCCAATCACCGGACCTGAAAGAATTCGACGATCAACCCGAGCGTTGGCTCGACGTGCGCTGGGACATCGACCCCAATGCACCGGAGCGTTTCCCAGCACAGATCAGCGTCTTCGCCGTCAATGAACCAGGCTCACTGGCAGCAATCACCAAGGTCATCGGCGACCATCGCGGTAACATTGATAATATCAAAATGATCCGCAAAGCCTCCGATTTTCACGAGATGCTAATTGATCTTGAGGTATGGGATTTGAAGCACCTGAATCTGATCCTGAACCAGCTGCGTGCCAAACCCAATGTCTCAGAAGCGCAAAGGGTGAACGGCTAGCCGCTGATAAAAAGAGGAAAACCCATGGGCCCCAACGCAGTCCTGGACGTTTTCAGAGAAACAAAAGCTCTGAAGGAAGGCCACTTCATCCTTCCTTCAGGCTGGCACGGCTCAGCTTACCTGCAACGACAAAAGCTGCTGGAGTACCCGGATAAGGTCGAAACCCTCGCCTCCGAACTGGTGAAGAAAATCGCCGCCAACCAGCTCCTCAACTTCTCCCATTTCGTTGCCCCCAGCTTAGGCGGGTTGATCGTTGGGCTTCAAACTGCAAGAATCATGCAGAAGAGTGCCCTATGGTTACGTCGCGAAGGCGGCTATCTCACGACCGGCCCTGCGACCATCCCTCCAAAGTCAAATGTATTTATAGTTCAGGATGTTGTAGGAACAGGTCACCTATGTCTTTCCACAATTGATGCGCTGCAGTCACTGAGCATTAACACCGTAGGTATTGGTTGTTTTATCGACAGGAGTCTTGACGATACGGACTTAGGAGTACCGCTAATATCTCTTGCTCCTTTAAAACTGCCGGTGTATGCAGCCGAGAATGTACCAAAAGAACTCGCTGAGATACCGGCTATAGAAACAACCCCGGTCGAGCCGTTTAACTGGCGCGATTGAAATGAGCAAAGTACTTGAACCGAAATGATTTTTAAACGGCGGGATAAACCAACAAGAATAGAACGTATCCGCGTGGCTGTTTGGCCGCGCCACAGTTGGTCTCGCTCTTTCAGGTACTTAACAAAACGGGTTTTGCGTCTTTCAGCTAGCCCAAGAAAGATTGCAGCAGGCTTTGCCGCAGGCGCCGCTGCTTCTTTTACGCCATTCCTCGGTTTCCATTTTATTCTCAGCTTTGTCTTGGCCTATATCTTGCGCGGCAACATGCTCGCTGCAGCTTTAGGCACGGCAGTGGGTAACCCGCTCACCTTCCCGTTTATCTGGGCCAGCACCTATAAGGTTGGCCTCTATATTATGGATCTGGAAGACAAACCTCTTCCGGATCTGGGCGGTAAGCTGGACCATTCCATGCTATCCCAGTCTCTGGATTCAATCTGGCCAATCCTCAAACCAATGCTGATTGGCTCAATCCCACTTGGACTGGCCGCAGGCGTCTTTTTCTATTTTGTTGTTCTTGGCTCAGTCTCCACCTATCAAAAAGCCAGAGCTCACCGCTTTCGCTTGAAAAGAAAGCTGGCAACGAAAAGCAAAAAAACTGCTCAGGAAAAATAGCACAGACTGCCAGACCGGCAGCTGCACAATGAGCAGACAAGCAGGAAGCGAAAGTCGTTTCCTCAAAAAGCATTGTACTTGAACAACTTACTCTGAAGGCTTGTGAGTTTCACGTTCACGCGCCAATATATCCGTCACACAACGAGGCAGAGATGATTATTGGCATTGGCAGTGATCTGAGCGACATTCGAAGAATAGAGAAAACACTCTCCCGTTTTCCTGATCGCTTTACAAAGCGCGTCTTCACGGATGTTGAACGGGCAAAAGCAGAAGGTCGCGCCAACAAGGCTGCAACCTATGCAAAGCGCTTTGCGGCCAAAGAAGCCTGCTCCAAGGCCTTGGGCACAGGTCTCTCCATGGGCGTTGCCTGGAAAGAAATGGGCGTCGTTAACCTGCCAAGCGGCAAACCGACCCTGCATCTGTCCGGCGGCGCGAAAGAAAGACTGGATAAACTTGTGCCAAAAGGCTTTGTGCCACGAATTGACCTTACAATTACGGATGATTACCCGCTGGCACAGGCATTTGTCGTTATTTCGGCTTGGCCAGAGGACTGGCCCGGTCTAGAGCCGTGAAAACGTAAATGAACTGGATTGCAGAAGCGGCCTTGAACCGCTAAGAGATCCACCTATGTGAATATTATTGTCAGGAGACTGACTCGCACTAATTAAGTGATGGGCATCGGGCCAAGCGAGTATTCTCTTACCACGAAGGATGAACATGAGCCAATCCAAAGAAAAGGAGCAGGAAGGCAGCGTATATGAGACCATTAAGGTCATCGCTCAAGCTCTGCTACTCGCTCTGGTTGTTAGAACATTTCTTTTTCAGCCATTTTTTATTCCTTCGGGCTCCATGAAAGATACTTTGCTGATTGGCGACTACCTGTTCGTCTCTAAGTACAGCTATGGCTATTCTAAGTACTCCTTCCCATTTGGGCTGGCACCATTTGATGGACGTGTCTGGAGTTCACCTCCAGAGCGCGGTGACATTGCCGTTTTCAAACTGCCAAAAGACAACTCCACCGATTATATCAAGCGTGTGATTGGCTTGCCTGGCGATGAAGTTCAGATGATCAATGGCATCTTGCACATCAATGGCAATGCTGTTGAGCGCAAGCGCATTGACGATTACATCGAAAAAGACGTTTATGGGAACATTCATAAAATCCCGCGTTATATCGAAACACTGCCAAATGGCATAAGCTACCAGACCCTTGATATCACGACCAATGGCTCTCTGGACAACACTCCCGTTTATCACGTACCAGCAGATCGCTATTTCATGATGGGCGATAATCGGGATAATTCGCAAGACAGCCGCGTTCTTTCCGAAGTGGGCTACGTGCCGTTCGAGAATTTCATCGGCCGTGCTGAAATCATCTTCTTCTCTATTGAAGATGACCAGCCTGCATGGATGTTCTGGAAATGGCCTTGGACAGTTCGCTGGGATCGCCTTGGCGACGTACTCTAAAGCGTAGCGCCTGCAAATGGTCTCCGGTTTTCGGAAAAAACTACGCCCAACCACACTTGAAGCAGTTTGAGTGATACAGTTAGTGACACAAACTGCTTCAGAAAGTCTGCAAAGCAGTCTTTGAAGGAATTAGCCGGAATTATGAGCAGAAGAAAAAGACCGGTATCAGACGCAGCTCTGGAAGAGCGCATCGGCTACAAGTTCACGAACAAGGAACTCCTTGTTCGTGCTTTGACGCATGCCAGTGCCCTTCCGGTTGCAAAGGCTTCCCTACAGAGCTACCAGCGCCTTGAGTTTTTGGGCGATCGAGTGCTCGGCCTTGCAATTGCGACGATGCTGGAAGAAAATTTCCCTAAAGCAGATGAAGGGGAACTTGCTCGGCGCCTGAACCAACTTGTAAAGCGCGAGACATGCGCTGAAGTTTCCAAGGTCATCGACATTGGCCAGCATATGCGCGTCGGCGAAGCTGAAGCACATACTGGTGGACGATCTAAAACAGCAATTCTTGCAGACATGTGCGAGAGCCTGATTGCAGCAATTTACCTTGATAGCGGATTTGACGAAGCCGAGAGCTTCATCAAACGCTATTTTGCTGTAAGAATGGTGTCTTACACAGGTCCATTGCGAGATGCCAAAACAACTCTTCAGGAGTGGGCACAGTCCAAAGGACGCCCTACTCCGTTATACGAAACAGTCTCTCGCAGCGGCCCAGACCATGCCCCGATCTTCAAGATCCGCGTGAATGTGGAAGGCGTTGGTCCCGGCGAAGCCGTCGGAAGCTCAAAGCGCATTGCAGAACAGTCCGCTGCCGAGAACATCCTGCGCCGCGAAGGCGTGTGGAGCGAATAGGTCTTAAATGAACGACGAAAACAACAACAATGACCTGCCAGAGGGTATGAACTTCAACCTCGGCAAACTCAACGAAAACACACGCGCTGGCTTTGTCGCGTTGATTGGCGCGCCAAATGCGGGCAAGTCGACGCTGCTGAACCAGTTGGTTGGCACGAAGGTTTCAATCGTCACCCACAAGGTGCAGACAACACGCGCAATCGTTCGCGGTGTTGCGATTGAAGACGACAGCCAGGTTATCTTCGTTGACACACCAGGCATCTTCCGCCCGAAACGCCGTCTTGACCGCGCAATGGTCGACACAGCATGGGGCGGAGCCAAGGACGCTGACGTCGTTGCCGTTCTCATCGACGCCAAGAAAGGCATCAATGAATCTGTAGAGCGTATTTTGAACGAACTGGAGCACATCAAACTCCCGAAAGTTCTGATCCTCAACAAGATCGACATCACCAAGCGCGATCAACTTCTGGCACTTGCGGCAAAAGCCAACGAGTACACCAAGTTTGATCAGACCTTCATGGTATCTGCTATCAACGGTTCCGGTACAAAGGACATCCTGAAGTACTTTGCTGAGCAGATGCCCAAAGGCCCATGGCTCTATCCGGAAGATCAGGCCTCCGACATCCCACTGCGTATGTTGGCTGCTGAGATCACCCGCGAGAAGCTTTACCTGCGCCTTCATGAAGAGCTCCCTTACATCTCCACTGTCGAGACCGATAAGTGGGAAGATAAGAAAGATGGCTCCATCCGTATCGAGCAGACAATCTTCGTTGAACGCGACAGTCAAAAGTCAATTGTGCTGGGCAAGAACGGTCAGACCATCAAAGCAATCTCAAAAGCGGCACGTGAAGAGCTGACAGAAGCCTTTGAGACCACAATCCATCTCTTTGTGTTTGTGAAAGTGCGTGAAAACTGGTCCGATGATCCAGAACGCTATCGCAACATGGGATTGGACTTCCCACACTAGCGTATCCCCGAAAAGCGGATCCGGTTTTCGGACAAGGATACGCTGCGCTTAATGAGCACAATTATGCAGTGGCAGGCAGAAGGCATCGTCATTGGAACGCGCAAGCAGGGTGAAAACAACATCCTGCTTGAAGTTCTGACACCGGACAAAGGCCGCTGCCTGGGCTTGGTGCGCGGCGGCAGATCACGTCGCCAGCAACCTGCCCTGCAGCTGGGTAATCATCTCAACCTTACCTGGCGCGCGAGGTTGGATGAACATCTGGGCTTCTTCACAGTTGAGCCCCTGCAATTACGCGCCGCCCACCTCATGCAAACTGCAAGAGCCATTCACGGCCTGCAAAGCCTGTGCGCGCAAGTCCGCCTTCTTCCCGAGCGCGATCCACACCCCAATCTGTTTCACGCGCTGGACGTCATTCTCGATCATCTGGAAGACCCTCGAATTGGTGCAGCACTCGTGCTCCGTTTTGAGTTGGAGCTGCTCAACGAGCTCGGCTTCGGTCTGGACCTTTCAGAATGCGCCGCCACTGGTGTCACAGAGGAACTGAATTGGGTCTCCCCCAAGTCAGGCCGTGCAGTCTGCAAAACAGCCGGGCAACCCTACGCCGCCAAACTGCTGACACTGCCAGAGTTCCTGAAAGCACCTCAATCGCGGCTCTCCCAAAACATTCAGATTTCACAGGGAGATATGGAAGCAGGGTTCTCGCTCACCGGCTACTTCCTGTTCAAATACATCTATGAGCCACGCAGCATTGCGTGGCCTCCCGCGCGAGACAACTATGTAACCGCACTCAAAAAAGACTTCTCAGACTTCTCTGACTGACGCTGGCGACCATTAAACCCTTCAATCAGATTGCGGCCCATTACCACCCGGTAAAACAATCACCGGACCAGTACTGTCACCTCCCAGAGGAATATAACGCTTCTTGGGCGGTGGCACATAAGGGTGCTGATCCTCAGGTGGAGGTTGATACCAACTGCGAAGCACACCGGGCGCCTCAACTACCGCGCTCTGCTCAGCACCTTCCAAAGATGGCACTTGCTGTCCAGGTGTACCGGGAGCTGGTCCTCCATGATCCGCAGCATGGCTGCAAGCCGTGATTGCCACGACCCCAAACACCGCAATAAAGCCTTTCAACGCCAAGCTTTGTTTCCTCACCATAACCTCCGATCACTCAACACGTTATCTCCCAAACAGCGACAACATCCTGCCATGTGCACTCTCCAGGATAGACGAGCAAAAATCAGGTCGGCTTAAACCACCGCTGCAAATCCGAGCATTAATCGAAACCACCTGTTGCCTCTGCTATCTGCAGCTGATGGGTGAGAACTCACGCCACCAAAAATGTTAGAACAAGATGCGTGAATACCAACGAATGCAACGCACTCTAAGTAATCACCGCAGTGAGTCGCAAAACGCATGATCGCTACACAGGACTAAACCTTGAAAAAGCGCTGTTTTCTGAGGATTTCATAGGTAGAACGGTGCGTTAGCATGGACAGAACAAGCCAAGAACGATAACCAAGTGTCATGGGACAGGAAGTGATCGGCCATGATGGCCCGGAAACAATCAATCTTAAAGATGCACTGGAAGAGCGTTACCTCAGCTACGCTCTGACAACCATCATGCATCGCGCACTGCCAGATGTACGCGATGGCCTGAAGCCGGTGCACCGACGGATTCTGTATGGCATGCGCCTCTTAAAGCTCGATCCAAATCAGGGCTTCAAGAAGTGTGCGCGTGTTGTCGGTGACGTCATGGGTAAATATCACCCGCACGGTGATGCCGCCATTTACGACGCACTTGTCCGTCTCGCACAGGATTTCTCCGTTCGCTATCCGATGGTGGATGGTCAGGGCAACTTCGGTAACATCGACGGCGATAGCGCCGCTGCGATGCGTTACACCGAAGCCCGCATGACCGACGTGGCCACCCGTATTCTGGATGGCCTCAACGAGAACGCTGTCGACTTCCGTGAAACCTACGACGGTCTGGATTCCGAACCAGTCGTTCTTCCCGGCAACTTCCCGAACCTTCTGGCAAACGGCTCCACAGGCATCGCAGTGGGCATGGCAACATCCATCCCCCCACACAATGCCTATGAGCTCTGCAACGCCTGCCAGCTTCTGATTTCCAAACCAGATGCGGAAATTGAAGAGCTCCTTGAGCACATCAAGGGCCCGGATTTCCCAACCGGCGGCACAATTGTCAACGATCAGGGCTCCATTGTAGAAGCCTACAAGACTGGCCGCGGCAGCTTCCGGACACGTGCGAAATGGCACAAAGAGGATGGACAACGCGGCACCTACAACATCGTTGTCACAGAGATTCCATACGTCGTTCAGAAGTCCCGTCTGATCGAAAAAATCGCAGAACTCCTCATGGCACGCAAACTGCCGTTGCTGGATGATGTTCGCGATGAGTCCGCTGAAGACGTGCGCGTGGTTCTGGTGCCACGCAACAAAAACGTTGACCCTGAACTCCTCATGGCCTCCCTTTTCAAGCTGACGGATCTGGAAAACAGATTCTCGCTGAACATGAACGTTCTGTCCAAAGGCGTTGTTCCAAAGGTCATGAACCTGAAGGAAGTCCTGCAGGAGTGGCTCGAGCACCAGAAAGAAGTCCTGGTCCGACGCTCCAATCACAGACTTGACCAGATCAACCACCGTCTTGAAGTTCTGGAAGGCTACCTCATTGCCTACCTGAACATTGATGAAGTCATCCGCATCATCCGCGAAGAAGATGATGCCAAGGCGTCTCTCATTCGCGCGTTTAAGCTGACCGACGTTCAGGCGGAAGCCATCTTGAACATGCGCCTGCGCTCCTTGCGCAAGCTCGAAGAGTTCGAGATCAGGAAAGAACACGACAAACTCTCTAAAGAAAAATCAGGTCTGGAAGCTCTCCTCGCCTCCGACAAGAAACAGTGGAACCGCGTTTCCAAACAAGTCGGCGAGATCGGCAAGGCCTATGGCCCTGAGACAGAAATCGGTAAGCGTAGAACAGACTTCAGCACCGCAACGGACCACGATCTGGAAGAGATCCACCAGGCCATGATTGAGAAAGAACCGATCACGGTTGTTATCTCAGAAAAAGGCTGGATCAGAACACTTAAGGGCCATGTACAGGACGTCAGCACTCTCACCTTCAAGCAAGGCGATCAGCTGCACCTGTCCTTCCATGCAGAAACCACCAGCAAGATCCTGATCTTCACCAGTGGTGGTAAATTCTATACCCTCGGCGCAGATAAGCTACCAGGTGGCCGCGGCCATGGTGAACCGATCCGCCTGATGCTAGATATGGATGAGACGCAAGAAATCATCAGTGCTTTCGTACATGACCCTGAGCGCAAACTCCTCATGTGCACCGATGGAGCATATGGTTTTGTGGTTCAGGAAAAGGATGTGATCGCCAACACCCGCAAAGGGAAACAGGTGCTCAACGTGACAGCTCCGGCAAAGGCTGTCCTGTGCGTTCCGGCTATGGGAGACTATGTCGCGGTCATTGGCCACAACAGAAAACTCCTCACGTTCCCGCTTGCGCAAATCGCAGTCATGACGCGTGGTCGTGGTGTTCGCCTGCAGCGCTACAGAGATGGCGGCATTTCCGATATCAAGACCTTCAGCTCAGAAGAAGGCCTGACATGGACAGATGCGTCCGGTCGCACCTTCAAGCGCACTCTGGAAGAAATGCAGGACTGGCGCGGCGACCGCGGCCAAGCCGGACGCCTACCACCAAACGGCTTCCCGAGAACCAACAAATTCGATGGAAGTTCAACAGGTTAAAGCGATAATCAGAATCTAATTCTGCGCAATCTACCTAGTACCTACAAAAACAGAGCCTCAAGGGCTCTGTTTTTCGTTTCAGATGAATCTACCTCTCAACAACACCTGCTAAGCATCTCTAAATGCTGGAGATCTGAACGGTAGTAGCGCACAAAAGAGCGTATCTACATAGACCGACTGCCGCGTCATACGATCACTCGTCAACAACCCAAATGCCCCGCCCTTGTGCTTGATATTCTCTGTCCCAAAGACCTCGTCAATAGCGTGCCCGAGTTCCATCCCAGAGCGCACCAATTGCATAACTTTCTCTGGCAACGGCAGCAGCATGGAACGGCTCGCTGAAACCTGTCCTTCCCGTGATATCACAACCATCCATGCAAACGTGTAGGCAATGCCGTGCAGCTCACAAATGCCACCTTCCAGCCCCACACCAAAGTCCGCATCAGCCACAGCATCCAACGCATTTTCCGCACGTTGAACAGCACCCTGACGTGTTTCCTCATCACCCATGGGCTGATCAGAAACACTAGAAGGAACACCTGCAGAAACCAGCTCAATGTCATCAGCTGGAAACTGAGCTCTAAACGCCTCAAGCGTCGCATTCACCTTGACCGGATTTTGAGAGGCAACAACGACTTTCATTCAATAACTCCAGAACAATCAAGGCTCTTTAGCCTACACTTTGAGCAAAGTGAAACAGACATCGAAGCACACACAAGCAAAGGCAAAATCATGCGTTGCCTACTCACTGGCTTTCCATTTGGCATGCCTGATCACCGAGCTGCACCTCTAGGTCAGCCCGCGTAAAAACCGGATAGACAGGCAACTCAGGAGCAGCGTGAATTGCAGGAGCATCGTCCCCTCGCCAAATTGCGCAAACAACGGCGCGAACATCTGCCCCCTCTTGCGTAGCTAAACGCAATGCATCAGCAACAGCCCCACCAGTTGAGATAACGTCTTCTACGAAGACCACTTTTCGCCCAGTCAGATTTTGTCCTTCGATCGCACGACACGTACCGTAAGATTTAGGCTCTTTTCGAACAAACGCCGCAGGAAGGCCGGTTTCCAGAGACATCGCAGTAACAAGAGGGACACCTCCAAGCTCAAGACCAGCGATAATTTCCGTTTCAGGTGGAAGCAACTCGCTCATTGCCCGTGCGAGCGGTCGCAAAATGTGAGGAAGTCCTTCGAAGCTGTACTTATCGAAGTAACGTGCAGAAACCTGCCCGGAACGCAGCACGAACTCACCTTCGAGCGTTGCAACTTCCGCAATTTGCCGCGCAAGATCAGACAACAATAACTTCGTTTCGCTAGACATCCGCTCCACCTCCAAACACAGTTGCCCCTTATTAGAAGGAATGCAACTTTCCAGCAAGTTTTCGGATCAGCTTTATCTACGCAAGCGTAATGTAAAGAGCTGGAGCATCACCAGATCTATGGGATGCTCTAGCCGTTTTTAAGCAGACGCTGTTTTTCGCGGTTCCAGTCCCGAGTTTTTTCGGTCTGGCGCTTATCATGAGCTTTTTTACCGCGACCCAAAGCAACTTCCATCTTTGCCCGCCCATCTTCATTGAAGTAGATCTTCAGGGGCACGATTGTTTTGCCTTCTTTTTGAACGGCAGCAAACAGCTTGTTCAACTCGCGGCGATGCATCAGCAGTTTACGTGGACGGCGAGGCTCGTGGTTAAAGCGATTGCCCTGCGTGTATTCTGGGATGTAGACGTTGTAGACCATCATCTCACCCCGGTACTCAGCAGCATAGCTTTCAGCAATATTGCTTTTACCCTGGCGAAGAGACTTTACTTCTGTGCCCCTCAGCTCAATACCGGCCTCAAACACATCTTCAATTTCGTAGTTAAAACGGGCCTTCCGGTTATCCGCAACAACCTTGCGCCCGGGAACGCCACCTTTTTTGGCAGCCATTTCTTTTCCTTATTTCATTCAATAAATATCTCCGCGCACGCTCATATTAGGTGCGCGGAGCAATACACTAGTTGATCAGGCCTGCATGAACCATAGCCTTGCGAATGCTTTCCTGAGTTTCTTCACTTACTGTGACCAAAGGCAGGCGCAATTCGTTTTCCATTTTGCCAAGCAGAGACAAAGCATACTTTGGACCTGCTGGATTTGGCTCAATGAACAGGGCTTGGTGTAGCGGCGCAAGACGATCCTGAATGGAGAGCGCAGTTACAAAGTCACCTGCAAGGCACGCTTCTTGAAACTGCGAACACAGCGCAGGCGCAATGTTTGCTGTCACAGAAATACATCCCTGACCACCATGAGCGTTAAAGCCAAGTGCAGTGATATCCTCACCAGAAAGCTGGATGAAGTCATGACCACATAGATGGCGCTGCTCAGAAGCACGTGCAAGGTTTGCAGTTGCATCTTTCACACCGACAATGTTGTCCACTTCATTAAACAGATCCGCCATCGTCTGACTTTCCATATCAATAATGGAGCGTCCCGGAATGTTATAGATGTAGATAGGAAGATCTACAGAAGCAGCAATCGCTTTAAAGTGCCCCTTCAAACCAGCCTGATTAGGCTTGTTGTAATAAGGCGTAACGGACAAAATCGCATCTGCCCCCACTTCCTGAGCGTGCTGCGCAAATTCAATCGCTTCAACCGGATTGTTGGACCCAGCGCCCGCCATCACAGGAACGCGACCAGCAGAAACCTCAACTGCCATCTGCACGACACGCTTGTGTTCAGCAAAGGAAAGAGTTGGGCTTTCTCCGGTTGTTCCCACAGGCACGAGCCCGTGGGAGCCCTGTTTTATCTGCCAATCCACGAATTCCCGGAAGGCCTTCTCATCCACTTTGCCATCCTTGAAAGGTGTGACAAGTGCTGGAATTGATCCTCTAAACATCTCAGGTTCCTCGTTGGATTACATATATACAGAGCAAATTTTGCCAGTGCCCTCAAAGGGGTGGCATACAATAATGTGATCTAGCCTATCTCGGCAACATCACCAAGACCTTCTCTTATAAGATTCGGGAATTTTTTTGTGCTCATAATTAGGCCAGTTTCACAGGAGAGTATTATCGTCCCTTGGGTGAAACATTAAACAGATATTTACCCTGTTTGTGGCAAGCAGAATGAGGGATTTTTTGGGAATTAAACCGTCCGGTGCGTTTTTACCGGATAAACAACACTCAGGTGAGACGGGCCGACGAGTAGTATGCGTATCCGTGAGTTTCTTCTAGTATCGACACGTGTAAGTGCATTTGCCATTGCCACGACTGTTTCCGCGTCGGCATTTTCTGCTGTATCCTCTTTAAATCACAGCGTTATTCCGGCTCCAAACCCTGCAAAGGTAGTGCGCACAGTCGCTTTGAGCACACAGCATGCTGCTGCTCAAAGCAGATCGCTTGCCGCCACACCGCGCTCCAAACCTCCAGTGATTGGCAGGGGCACTGCAGGTGGAACAAAGAACTCTCAACTGTCCAGCTATGCTCCTGCTGCACCTCTCAATAACGGGCGAACTCAGATTTCCACCCGCCCTTCCAGCCCGCAAAATGCACTGGAAGCGACTGCAGCGCTAACAAGCTCTTATCCACAGGACTTGAGCACAGCTCAAGCAACGGGATCAGTCGAACCACTTAAAACGGTTCTCCAGCACGTTAAATCCGGACGCCTGAATGAAGCACTGCGCGCTCGAAACGCTTTGCCGGATAACCTCGATCGTCGTGTGGCGGATTGGTTCATTATGCTACGGGGCGGGCCCAAAACACCGGTCACCCATATCGCTCAGTTTGCAGCCAGCGCACCACACTGGCCAACCGCAAAAGTCGTGCGTGCTCGCGGCGAAGCCGCCCTCGCCGCATCCAATTTGACACCCTCTCAGATCATCGCAGCATTTGGCTCTACTGTTCCAGAAACAAAGGACGGCAAACTTGTTCTCGCCAAAGCGCATTTGGCAAAAGGCAACAGGACCGAAGCTGCAAAACTCATTCGTCCACTTTGGCAAAAAACCGTCTTTGAGACACCCGAAGAAGCTGCAATCCGCTCTTCATTTGGCAGTCTCCTACGACAAAAAGATCATCGCCTAAGAGCAGAAATGCTCCTGTACCGCGACAGAGCACGCGCAGCAGAACGCCTACTTTCAGAACTGTCAAAAGACGAACAGACTTACATCAAGGCCCGCATTGCCAGCATTCGCAAAAACGGCAATGCGCTCAGCAAGTTAAAGAGCGTTCCGCGCTCTATGAAATCTGACAGCAACTACCAGTTCGCACTCATCCAGCACTACCGTTTGCAAGGGGATTACGACACCGCTGCAAAGTTGATGGAGGCAGCCCCGACCAATCCGACTGCTTTGCTCAATGGCGATGACTGGTGGAAGCAACGCCGCGATATTTCCCGCGAAATGATCGAAGCTGGCAAACCACGTCTCGCCTACAATATCGCAGCCCATCACGCGGCAGAATCTCCGGGCATGATTGTCGAGGCAGAGTTCCATGCAGGCTGGTTTGCGCTGCGCTATGTGGGCGATCCACGACTGGCAGAGCCACACTTCAAACGCATTGCCAAACTCGGCAAAACAGCACAAACGCTGTCCCGCGCCTACTATTGGCTGGGCCGCACCCGCGAAGCTTTGAAAGATACAGAGGGCGCCGTTGACTACTATAAACAGGCTGGCGCTTTCCAAACGGCATACTACGGTCAACTAGCGCTCGCCAAACTCGGCATCAACCAAATGCCTCTGGCCACACTCCCTGATGTGACAACAGCCGACCGAACTGCATTCGATCACAACGAACTCGTGCAAGCCATCAAGCGAATGGATGAAGCCGGACTGCACAATGATACACTGTTGTTTTATACGCACCTGGCGCGGACACTGCCAACAAACGGTCAAATCAGACTTCTGACTGAGCTAGCAGAATCTCGCGGCGTCTATCAATGGGCGACAATGGTTGGTCGTCTGGCACAGGCAGAACGTGTCGAAGCGGCACCGCTCGCTTACCCGACCAACGCAATTCCGCGCAAAACACGCATCACAAAAGGTGTAGAAAAACCAGTCGTTTACGCGATTGCTCGACAAGAGAGCTCATTTAACCCAAAAGCGCGCAGCAGCGCAGGTGCATTGGGATTACTCCAACTCATGCCGGGGACAGCTCGCGACACGGCTCGCAATCTGGGGGTCTCCTACAAGAAGTCCCGCCTGACATCTGACCCAGCCTACAACGCCACACTGGGCGCAGCCTTTTTGGGAGAGCTGGTGGACGAGTTCGGTGGCTCCTACATCCTCACCTTCGCCGCGTACAACGCTGGTGAGAACAAGGTGAAGGAGTGGATTGAGCGCTTTGGTGACCCACGAGATCCAAAAATAGATCCAATAGATTGGGTTGAATCAATCCCTTACGGGGAAACGAGGAACTACGTGCAGCGCATCACGGAAAACCTTCAGGTCTACCGATATAAGCTGGAAAACAAGCCACTCACGATCACACAGGATCTCACGCGCGGCTACTAATCCCACTGCAAACAACTCAAAACAACCAAAGCCCGGCGATTTTGCCGGGCTTTTTGTTGTCAGCAACAGAACATAAACCCTTCGGGCACCCTTGCATCTCACCCTCCAACTTTGACAAGACACGTGCATAAACCTGCCCTATGGTGAGGATAACTGATCCAGCGATTCATCAGGCAGTTTTCATAGTAGCAAACACACGCACTGGGAAAACCTGTCTAAAAGCGCCCTTCAGAAGCCGGAAGTTAAACCGGACCGCATTGTAATCGCTGAAAACACCGAAGCATTTCGGGAGGAACTTATGCTTCAAGCCCCAGATTACATTGATGTCGACCTTCAAAACGTTGCAGGCGCAACCCGTTTCACTTGGAAAGCCAGCGATGGACTAACCCTATCTGCACACATCTGGGACCCGGATACTCCCCGCAACCCAACAGTCCTTTGCCTTTCTGGCCTAACGAGAAACACAAGAGATTTCTATCACCTAGCAAACTTTTTGAGAGAAAATGGTCACCGCGTCATCGCAATGGATTACCGCGGCCGTGGCCTGTCAGATCACTCTGAGGATTTTGAGACCTACAGTCTTGATCAGGAAGCCGACGATATTGACAGGGGCATCGAAGCGCTCGGACTTGAAAAATTTGCACTCATCGGCACATCCCGCGGCGGCCTCCACTCTTTCTCCATGGCCCAACGCCACCCAGAGCGCCTGCTATCAGTCATTATCAACGACATAGGCCCAGTCATCGAACCACCAGCTCTCGACGACATCATTGCCTCAGTCGGCACCGTCATGTCCCAACCAAACATGAAAGCCGCAGCAGAGCGCCTCGCTTCCATCCATGCAACAGCGTTCACAGCCATGTCAGAAGCGGATTGGATAACATTCGCCAATCAATTATACGCTCCCAATTCCGACGGCGTATCATTACGCTATGACAAGCACTTGGGCGATACACTCCGTGGAGACAAGAAAGCTGCACCTGAAGATGATCTCTGGCTATCTTTCAGCGCGCTAAAACCGTTTCCTCACCTCTTACTCCATGGACAAAACTCACGTCTCCTCACAACAAAGACTGTCAAGAAAATGCAGCAGTTGCACGAGAAGATGGAACTCGCAGTCATCCCCAATCAAGGACATGCGCCTCTACTCTGGGACCACTCTACCCAAACGCGCATCCTCAATTTTATAAGACAGCACGCTTAGCAAACACAAAAAAGAGGAGTTGGCTCATCAGATCCAACTCCCAAGTTCTTCAAGAAACTTAATGTCTTAGAAGGTTCTCTGAACTCTGAAGAGCGCACTGGCCTCATCAAAGTCTTTTTCATCCTCCGGCGATGTTCGTGCATAGCCAAGGTCAACACCCATTTCCATTCCGCTGACAGGTGACCAGACCAGATCCCAATCCAAAGCAAACCGATCGAAGTCAGGAAGCGCAGCACCAGTTGGTGTGTCAACAACCGCGTAACTCGCATCAAAGTCTGTCCGCACTTCAGGCGTCACATAATGCGTAAGCCCACCTGAAAACGACAGCGCTTCGGTCTTTCTGGTATCGCCGTTGATGTAGTAAGCGTCAAAAACTTCATCGTCATCAATACCCACATAGGAAACAGCACCGTTTCCATACTGGAACTGCAGAGCCATAGCATCCTGACTACCCATCTGAGGGAGGTTAATAATCGCCCCTGCCCCCAACGCCCATCCAACTTCACCAGGCACATAAGCTGCGTCTGGTCTGATGTTCGTCACAGCCGCCGCGAGCTTCGCACTGCCCCAGTCACCATCCATCCGGAATGCCGCTACAGAATCAGGCGCCTTGTTCCCAGCCTTTCCGTTTTCGCTCGCAACACCCGTAAACACGCCATGCGCACGGTAAACAGGATCCTCAATAGAAACGGTAACGGAAACACCACCATCAAACACTTCCGTATAAGCTGCGGCCCAGGAGTTGGTGTCCGACCAATCGCGATGCACAGAGCCAAAGGTAGCGCCCGTAAAGAAGTCAAACAGAGAACCAGTGCGCCCAATCGTAAAGCCACCAAACTGAATATAAGCTTTGTTCAGATCCATTTCCGGAGAGTCACCATATCGTTCAGTGTCTGAATCCACTGTCGCTCTAAGCTCAGAAAAAGTGCGAACAAACCCAAACTCGGTCTCTGATCGCGCATCCATGCGGATGTAGGAGCGAGCACGAAAGCGCATCGAGTTCAAATCACGCCCTTTAGGATCATCATCAACCACGCCGCCCCAGTTACTCGGCTTTTTGGGAAAGCGACGATACTGCGCATCGGTACGTACCCGACCACTCAAGCGCAGGCACGTCTGCGTACCAGGGATAAAGAAAAACCCCTCACCATACGCATCACAAACCTGCACATAGTCTAAGGGTTCCACCAGATTGAGCGGCTCAGGCTCAGCCTCAAAAACAGGTTTAGGCAAGTCTGTAGCCTGTGCTGTAACTCCGAATGACAGCAAGACCGGCAGGAATATCAGCTTCTTCGTCATAGTATTGAACCTCCATCCGTCACTCGGAGTAGCCCAATGCCCACAAATGCAGTGATCAAAATCAGCTGCAATGACTACCCCTGTGCAACTAGACAATTACGCCAAGGTTCAATTTTCGCAATTACTATGGATTGGGCAGGATTTTCTCACCCAACCGAAACGAGCAGGAAGTTCAACTGAGCAAAATTTCACAGCTTGGGAGGTCACCATGGCGTAATACTCATTGAAAACTTAGGTATCGCGCACAAATGGGAAAGCCCGGCGGGTTGGAACCGCCGGGCTTGAGAGACTGATTGAAAGATCAGGATATATGAACTTCAACCAGATATAGATTAGAAGGTTTCGAGCTAAACCAAAACTCATAAAATCTTGAAGTAGTACCTTCCTATACCGCCTACACATGCAAGTCTGTGGCAAGTATCACATCAAGGCTTTATGAAAGTGGTCCCGGCGACACCGCCGCCGGGACCCTCAATCTAAGAGATCTTAGAAGGAGTACTGTACGCGAGCAGCAACCTGTGCAGAGTCACCATCAAAATCATCGCTACCAACTTCAGCTTCTACGCGTGTCCAGCCAGCATCCAGGGCAATAACCATGCCTGCAACTGGCGCGTACGCAATAGAACCGTTAACTACGGTCTGATTGAAGTCAATCTCGCTGCCGATATCGTAGTTTGCATAAGAACCGTCAAGTGCCAAGGTAACTTTGTCTGTGGCTGCAACTTCAATACCTGCAGCAACTACGTAAGAAGTTGTGCCAACTTCATCAGCTGCACCAATCGCCAGACGTTCTGCAAGTGGGAGAATGTCATTGTCAGCTGAACCAGCTGCGTAAGCAAGTGCATCTTTCGCGTAAGTTGCGCCAAAGCCAAACTTCACAGCATCAGTTGCAGCAACTTCCAAAGAACCAGCAACTGCAAAGCCATATTCATCGTTAGAGAATGCGTGAGCAGCTGCAGACACATTACCAGTGAACATGCCCTGTGTTACAGAAAGTGCACCAACGAAATCAGAACGGTTCATCGCACCGCCATAGGCTTCTGCATCTTCCAGAGCAAACTCTGCAGTGAAACCGTTACCGAGAGAAGTGGAAGCAGAAATCTGCATGGTGTCTTCGCCACCAGATGTAACACCAATCACACCGATTGCAGAGTAACCGCCAAAGGTATTGAATACGGAACCAGTACGGCCAAGAAGAACAGAAACATTATCAAAGCCGAGCTGAAGGTATGCGTCGCCCATACCAAGAGTGTCTTCTGAAGACTCATCCCAAGATGCGGTCAGCTCAGTGTATGTCTTAATTGACATCATTTCTGTAGCGGTCATGGACTCCAGGTAAACATAACCACGAGCAAGTGTTGAATAAGGGTTCGCAGTAGAAAGGCTTTCAGTCAGATCATGCGAAGTCCACTGTGTACGGATACGACCATGTACGCGAACACAAGTGTCCTGGCCTGGCAGCTGGAAGTAGCCAGCGCCGAATGCGTCACATGCCTGTACGTAGTTTACTGGCTCTGCAACTACCGGAAGGTCGGCAGCCATTGCTGGAGTTGCAGCTGCTGCAGCAGCTGCTGCGATAGCGATTTTCTTGAAGTTCATCACAAGCTTCCCATAATATGGATTTTAAACTTTATTTAAAACAGATCATCAAACCGCAATTCAGGTGCATGCACCGTCATCAAGCGTGTCTGAACTGTCCCTGTGAACCCTCCGCCTCAAATCAAGCGCCTACCTGATGAGAAAGCCCCCTGAAGGTTCGTGAGGAGAAATTACAATATCTGGAGTTTTAGGCAAGCCCACTTAGGTTTCATGCATGCCTATTTCTACTTGTGATTTTTTACATGTGTCTTTTTAACAACACGACAATTAGGCAAGTGCAACAATCTCTCGCTACGTTGTGAAAGTCCTTATCCTTGATAGAGGGATAGATATGAGTGACCACTTTATGAAAGGCATTGAATATTATTCTTTTTAATCAAACGGTTAGAGCATAATAGATACGCAATCACACACTCAGCAGTGGCCAACTAAATCATCACCTCAAATACAACTAAATATGCAGCACTGAGAAAACATTCAGTGTGTATAAAGACCTCATAGGATTAGGCAATTCATGCAGATATCGTCGAGTGGGTGTAATTTTGATGAACTCGGTAAACCCTATAAACACTCTATTGCTGAGTGTCTCTGGATCAAGGATCAGGCAAATCTACAGAGATGCACGCTTAAATCAGAGCATAGACATCAAAGACTGTGCGGCGTGCCCTAACAACAACCCATCTGCATCCCATAAAACTGGAACACAGCTCATCTCTACACTAAGGGGGCAAGGCAGGATTACGGAAAAGCATCTAAAGTTAGAGCCGTCGCTCAGATCACCCTTAGTGCCTCCCAATATCGTTAAACACAAAAAACCCCGGTAACCGTAGTTACCGGGGTTTTCGAAATTAGATGGCTAACTAAGCCATCAAATTTTTACACCAAATTAGAAGGTGTACTGTACGCGAGCACCAACTTTGATCTCGTCGTCCAGCTTGTCACCATCAATTTCTTCCTGTCCCCAGCCTGCTGCCAGAGCAAGACCAAGACCTGATACTGGAGAGTAAACAACAGAACCATTAACGGTGAAATCAACATAATCTGTGTCTGTAGAAATCTCTTCAACACTCAGGTATGCCAGATCCAGCTGAGCAGAAACTTTCTCGGTCAGAGCAGTCTCGATGCCAGCAGACAGGTTGTAACCTTTGACGTCGTAGCTGTCGATGTCGTCGTTGCTCACGCCGAGGTAAGCGCCAGCTTCGTTTGCATACTGAGCCTGGAAGGTGAACTCTGTACCTTCTTTAACCATGTCCAGGTTAACAACTGCAGTTGCACCAATTGCATAACCGTAGTCGTCGCCATCAGCTTTGTTGTGAGCCGCGCCAGCAAGCTGGAAGGAACCCCAACCCTGAGCAACTTTCAATGCGCCAACGAAGTCAACTGCGTTTTCATCGCCACCACGGTAGCTGGAATCTTCAATAGAAGCAGTTGCAGTTACACCATTACCGAGATCACCAGTGAAAGAAGCCTGAAGAGTGGACTGATCAGACCACCAACCACCAACTGGGCCAATCCATGTGTAACCAGTGAAACCGTCGAATGCGGAAGCTTCACGACCAAAGAGGAAAGAACCGTAGTCTGCGCCGAGCTGAACCCAAGCATCGTTCACTTTAGTTGAACGAGATGCACCCTGGTCCCACTGATTTTCCAGTTCAGTATAAGTCTTGATGGTACCAAAGTCGGTAGCAGTCATGGAAGTGAAGTAGATGTAACCACGAACATATGAGCTGTAGTTGTTTTTCTTTACTTCATCATCGTTATCGAGATCAGCCTTACCATCGTCATTGCGGTCGAAGTTATCGCCAAGGCCTTCATTTAGGTCGTGGGAAACGTACTGCGCGCGGATACGACCGCCGAGTTTGATGCAGGTGTCTTTGCCTGGCAGCTGGAAGTAACCAGCGCCGAATGCGTCACATGCTTTTACGTAGTTTACTGGCTCAGCAGCGAGTGGCAGATCTGCAGCCTGTGCAGAAGTTGCAGCTGCAGCAGCTGCTGCAGCGAGTGCAAGAGTTTTAACGTTCATAATCCTGACCTTCCAATGTCTCTCAATAGAAAGAAGAAACTGGCGTGACCTGTTTGGAGCAGCTCACATTTCCTCTTTTCCCTGCGACACGAGAACCAGAAAGGCTCACCATAATTTGGCAAAGCAATCAATCGGCTCGACCGCGTCGATGGACATATTGATGCCCGACGAGATGGAAGATCGCAATATCAACCTAGTAGTTTGGGAGGGGAGAAACATCACCACGTCAAAGTAGTGTGTTTTTTTTGACACAACGGCTTTTATGGATGCTCGAAACACTCAACTCAGACGCCACAGATCATAGGCATTCTAATTTTTATTAACCCGTTGAAATATAAATATTAAATGCAGAACCGATACGTCTAGATCAGTATATTCAATTGCTTAAAAAACATAATCACCCTGAACGCATGCAAAAACCCACGCACTGGGGATTAAAATGCCGACTAAAATTTAATATGCAAATTCAAAATAGAAATAGGCAAGAGTACCCACATGCACATAGCCTCAAACAGAGGAACCCGGTGGTTTTGGACACCACCGGGAATGAGAGTCATTGGAAAATCTGGATTATTGAAAGTCCAATGAAGGTCTAAGGCTTAAGTCAGCCTTAGAAAGAACGCTGTACGCGGAAGTTCAAGACAGCAGCGTCTTCCTTTGAAGAACGATCTTCGTCTTTCTGCTTCCAGCCAGCACCAGCAGAGAACAGCAGACCAGAAACAGGACGGTATTCCATAGTTCCGGCAACAACAACTTCGTTAAAGTCAGCCAAGATTGTTTCTTCGCCGGACTCTACGTCCAAGTAAGAAGCTTCAACACCGGAAGACAACTCGCTTGTCCAGTTGTGCATGTAACCACCAGCAACAGACCAAGCTTTGTTGGTTTCAATATCACCATCAGTGTTAAGGACTGCGTCTGCAATATCGCCTTCAGCTCCAACATAAGCCATAGCACCGTCTGCATAAGCAGCCTGGAAGTTGATCACGTCACCAGGAGCAATCATGTCAAGATTGAAGCCAACAGCACCTGCAACAGCGTATCCAACCTCAGAGGAATTACGATTACCTGAAGCGTCAACTTTAGTTACGGCACCAGAAAGACCAGCATAGCCCCAACCCTGGTTCAGCAGAACTTTCGCGACGAAGGAAGGAAGGGTGTTACCTGCCGTATTCAGGTCGGCAGCAGGACCAACGAATACACCCTGCTCACGGTCAGCGTTGTCTTCAATAGACGCAGCAATCGTCAGGCCGTTACCCAATGCGTGGGTGTAGGATGCCTGCCATACGGTGTCATCAGCCAGGTGGCGGTCAAACAGGTTGGAAGCCAGTTCGCCAGTCCAAAGATCGAATGCAGAAGTTGCAAGACCGAAAGTGAAGCCACCAATCTGAACATAACCCTTGTCCAGTTTAACACCTGCAGCATCACGTGAGTCGGAGTTAGAAGTGTACTGGAAATCCATATATGTACGGATCAGACCCAGCTCAGACTGTGTACGGGTATCAATACGCAGGTTCGCACGGGAACGGAAGTTGTGGTTGTTGTCTTCTCTGCTGTAATCTTCATCGTCCAGCAGGTCAGTGAAGCGTGCTTCAACACGGATACGACCGCCGATTTTGATTGCAGTTTCAGTGCCTGGCAGTACGAAGAAACCTGCACCGTATGCATCGTTGATGCGTACGTAATCTACTGGTGCGATGTCAGCTGGAAGATCAGCAGCCTGAACGGAAGTTGCAGCGGCAGCAGCAGCTGCTGCGATTGCGATAGCCTTGAAATTCATAATTCTAACTTTCTTTAAAACCAGAGCAGCTCGACCACATGTCGATCCCTGACCACTCTGGCTCCCCACTTGCGCATCCTGATCAAAGCAATGTTTGAAACATCACTTTATTCAGCGGGCACCGGTAAGTGCGCCCCGCGCTGTTCACAACATCAATATTTGTGATCTTTAGTTTTTAATCAATAATTCAAATGAAGTTTGAAAGTCATCGAAATACGATGTGGCACAAATAACACAGGGAATTTAGGGGAGATAAGCCAAACCAAGAACGGCAACACGCACTAGAAACAAACCATTTCAAAGCAAAAGCGAAGATTAAACCCATAATTTATTGTTATGTTCCGAGTTACTGGAGAGGTGTTGAGACCGGACCGGTATAACTTAAGAAAAACAAACATAAATCGTCACTTATTCAGTCAAAAACCTACTATCTCATAGCTTTTTCCTTCCAAGTGAGCTGCAACTGACTGCAAGCATACATCAACACAAGCAACAAATCATAATACATCAATAATTTTGATATTAAATACATAGACTCCACACAACACATAAAAACACATGTAAATCAATAAGTTAGCTAAATTCACATAGGGCCACTGCGATTTATCGGCCTAAAACGCATTAACTTTTGCAGTCTATACGATGTGGACAAATCCACCTCAGCGAGCATTTTTCACGCAAAGGACAACTGACTACCTACCAAAAACAAAGAGGGCAGCCACTTGAGTGACCGCCCTCCTCCATAAAACTGAGTGTTTTGTCCTAGGCTTGGCCTTCAATGAGTTTGCGACGTAACCATCCTGAGAGTTGATCCATCATCATCACCACTACAATAATCAGAAAGATCAGGTAGAGAGTGTTCTCCCAATCCTGTCTGGTTCGCATAGTCTCTATAAGCTTTAGGCCTATTCCCCCTGCTCCCAATGCTCCAATCACGGTGGCACTGCGTGTATTGCTCTCCAGATAATAAAGCATCTGGGATATAAAGAGAGGTAGGATTTGCGGAAACAGCCCGAACCGGTATTTCTGAACCGGAGAAGCTCCCGTTGCTTGCACGCCTTCCGCCTGTTTCTTATCTGCATTCTCAATCGCCTCAGAGAACAACTTGCCGAAAGTACCCGTATCGGTGAAGAAGATCGCAAAAATCCCGGAGAGCGGCCCAAGTCCGAACGCCCGTATAAAGATGAGCGACCAGATAAGCATATCGACCCCGCGTAGGAAATCGAAGAACCGGCGCACGCCTGTTCGCGCCAACCTCACCGGATTAACATTCGCAGCAGCAGCAAACGCAAGCGGCAATGCTAGAATACCCGCAATCAAGGTACCGACCACGGCCATGATGAGAGTTTGCAGCAATGCGAAATAAACCTCCCCATGCTGCCACTCACTGTTCATCCAAAACTCATTGAACATAAAGCGCAGGTTGGAAACATCAGGATCCAGTCTTTCCGAAGAGAACGCCAGGGATATCAGCTGACCAGCACTCAGCCCGTTCAGCTTGCTGTCAAAGTCAAACCAGAAGTTCTCCCACCCAACGAAATAGCGATGCACCTCAACTTTGCTCTTTGTCAGCCAGATACGTGTATATAAAGAGGGCCGCGCATTAACCTGGGTTTTCGAGACCTTCAGCCAGTCAGCCTCCGCTCCACCAATAAACTGCGGAACCCCATCTCCAACTTTGAATGTAAAAGGCTCACCAAACTTTGGATGAGTGTAAGTCACCACATCATCTGCAAAATGAAGCACCCCATCTTCACCGAGCAGAATGGAGGATTGCCCACGTGATTGCTCAATCCAATCTGGCTGCTCTTTATATATAGCCCGTCTGTTGCCCTCCAGGCTAACAACAAATCCCTGATCAGCCTTCTTGAACTGATACTTTGCATGCACCTTGTGGGCATAAGCATCCAGTGCAAACAGTTGAGCCATGTCCCCACGGGCCTTCTCCATCACGCCCGGAACATCAAACGCGAAAAAGCAGAGACCCAAATAAACAACAACCAACAGCGACAGCACCGGCCCAAGCAAGCGCTTTTTCAAATCCAGCCCGAGAACACCGGGATACTGCTCGTCCAACCGTTGCTCTTCATGATGCGACGTCCCACGCAAGGCACTAATATCTGTCTTAGAACGCTCCATCAAACTTGCCCCGTCTGACCAATAAGTATTTGTCGCATCCAGCCACTGAGGTAATCGATGGACGTGATTGAAAGAACCAGCATGAAAATGATGACAAGAATGTCAGCTCCATAGTTCCAGTCGACAACCATCTTCAACTCGGCACCAAGACCACCAGCTCCGACAAACCCAAGGATCGCAGAGGCCCGCACGTTCACTTCCAGCCGAAGCAGCGTGTAAGACAAAAAGTTCGGAAGCACCTGAGGCAGAATGCCAAAGCGAATTTGCTCCAACCAGTTGCCACCTACACTGCGAATGCCTTCAGCAGCCTTCAGGTCACAGTTCTCATTCACCTCAGAAAACTGTTTGGCGAGTGCACCAATTGTATGCGTTGTCACCGCAATCACAGCAGCAACCGGACTTGGCCCAAAAATCAGAACCAGCAACAGCGCAATCACAATCTCTGGAAACGCGCGAAAAATATCCATCACCCGGCGCATCGCAGCAACGGCAAGCCGATTGCTCACCAAGTTACGGCTCGCAACAAAACTCAGCGCCCCACCCAGAAAGAATGCCAGAAGAGTTGAGACCAAGGCGATGTTGACGGTCTCGATTAAGTACGGAAGATATTGAAGAACAAGTGCGAAGAGCCCAACCAGCCCTTCCTCATAAGCACCAATGAACAACTCAGCCGGATAATCAAAGAATTTACCCAAGCCGGTCCAAAAGCCACCAGAATTTGCTTGGTCCGCAACAAACAAGCCACCGAAGATGCTCAGGACACAAAGGCCGAGCAGAGAAAGAGTATATAGCGTTCGGCGCCGGGCAACACGCTCATAGGCCTGAGAAATCTCGGCCAGACGGGAAGCTTCGGCAAGCGCCAGATGAGCGGCCACTTCAACATCCTCCAAACAGGGAAATGATGAGAGCCACCACGGCCCCCATAAAGAAAGGGCGCGGTCAGATCCGCGCCCCTTTACTACTCTGAGAATTAGTTAGCTTTTTTTGCTTCGATCTTACGGCGACGCGCTTCAACAATGGTCTTGTAAAAATCGTGGTTCACTTCCACAAAGTCAGCGTACTCACCACCCTGTGCGGAGTAGAAGCACTCGGTGTTATCAGTCACCATAGACTTCAACGAGGCAACAACCTTCTGCTTTACGTCGGATGGAAGCGACTTACGTACAACAAGCGGACCGTTCGGGATCAGCGGAGACTGCCAGACCTGAACCAGATCAGACATATCAACCATGCCTTTATCTACCATCTTACGCAGATTACCAGAGGTGTAGCCCTCTTCCCATTCGCCAACACCAGATGCCCAGGTGACGCCGCCGTCAACATCGCCATTCAAAACAGCAAGAACGTTCTGCTCGTGTCCACCAGAAAACTGCGTAGAGGCAAAGTACTCTTTCAGGTTCAGGCCCATATCGTCAAACGCAACAGAAGGAACCAGATAACCGGAGGTGGAGTTAGGGTCAGCAAAGCCCATGCGCTTGCCCTTCATGTCTTCCAGCGTTTCAATGCCAGAATCTGCACGAGCAACCAAAACAGAATAATAGCCTGTTGCGCCATCTGTCTGCTTGGTGGTCAGCACTGGCTCAACAGCACCAGGAGCTGACAGGTAAACAGCAGAGTAACCGGAAGCGCCAAGCTCGGCATAATCCAGGTTCCCACCCTTCAGGCCTTCAATGGTGCCAGCATAATCAGCTGCCGGGAAAAGCTTGACCGGAACACCCAGCAGCTTTTCAAAACGGTCAACCAGACACTGGTTGGAACGAAGACGATCCGCCTCATTCTCACCACCAAGAATACCAATGCGGAATTCAGTGATTTTCTCTTCAGCCAGAGCCATAGGCGCAGCAAGAAGGGTTGTGCTAACAGCAAGAGCTGCAGCGACTTTACCGATGATTTTCATCAGAGCACTCCAATATCAGAATATAAATCTAAACCCGCTGCTATTCAGCAGCAGAGACAACAGGCGAAGCATCGCCTTTCGCCAGTTCCAGGGCAGCGATTTTTGCACCTTCGCTACCCAGAGAAGTTGAGGTCATCCCCTCCTCAAAACTGTCGTCAGCACCGTAGATCTCACGGGCTACTGCGGTCGAAAGCTCATCCGGTTTCCCATCAAAAACAATCTCACCATCACGCATGCCAATCACGCGGTCACAGTAATTACGGGCAGTATCAAGAGTATGGAGATTACAAATAACTGTCAGGCCATCTTCCGCGTTGATCGCCTTAAGAGCGTCCATCACCACCTGCGCGTTCATCGGATCCAGCGAGGCAATCGGCTCATCTGCCAAAAGCATTTTCGGTTCCTGCATAAGAGCACGAGCAATCGCAACACGCTGTTGCTGACCACCAGAAAGATTTTCCGCCCTTTTCAAAGCCGTTTCAGCAATGCCAAGTCTTTCAAGTTTCAGCAGAGCCTGAACCCGCTCTTCACGAGTGAACAGCTTAAGCATGCTTGAAACTGTTCCGTGTGCATTCAGGCGTCCCAACATAACGTTGGTTAAAACATCAAGGCGAGGAACCAGGTTGAACTGCTGAAAGATCATCGCGCAATCACGCTGCCAGCGGCGCTTATACGCCCCCTGCAAGGCAAGCACATCAACACCATCAACAAGGACACGCCCGTCGGTTGCCGGGGTAAGTCTGTTGATCATCCGCAGCAACGTGGATTTACCCGCACCAGAACGACCAATAATGCCGATCATCTGAGGCTTCTCAACAATGAAGCTCGCCCCTTTGACAGCAACATGCGCGCCAAATTCTTTTCTAACGCTTTCAAACTGGATCAAGAGTTCAACCCCGGTACCTGTTAAAATTTAACGTACTAGGCACACGCGATTGTTACAGCGAAATGACGCTCACTCACAAAGCGACCCCGTCAAAAAACCGTCACACCCCACCTCCCCCACATAGCTGACAAAACGAGCATTACATTACGTTTCTATGACAGAAGGAAAAGGAAACCGGCTTTCAAACCAATCTGTCAGAACTCTGATTTTCAGGGAATCAAAACCGACGATTGAACGCTAAGCACTCTAAATGTTCAGTAGGGCTGAACACCTAACTTCTGAAAGCATCGACATTTAAAAAGCAAATGGGCAGTACTGTTAGGTACCGCCCATTCGAATAGAAATTAGTGCTGTTTGCCAGCTGCTAGGTCTAAGGCCGCTATCCTGCGATTAGACCCTAGAAGTGAACTGACTTCGCAGCAGCAGGCTTCTGGAGTGGTGGGGCGAACTTGGTGAGGTCGATGCCTTCCACTGCTGCTTTGTATTCATCCATGTTTGGAGTTCTGCCGAGGATTGCGGAAAGAACAACAACCGGAGTGGACGCCAGCAGGGATTCACCCTTTTTCTCAGAGGAATCTTCTACCACACGGCCCTGGAACAGGCGGGTAGAGGTTGCCAGAACGGTATCACCCTTAGCAGCCTTCTCCTGGTTACCCATGCAAAGGTTACAGCCAGGGCGCTCCAGGTACATAATGTTTTCGTATTCGGTACGTGCTTTTGCTTTTGGCATCAGATCGTCGAATTCGAAACCGGAGTACTTCTGCAAGATCTCCCAGTCGCCTTCTGCCTTCAGCTCATCAATAATGTTGTAAGTGGGAGCTGCAACAACAAGCGGAGCATTGAACTCGACCTTACCGCCGTCTTTCTCAAGATTCTTGAGCATCTGAGCAACAATCTTCATGTCGCCTTTGTGCACCATGCAGGAGCCAACAAAGCCCAGATCAACCTTCTTGTCACCACCGTAGTAGGAAACAGGACGGATGGTGTCGTGGGTGTAACGCTTGGAAACGTCATTGTTGTTCACGTCAGGGTCAGCGATCATTGGCTCAACGATCTGGTCCAGATCAACAACAACCTCAGCGAAGTACTTGGCATTGTCATCCGGGGTCAAAGCAGACTTCTCACCAGATTTGATCTCAGCAATACGCTTATCCGCTTTCGCGATCAGACCTGCCAGAACCTTGGCATCATTGTCCATGCCTTTGTCGATCATGATCTGAATGCGGCTCTTGGCCAGCTCAAGAGAGCCGATCAGAGTTTCATCGTTGGAGATACAGATGGAGGCTTTTGCCTTCATTTCTGCAGTCCAGTCAGTGAATGTGAAGGCCTGGTCTGCCAGCAGTGTGCCGATGTGCACTTCGATGATGCGGCCCTGGAACACGTTGTCGCCATGCTGTTTGAGCATCTGCGCCTGTGTTGCATGTACGACATCGCGGAAGTCCATGTGATCAGCCATAGTGCCTTTGAAGGTCACTTTTACTGACTCTGGAATCGGCATGGTGGCTTCACCAGTTGCCAGAGCAAGAGCAACGGTACCGGAGTCTGCACCGAATGCCACGCCTTTGGACATACGAGTGTGACTGTCGCCACCGATGGTGATGTCCCAGTCATCCACGGTAATGTCATTCAGCACCTTGTGGATCACGTCTGTCATGGCGTGATAGACGCCTTTAGGATCGCGCGCAGTGATCAGGCCAAACTTGTTCATGAACTTCATGAGTTTAGGAATATTGGCCTGCGCCTTCAAATCCCAAACAGAAGCGGTGTGACAGCCAGACTGGTAAGCACCGTCAACAGTTGGAGAAATGACGGTTGCCGCCATGGACTCCAGCTCCTGAGAAGTCATCAGACCAGTGGTGTCCTGAGAACCAACAATGTTCACCTTTACGCGAACATCGGAACCTGCGTGCAGAGTTGCGCCCGGAGTAGTGCCAACTGCATTGCGGTTGAAGATCTTCTCAACAGCAGTCAGGCCCTGACCTTCGTGAGAGATTTCTTTGGATGCTGCGAAAGCGGACTTCAGGTCAACGCCGAGTGTCTCGGATGCAAACGTCTGCAACTTCTTACCAAACACAACAGCGTAGGAGCCGCCTGCTTTCATAAACTCAACTTTTTGAGGCGTGAAAGCGGAAGAAACATCAACCAGCTCTTTATCACCATCATAAAGCTTTTTGGTTTTGGAGTTGATGGTGAGCACCTTGCCAGTCTCAACTGAATAGGTCTGCTCAAGGACAGGGTCACCATTGTCATCCAGAACGGTGTTGCCATTGGCATCTTGCTTTTTAACCCAGTTTTTCAGGTCAAGGCCGATGCCACCGGTTACACCAACAGTGGTCAGGAAAATCGGAGAAATACCGTTGGTGCCAGCAACAATCGGAGCAATGTTCACGAAAGGAACGTATGGGCTTGCCTGCTTACCGGTCCACAGCGCAACGTTGTTTACGCCGGACATGCGGGAGGAACCAACACCCATGGTGCCCTTCTCAGCAATCAGCATCACGCGTGCATCAGGATGAGCTTTCTGCAGTTCCTGAATTTTCGCCTGACCTTCTTCAGAGATCATGCACTTGCCGTGCAGCTCACGATCTGAGCGAGAGTGCGCCTGATTACCAGGAGAAAGCAAGTCGGTGGAGATATCGCCTTCACCAGCAATATAGGTAACGACCTTGATTTCTTCTTCTACTTCAGGAAGCTTGGTGAAGAACTCAGCCTTCGCGTAGCTTTCCAGAATATCTTTTGCGATCGCATTACCTGCTTTAAACGCAGCTGCAAGACGATCAGTATCAGCTTCGTACAAGAACACCTGAGTTTTCAGAACGTCCGCTGCCTGAGCTGCGATTGCTGCATCATCGCCAAGAGCCAGATCAAGAAGAACCTCTACAGAAGGACCACCCTTCATGTGAGACAGCAGCTCAAAAGAAAATGACTGAGAAATCTCCTCAACGACAGAGTCGCCAAGAATAATTTCTTTCAAAAACTTCGCCTTTTCACTAGCTGCACTGGTTGTGCCTGGCAAAGTGTTATAAATAAAGAACTTAAGAGAACCGTCTCTGTGTTCATTTTTGAGATCTTTAATCTGCGAAATGATCTCATTCACAAGTGCGCCATCTTCGATCGGCTTGGGGTTCAAACCTTGGGCTTTTCGAGTGTCAATCTCATTCAAGTAGTCAGTGTACAAGCTCATGATTATTCCGACGCATTTGTGTTAGACGATTTATGTTTGGTGTATCTTGAACTCTATGTCAAAACCATCTCAGGCAAACCGGCTCAAGTTTGTTGTATGCGGTCGTATACCAAATGAGATTAGCATGCAAGATGTTTCCAGCAGTTGCAGAACTCCACCCCCACCCGTTCGCTGACAAGCTTTACCTGTCCAAGCAGCTCCAGAACAATAAATCCTGTGAGACTTCATACAATTCCTCTGCATTCAGTTGTTATGAGACAAGCAAAGACACCCCAAGAAGCCATGTGGGTGATTTAGGCACTCAGAAAGAGGAGCCGCATCACAAATTGGTGTGAAAATATCTAAAGCCGTCAAGTCAGAAGAAGACCTGTCATTGAAGTCACCCAGACAACAACGGAAGTTGAATGAAAACCAGTTGGAAGTCATGTTTTCAAAAGTGGGAAGATGGCGGACACCTGCTTTGTCCGTGATGACTTACGCGAGATGCTTCAGGTCTCATCCCAACAAGAAAGCTGCCATAGCAAACCGCGTCTATTCTCTGTACGAAAATTTAGTGGAAAATGACGTCTTTAGTGATCACTGCAACGTGTCTCTGTTCCTTTTTAGCAAGGCCATGAAGTTGCTCATTCTGGCAAACTTCGCCGCCACCCTGCTCTTCCTCGCCCCTGCCCTTGACCAGACAGTGGTTGAGGCAAAACACAGCATCCCCGCGAACTTCATCACCACTCAACTTGCTGCGTTTGAACTCAGGTAAGGAGGCTAAAGTGGACCTCGCCCCACGCCGCAAAAAGGCACCACCATCATTCCCGGTTACCAACCTCCTGCCGCGCTCGGACAGGGAGCTGGAGATAACACTCAAACGCCTCCTCAACGCCCAGAAAATCATCGCCCCCCTCATCGCAGCAGGCAACACAAAATACCTCTCAATCTTCCAACGCCTGAAACGCGAGATCGAAGAGTTCCAACAACGCAAGGACGACCCGGCATTGGCGCTTAGGATTGCGAAGGACGATTAGGCCAGAGGTGTTGGTAGCTCACTCTGTACCTTTGCAGGTTGCGGCTACTGACCTCTCCAGTAGTTATTGGCTGCTGCAATCGTTTGATACTCAAGAGCGACAACTTGACTTGCCGCAGTTAAGCTGTCCGGATTGACTGAGTAGACTGAACGCCCCTGCTTCAACTCATCCAGATCATTTTGAATGTTGTGAATGGTATGACGAGCAATCAACATCGCAAGTTGCCGTCCTTCCTCTGGTGTTTTGGTAATCAAGGTACCACCAGGGATCATGACGAGTTCTGCGTTTGGTAGCTTATCCATCTTACACTCCGTTTTTGTAAGGAACGAAACATACTATCCATCAGATAAAGAGCCGCTCTTACGAGGATACAGCCCACTCTACAGAGAGAAGATTTGGCATTCCATTAATAGAGACAGCCCATTGCCGGATATTCCTCCAACCTAAAACCGCAGAACAATGGGAGTGCGAGTTGGGTATCAGGTTAGGGTCTGCATTGTTCGGGCTCCTGATGGGGAACAAGAGATAACTCTCGAACGCTTCCTCTACGCCCCCAAAGTCATTGGCACGCTCATTGCAACAGGCAACACAAAATACCTCCTAATCTTCCAATGCCTAAAACGCGAGATCAAAGAGTTCCAGCAACGCGAGGAGGACTTGGCATTGGCGCTTAGAATTGCGAAGAACGATTAAGTGGGTGAGGCAGAGAGAGCTAAGGCGACTATAGTGGGCGCCCGCCTAAGATGCCCAGATCCATCTCCCCCTGAAATCAGCCGCGTAAAACAGCATCCAGAACAAGGAGGGCCAATCCAGAGAAAACCAAAGCGCTGGCAGCACTTAAGAAAATCAATATTTAAATCTGCGCACATTTACACCGAATGACTCATACATGTAAAAAATACGAAGAATACCCTTACTTAACATAAGTATTGCTTAAATATATTAATGAATACTATTTATATATTTAAATATTGCAAGAATCATATTTAATTTTATACTTGCCTGATTGCTTTTATATTAAGGGATGTAGAAAATGTGTAAATTATGCATGATGAATCAACTGCATGTACCTGCAGACAGTATATCCTACAACTCAAGTGTCACGGAGCAAAAAGCGGCCCTCAGCGCACAAGCTGCCGATGGGGTTTCAGCACAGGTCGAGGTGACAGATTTCTTAGCAAATACTCTAGTCATGAATGAAGGAGAAGATGCTGACGCAGGGCCCTCGACGCAATACCTCATTGCCGCAGGGGATAGCTTTTCAGGTACACTTGAAACCAATGGGGACCGCGACTGGGTGGCGATCGACCTTAGTGCGGGATCAAATTATACGATCAACCTTAATGGGAGCGGAGCTGCGCCGGTTACAGATACTTATTTAAGAATATACGACGCCTCAGGAAACCTAGTTGCGTTTGACGATGACGGCGGACCTGGTTTAAATTCATCTTTAAACTTCATAGCATCCACGTCAGGCAGATTTTACATCAGCGCCGCTGCCTACTCGGATGGGCAGACCGGAAGTTATACTGTCAGTGTGGAGGAGACCTTGGCTCCATCACCGCTGGATGCGCTCGATTGGGGTGGTTCCGCTGTAGATACAACAAATATTTCTGTCTACTTTGCGCAAGCTGGTGAAGTGTTTGATGGCCAAAGTTCAGATGGTTGGACGCAGGCGCAGATTGATGGCGCGATGGCATCGTTAAACGACTTATCGCAAGGGACAAATCTCACTTTTTCGGTAGCAAGCAGCTCAAATAATGCAGAGTTTAAATTTGTAACATCTGCATTTGGCGGCAGTACTTATGCCTATATGAATCCTCCGAGTGAAGCAAATCCAGGCGTAGCCGTTTTCAATACCTCTAATATGAATTTAGCAAACCTAGATCCAGGCTCACTTGAGTACTTTGTGTTTCAACATGAAGTTGGTCATGGACTGGGTATGGCGCACCCTCATGATACTGGGGGCGGTTCAAGTGTGATGAACGGGGTTTCTAGCTCACGCGGCGATTACGGTGACTTCGATCTCAATCAAGGTATCTATACCATGATGAGTTATAATGTCGGCCATGCAGAGCTTTATCCGGAATGGCCGAGTACTTATGGCGCGACGGTGGGCCCTATGGCGTTCGACTTGGCGCTTCTGCAGGAGAAATACGGAGCAAAAGACGCGAATATAGATAACAATACATATCTCCTGCCAGAACTTAACGGTTCAGGCACATTTTATTCGTGCATCTGGGACACCGGCGGTATCGATACAATCGCGTATACGGGCTTCAGCAGCGTCAATATCTCGCTTGTAGCCGCTACTCTTGATTACAGTAGCACAGGTGGTGGTGTACTCTCCTATGCAGAAGGTGTGCGCGGAGGGTATACCATCGCCAATGGTGTTGAGATAGAAAATGCCTCTGGTGGCGCTGGCAGTGATACTGTGGTTGGAAACTCCTTGGAGAATGTACTTCAGGGTTTCTCCGGCGATGATTTCCTTGATGGAGCTCAAGGAGATGACCTTTTAGAAGGTGGTGCGGGACGTGATACCTTTAGTTTCACGAGTATAGGTGACACTGACACTATTGCTGACTTTCAGGACACAGTTGACTTTATTCAGCTCGGCCCTGAATTTGGCGCGAATTCCTTTACAGAGCTGTCTTTGACCAATAGAGATGCCGACGTCATTGTCGCCTTTGGAGATAGTGAGATCATTTTACAAAATACGGATCTCTCACTTATTGGCGCTGAGGACTTCATCTTCGTTTAACTTACAATCCCAACATTGGGGTGTAAGGTAAGCGTTTGGCGAAGGCGACCTACCAACCAGCAACGGGACCTGTTACGCTGACATTGCAGCGTAACACCACGGCATTAGGTCGGTGATGTGGGTTATCTTGTGATCAGCGATTTAGGTCAGAACCCACGTGAGCCAGGCATGAGGGGTCCACATTGTTGAGCTTGGCTGTTTCGATGAGAGTATAGGCGACTGCCGCAGCTTTATAGCCACCTTCTGATCGCATGAAGAGATAATTTTTCCGCCCAAGAGCAACAGATCTCATTGCCCGCTCGGCCGTGTTGTTGTCGAGCTCCAGAGAGCCATTGTCGATATAAGGCCGTGCTTTGGGCAGGCGCGAGAGGGCATAACGAGTTGCTCCAACCAGCGACGACTTGCCGGATATTCTGGAAAGCTGGGCGTTTAGCCTGTCAACATTGTGGGCAAACCCAACATTAGCTGCAGGTGGGAAACGCAGAGGAGATAACAGACCGATGTGGAAGCTTGGGCCAGAACCAGCTATTCGACAGATTCCATCATGGGTTGAGATAACAAACGCACTCCGGTATCGGCGCTAATACCGACTACATTCATTCTAGGATAGTTTGTTCCCCATAGAAGCCATATGGGCAGGTGAGTGGTTTTGGATAAGGGAGTGTTTGGCCATAATCACTAGATTAGGAGTGAAGTAGGGCGCAAAATACAAAGACCCCGGCGCTACAGCTGAGAAGGCGGTTAAAGACAATCGACGCAGAAGCCTTTCGAGAGGAAATGATGGCATCACAACCTTAACGCCTATCCGAAAACAAGCAGGAGATGCACTTCAACCATAGCTGTCATCTCAGACCTCAGAAACCAGAACTTTGCCTCATGTTCCTTAAGAATCCAGATAATCTGCTCGTTTAAAGATCTCTACCTTTTTTGAGAATATGAAGGTCATGTAGGCTGATTGAGACACCAGCCTACACTAAATAAGTGTCAACCTAATACAGCCTTCACTGCTCTTACTGTTGCGGCAACGACTGTGTCTGCTTCTTCGTGTGTTAGGCAGAATGGGGGGGCGAAGCCGAGGATGTCGCCTTGGGGCATTGCGCGTGCGATGATTGCGTCCTGAGATAGCAAGGCTGCGGAGATTTGAGCCCCGATTTTGTCGGATGCCTCGAAGAAACTATGGTCGTCGCGGTCTTTGACAAACTCTACGGCGCAGAGTAATCCCTCGCCGCGCACATCTCCCACATTAGCATGCCCCCCCAAAGCTTCCTTCAGGGATTTGTTGAGATATGCACCAGTGGTTCCGGCCTTCTCAACAAGGTTCAGATCGTCAAGCAATTTGAGGTTTGCGACACCGGCTGCGGCCCCAATGGGATGAGCTGAATACGTCCAGCCATGGCCTATTGGCCCATTTTCATCTGTCCCCTGTTCAAGAACCTTCCAGACCTTGTCTGAGACAATTGAACCGGAGAGCGGCGCGTAGGCGGATGTCAGGCCTTTGGCAATGGTGATGATGTCAGCTTCCAATCCATAATGATCAGAACCAAACATGGATCCGAGGCGCCCGAAACCTGTCACCACTTCATCAGCAATCAGCAGAATATCGTGCTTTTTCAAAACGGCTTGAATAGCCGTCCAATAACCAGCTGGTGGTGGAACGATCCCGCCGGTTCCCAGTACCGGCTCGCCAATAAACGCCGCAATCGTGTCGGCCCCTTCTCGCTCAATCAGAGCCTCCAACTCAGCAACACAATGGGCGACAAATTGCTCTTCACTTTGCTCCAAATTGTCACGGCGGAAATAATAGGGAGCCTCTGTATGAATGACCTGTTCTACAGGCAGATCAAACTTCTTATGAAACAGCTCAAGGCCTGTCAGCGAACCAGTCACCAGACCCGAACCGTGGTAACCGCGCCAGCGGGAGATAATTCGCTTTTTCTCCGGCCGACCTAAAATATTGTTGTAATACCAGATAAGCTTGATGTTGGTTTCATTGGCATCTGAGCCGCTCAACCCGAAGTAAACCTTAGACATATTACTCGGCGCACGATCCAAGATCATCTTGGAAAGTGTGATCGAGGCTTCTGTACCATGCCCGACATAGGAGTGGTAATAGGCCAGTTCTTTGGCCTGTTCGGCGATTGCCTCAGCAATTTCCTGACGGCCATATCCCACATTAACACAGTATAATCCGGCGAACGCATCCAGCATTCGGCGCCCTTCACGGTCCTCAATGTAAGAACCTGAGGCGGTCTTGATCACTCGAGTAGACGTTTCGCCTCGCGCGTGCTGAGCCAGATGAGTTGATGGGTGGAAAAAATTCTCCCGATCCCATTGTGCCAGCTGATCGTTTCGTAACATGACTTTCCTCCCTTATGCCCAGTCGCGGCAAACGTATTTAACTTCAGTAAACTCTTCCATGCCCAGCCGTGCACCTTCCCGGCCCAGACCAGATTGTTTAGTGCCTCCAAATGGAATGGGTGCGCCAGTCACCTTTGTGCGATTGACTGCAACCATTCCGAATTGAAGAGCACGGCTAACTCTGTAAATCCTGCGCGGATCATCGCTATGCAGATAGGCAACCAGTCCATACTCGCTGTCATTGGCGCGGGCGATGACTTCCTCTTCACTGTCAAAAGGAGCAATCGCAGCCACTGGCCCAAAGGTCTCTTCACGCATAATGAGAGCCTCAGCGGGCACATCAACCAGCACCGTCGGCTCAAAAAACAGTGGTCCCAATGAATGTCGGGTGCCCCCACAGGCAATCTTCGCGCCTTTGGCAACGGCATTGGCGACATGTTCTTCTTGTTTCTGAACAGCTTTTTCGTTCATCAACGGACCAATGTCCGGATCATCCAATCCAGGGCCTATGGAAAGAGATTGAGCTGCTTTGGTAAAACTCTTGCAGAACTCTTCGTAGATCGGACGCTCAACAAATATTCGGTTCGCCCCCAGACAATCCTGACCGGATGTTGCGAACTTGGATTTTATCGCCTCAGCAACCGCGTTCTTCAGATCTGCCCCATTAAAGACAATAACCGGAGCATGTCCGCCAAGTTCCAGGATAAGGCGTTTTATGGTGGAGGCTGATTGGCTATAAAGCAGTTTGCCGACAGGGGTAGACCCCGTAAAGGATAGCGCCCGCACGCGGCTATCACTGGTCCAGGGCTCGACAATTTCTGGAGCTGAGCCAGTCACCACATTAAACACCCCTGCGGGAACTCCAGCTCGCTCAGCCAGTTCCGCTAGGGCGAGTGCGCTGTACGGGGTTTCTGCTGATGGGTGGGCAACGATCGTACAGCCTGCAGCCAAGGCAGCGGCAGCTTTCCGTGTCAACATCGCACTTGGGAAGTTCCAGGGTGTGATCAAGGCAGCAACCCCAACCGGTTCTCGCCAAAGCTCCACTTCTGCATCGGCTAGATGACTGGTGACGCCTTCAATGTTGGGACGCTTGGCTTCCTCGGCATAGAACTCAACAAACGCTGCACCATATTCTATTTCACCACGGGCTTCTGACAAGGGTTTGCCCTGTTCCAGAACCATGATCCGTGCGAGGTCTTCTTTATGCGTAAGCTGAAGTTCAAACCAGCGACGCAAAATAGACGCTCGTTCTTGCGGTAGTAATCCCGACCATTTGGGAAAGGCATCTGAAGCTGCAGTTACCGCAGCAGACGATTCATCTGATGAAAGGCCTGCAACATCCCCTAGGTAATCCCCGTTTGCTGGATCAATAACCGCAAATGTCTCATCTGTTCTTGCAGCACACCACTTTCCATTTATGTAGGAAAAGGAACGCACTAGCGCTTTGTCTTGAATGTCCGTCCGTGCAGACAAGGCTGTTTCTGACATGGCGCATCCTCCTTGCTCTACAACAGAATTTGCCTGTTTTTGGCGGAGGATGTGACCGAATGAAGTGTTCATTACAGAGTAATCGTCTGCTAATCGGCCGCGAAAAGAAGATTCAACGGAGGTGCCGCATTTCCCTTTACAGGCTTTGTCACAATGTACGTGAAGTAGCGGGATAACCCGATGCGTGCATCCAGCATGGTGTCGATCAGCCTCTGATAAGCGTCTACGTCTCTGGTCACGATCTGTATCAGATAGTCAAATCCGCCCCCTAATGCCCAGCAAGCCACGACTTCCTCGTAGTTCTGCATGGCTGTTTCAAAGGCGTAAAAGCTCGCAGCCGTGTGGTCCACCAGTTCAGCAGCGACGAAAACAGTGACGTGAGGCCCCAGTTTTTTGAGATTAATCCTTGCACCATAACTTTCGATCAGACCAGATTTCTCCAGCTTCTTCAGCCGGTCCCAGCAAGGTGTTGGAGACAATCCGATGCGGTCCGCCAAAGCGGCTTTGGTGATGCGGCCCTCATTTGAGAGTATTCGCAGGATATCCAGATCACGCTGATCAAGTTGCATGCTCATCTTTTGATATCTCTCACACTTCAGGAACGCCAATCACCGCCGCACAATCACCGGATTTGATCAGCCCGGGGAAATGACGACTGATGAGGATGCCGCTGCGCTTTGCGTGGTATCTGGTTGGTTCAACACCGGTTCTGTCCATTGGCCAAACACGGGCAACAATGTCACCTTCTCCAACGGGATCTCCCAGATCGACCATAGGTTCGTATAGCCCGCCCTGCTCGCAGAATGTAAAGCAATCTGCCCCTGGCATCCCTAAGTTTACGGAGGACTCCAGTTGTTTTTCTCCTTGCAGGATACCGAACTGGATCAAGACATTACGCAATCCCTTGCGTGCGATTCCGATGGTTTTTGCCGTCGCAGTTCCACCACCGCCCAGTTCAGTTGTCACAAGAACCTTGCCCATGCTTTCAACTGCTGTGTCGTACATGCCTATATTATCGATTTCGAGGAGCTGAACGGAGTAAGGTGCGTTAAACGCAGCCATTGCTTCAAAGCAGGCCTTCTCATTGCTCTTATCTTCCAGAATATGAGCTGCTGCGAACGGCACAAAATCAAGGGTCTTACCTCCACTATGGAAGTCGACAGCGACATCTGTCAGAGGAAGCAGGTAACGCTGAAAATAGTCGGCAATTTTCTCAGTTGGAGTTCCGTCAGGACGACCTGGAAATGAACGGTTCAGGTTTCCCCTATCAATGGGTGACGTCCGCGTTCCCGCCATAAATGCCGGGAAGTTGAAGGCCGGAACTATGATAATTCGACCAGTTACGTCCTCTGGTTTCAACGCAACTGTCAGTTCCTGGAGGACAACTGGCCCTTCGTATTCATCGCCGTGATTTGCGCCTGTTAAGAGCGCTGTCGGCCCTTCTCCGTTTTTGATGACCGTAATGGGAATCATAACAGAGCCCCACGCACTGTCATCACGGCTATAGGGTAACCGTAAAAACCCATGATGAATGCCGTCCTGATCCAATGGGATTGTGGGCGTAATGGGATTTGCCTGCATAATTTTCGTCCTGATACACACGGATCAACTATTGATCGCTGTGCCTGCTTTTACGGCTTCAGCTCGGGCTCCGGCCAAGGTGGCAATGGCGGTGTCTTGCACCCCAGTTCCTGTCAGATCGCAAACCGTAATGTCTTTGTTCGACTGCCGCCCTGGCTTTTGGCCAGAAATTACTTGTCCAAGTTCCGCGTACATCTCAGTACTGTTGATCGTGCCAGCTGCTATCGCTGTACGGAGTTCGCCTTGTTTGATGGATTGAGATAAGCGGTCACAAACGAAAACAGAGGCACCTGGAATAACGCAGGGCGCGAGTTCTGATTTATAGTCGGCATCTGATCCCATGGCGGTGATATGCTGCCCAGGTCGCATCATATCCGCCTTGATCAAGGGCTCTTTGGAGGGGGTTGTTGTTACGACGATATCGGATTGAGCCATAACCTCAGCAATGCTGCCAGCAATGACTTCAATTCCCAATTGAGTTGAACACTCCCGAGCACAAGCAGCAGCTTTTTCGCTGTTGCGCCCCCAGATAACAGCTCGTTCAATATTACGAACAAGCGTCAATGCTTGCAGTTGGAGGCGGGACTGAATGCCACTTCCAAGAATACCGGCAATCTTGCTGTTCTCTCGTGACAGATGCTTGGCTGCGACGGCTCCAGCGGCAGCTGTGCGCACATCGGTCAGATACCCGTTATCGAGCAGTAACGCCTTGACGATGCCGGTCTTTGCATCAAACAGCACCATCAATCCGTTCAGGCTTGGCAGACCCAGTTTAGGATTGTCGAAGAAACCCGGGCTCATCTTGATCGCAAAACTGTCTATGCCGGGAACATAGGCAGTCTTCACATCCACTTCCCCATTGTGCTCAGGTACATGAAAGCTCAGGATAGGCGGCATTACAACGTTTTCTGTTGCAAGCAATCGAAATGCATTTTCTACACATGCAACAGCATCCAGATCCAAAGAAACAGCAGAGCGCAGATCTGCCTCCGTCAGGATATTAATCTCAGGCATAAAGGCTTCCATTCACAGAGGTCGGCGCAGCCACATCGACGTTCTCGCCGTCGATCAAGCGTTTATGCAGCGCCATATCAATATTTTGCCCGCTGATGAGGCTCACACACTTTCCGGGTATTTTGATCTTTCCAGCGAGTAAGGCAGCAATACCGACACTGCCTGAGCCTTCAATCACCAGACGTTCCTGCCAGTAAGCGTGTCGAATGGCTTCTGCTATTTCTTCTTCGCTGACCAAGATCAAGTCATCTACCAGATCCCGTGTCATCTCGAAGGTATAGGCATTGTTCAGCCCAATCCCACCACCCAATGAATCTGCGAGTGTTGGCACTTCTTCAACAAGGATCGGTTTGCCTGCATGCTGGCAGCTATACATGGCAGCACCGCGCTCCATTGAAACGCCAACAACACGAATTGAGGGACTGATGGTTTTCATCACCAACGCCACTCCAGAAATTAAGCCACCGCCCGAGACTGGTACAAGTACCGTATCCAGATCAGGTGTTTGCTCCAGTATTTCCAGCGCAACAGTGCTTTGCCCTGCAATGATATCCCGGTGGTCAAATGGCGGGATCATCGTCATTCCGTCTTCTACCAGCCGGTCTACTTCAGCCTGAGCATCGTCCTGAGAACTTCCGGTTATTCGAACTTCAGCACCCAGCGATTGAATTGCCTCTACCTTGTTCTGCGGAACAAGTTTTGACATACAGATGATGCAACGCACCCCTGCTTTTGAGGCAGCATAAGCCAGACCGCGACCATGGTTTCCAGTTGAGACACCAACGACACCAGCTTCTTTTTGAGCTGCGTTGAGTGACAAAATTGCATTTGTCGCACCGCGCAGTTTAAAGCTTCCCGTGATCTGCGTTTGCTCAAGCTTCAACAACACTTCTGCAGAACAAGTCTGGCTCAAGCTGGGTGAGCTGACCAAGGGGGTCGTTCTAACGTGCCCCATTATTTTTTGGCGTGCAGAAAAACTGTCATGAACGGTGATTTTTTGCGTCATTGTGCGCTCATCCGATCTTTGATTGAGTGTTGGAACAGATGGCCAAAACCATGTACGACTTGCTCGGAGTCCAGATGCTGAAGGCAACGCCAGATCATTGCCTGATTTGAAGTCACCACTGGCTTGCCAATCCGATCTTCAATCCTATGAATGCACACTGCGGCCCTCAACCCGGTACACGAGATGAACAATGCATCTGCACTCGGCTCCATAGCTGCACAGGCAGCCTCAATAATCGTAGACTCGGAAAGCCGCGCAATCTCACGGTCATCATCGACACCGAGATAGTTTGCACTGGCAATTTGAAGGCCATTATCGGCGAAGTACTGAAACACTTCCTGCGAAATACTGGCAGAGTATGGAGTTAACACGCTGATCCGTTTTGCATCTAAAGCTTCGAGCGCATCAAATGCTGCAGAGCTGGGTGTCACAAATGGGGTGTCAGATTTGCCAGCTTTCAAGTAATCCCCGACAACTGCGTTTCCCAAAACAACTGAAGCAGCCGTACAGCTGTAAGCGATTACGTCCAACGCATCTCCAGGTAATATCTGCGAAGCAGCTTCTGTCAGGCGTGGACCTGTTGCCAGCAAATTCGCTCGTGTACCTGGGTTTTTATAGGTGATCCGGTTTGCGTAAATGCCGATCTGATCAGGATCGCACATGCGTGCGAAATCCCCTTCGCTGGTGTGATCTGTTGCCAAAACAATCAGACCTATCCGTTTATTGACTGAACGGGCGTCAAAGTTGGCTTCAACCAGAGAGGTCTTAGGACGACAATCAAAAATCATGTGCCCTCCTAAACAACAAGGACCGGGCATTCCGCCAAGCCTGTTACCTTGTGAGAGACACTGCCAAGCAAATATCCTTCGATTGAACCCAACCCTCTGCTCCCCAAAACAATCACATCGTTTTGGTGTTCTCTTGCAAAGCCCACAATCGTGCGGGCTGTTGGGCCGGATTTGGCAAAAGCGCGGATGTTTGCACACCCGGCATTCAGGGCAAGTTGCTTCCCCTGCTCTGCCACTTCACGAGCGTGATTACGCATCACATCATCCACGCTCTCATTTTCATCCGGGCGCACGATTGCGAAGGATGCTTCCAACATTGAATGATGTTTGTAAACGGTCAGAAGAGAGAGCGGGATGTTGCCGCAAACAGTCGCCAATTTAACAGCCTTGAGCAGTGCTCGCTCCGCCCCTTTAGACCCATCAAATGGAACAAGGATAGATTTGAACATCGAGTACTCCTTGTTACTTGGCAAAAGCTAAGTCGCGCAGAAAGAGCGCAATTTGTGGGAAAAAGATCAGAGCAATGGCGACCCCAACCAACATCAGGATAAACGGTGGCGTCCCGCGGATAACCTCAGCATAAGGTCGCTTGAACACTGCGATGGCCGTGAAAATGTCACATCCAAATGGCGGCGTTGCTGAGCCTATGGCGACCTGCAATGTGATGATCGTGCCAACCAACACCGGGTCCAAACCGACAGCCTTAACAACTGACGCAAAAATGGGTACCAGCACCAGAATAACGACGATTGGGTCGACAAACATACAGCCAACAAAAAATGCAGCTGAGATGACAAACAGGATACCCATTGCGCCCATGTCAGAAATGCCAATCGCAGTCAGGATTTCCTGCGGGACCTGAGCGAAAGAAATGATCCAGGAAAATGCTGCGCCTGCGCCGACCAGAATGAACACCACTGCGGTGATTAAACCGGTTGATTGAGCTGTCTTGTAAACATCAGTCAAGGACATGGAGCGGAACACAAAGACTTCCAGAACCAAAGCGTAAAGCACACACACTGCGGCCGCTTCTGTAGGGCTGAAGATGCCGCCATAAATGCCACCAATAATGATTACCGGAAAACCTAGCGGCCACAGCGCCTGCCGGACTGCGGTCAACCGCTCCCGCCAACTGGCTTTAGGCTCAGTTGGGACTTGGTTACGGACGGCGTAAATGTAGCTGTAGATTGAAAACAGAACGAGGATGAGCAGTCCCGGCCCGATGCCTGCGATAAACAATTCTGCAATAGATGTATTTGAAACAACGCCATAAATGATCATTCCAATTGATGGTGGGATCAGAAAAGCAATGTCACTGGCATTGACGATGAGCGCCAGAATGAAGCTGTCTTTGTAACCGGCCTTCAGCATACGTGGTCGCAAGGGCGATCCAATAGCCACAACGGTTGCCTGTGTGGACCCTGAGACTGCGCCAAACATTGTGCAGGCCATTGCTGTCGAGATGGCAAGACCACCGCGCACGTGGCCCGCAAAGGCCATGACCAAATCAATCAGGCGGCCAGCGGACTGTCCCCGTGTCATGATATCTGCTGCAAAAATGAACATGGGCACAGCAATGAGCGATGCAGGCCGAATACCTGCAACCATTTGCTGAATCATGGTTTCCATTTGCCCGAAATCACCGAACATCATCAAAAAACCAATGAAGCTCCCGACGATCAAAGGGATCATCATAGGAAACCCAAGAAGAAGAAGAGTAATCATCGAAAGGAATATTGTTGCTGCCATGATACTATCTTTCAAACCTCGATCTCATCTTCTTCATAGCCCTCAAGCATGTGGGTCGAGAGATAGATATCGGGAGCAGTCAAGTTCTTGATGGCAGTGAGCAGGTACTGTGTTCCCGTCATGAAAAAACCAACGGGCACCCAAACCAATATCACCCAAACAGGGATTTGCAGTGCAGGTAACACCCGGCCACGAGAGGCCTGTGTTTCAATGTAGTTGATTGAGTAATAACAGAGCAGGAACAGAAAAATTGCGGTCACCAGCGAGATCAGGACCATCAGAATTTTACGGTAGCCAGGAGACAAGCCGTCATAAATGGCGCTCATGCGGATGTGGCGCCCATGCCGTGCTGCATAACTGATACCAGCGAACGTGATCAGAATAATCAAGATACGGTTCAGTTCCTCGGAAAAGAAGATGGAATTTCCAAGCACAAAACGCCCGATTACATTGGCGATCGTGTTTGCTGCCATCAAAAGAACGCCGACTGCAAGCAGGACGGATTCAATCCGACTGATCGCTTGGTCAATAACACCCAAAAAGCCTGGCAAGTTTGATTGTGCCTGATCACTCATTCCACCGTCCCGCATTACATGAGGCGTGTAAGGCGAGGAGTGCTCGCCCTACATATTTTGCGCGATAACAACTGGCTGTTAGTCTGCAGTCGCGGCCAGATCGGCTTTCATCTGTGCAATGATTGCAGCGCCGCTATCACCTGTCATCTCGATGAAGGTCTTTTCAACCTCAGCCGCGGCTGCCTTGAAACATCCACGCTCATCTTCGGTCAGAACAGTGACTTTCATCTCTGGCTTGGCTTCCATGATCTTAGCAAGCTCAGTTTCAGCGGCTTGTTGCTGATAGACGACGGTATGGTCGTACGCAGCAGCTGCTGCCTTTTCCACAAGGTCCTTATCTTCTGCGCTTAAGCCATCAAAGAAATCTTTGTTTGCCATCACCGCGGTGGTGAAATTGTTGTGTCCCGCATATGTGATGTAATCGGTGACCTCATAGATCTTGGTTGAATAGAGGAAGAAAGTCGGGTTCTCCTGCCCCTGAATAAGGTTGGTTTGCAACCCACCATAAACCTCGCCCCATGGCAGTGGTGTCGGGCTCGCACCAAATGCACGATAGCTCTCAACCAGCAGTGGGTTGGTCATTACGCGAAACTTGACTTCATTCAGATCAGCACATGTTTTCACCGGCTTCTTGGTGGTCATTGCCACCTCGCCCTCGGGGAACATGTTCAGCAGTTCAAGGCCTTTTTCAGCATAGAGCGGCTTGAACATGTCATTGATCGCCTTGCTTTCCCGGTAGAAGCGAGCGAGATGCTTTTGATCTGTAGGAAGGAGATAAGGCACAAAGAACACTTGTGCTTCCGGTATCAAAGCCCCGGTGAAGCCCGGAGACTGATCAACAAACTGCAAGATGCCATCTTGTGTCTGTTCCATGATATCAGCAGACTCACCAAGCGTTCCATAAGGGAACAGCTGGATTTCATGATCAGAGTTTGCTTCAATTTCTGCTTTGAACTTTTGAGCATACACGCCCTGAACATCAGTCATGGCTTCTTCAAAAGCATATCGCCATGTATCAGCCTGCACCGCTCCGGTTGCAGCGAGAACTAATCCCACCGCTGCGCAAGATTGTAACGCCCGTTTAAAGATACCTGTCATTAATTCCTCCCCCAAAATCATCATGATGAATATCTGTTTTACTCGGCATCTTGCGCGCCGTTTCCAGTGAATGCCTGTGACTGCTCATAGGAACTGCCACGTCGGCAGGTTTGCTATGCAACCACAAACCTACGTGCAAATACTTGATGTACACAACATGATCGATATTTCGGCATAGTCAATAATAAAATTACCCAAATAGCTATGTTTTTCTAATTTTAATGCTGGTAAATTTGTTTTTTTTGATTGATCTTATTGGCGTTAGTTGCTGTTGTGTACAATTACAATTTTGACAAGGGAGGGCGACATGGGCCTAGAAAATGCTCCATTCAGCAAAACAGAATACGATCGGCGCATTGCTCAGACCCGCAGTGCCATGATGCAGGCCGGGATTGAGGTCTTGTTTGTGACTGATCCATCGAACCAGGCTTGGTTGACGGGCTATGACGGCTGGTCATTTTACGTGCATCAAGGCGTAATCCTGCCACTGGAGGGAGATCCGTTGTGGTGGGGCCGGATCCAGGATGCAAATGGGGCGCTGCGAACTGTTTGGATGGATGACGACCATGTGCTTGGCTATGCAGATCGCTACATCCAGTCAACAACCTGCCATCCTATGGAGGATCTGTCATCACACCTTGAAGCAAGAGGCTACTCCACATCCCGTATCGGCGTGGAGATGGAAAACTATTATTACTCCGCCAAAGCACATACGGTTTTGTTTTCAGAGCTCCCCAATGCAGTGCCTGTTGATGCAACGGCGCTGGTTAACTGGCAACGCGGTGTTAAATCAGAAGAAGAACTTGTTTTCATTCGAAAAGCAGCAGCCATCTCGGACAAAATTATCAGGATTGCACTTGATAAAGCTGAACCTGGGATGAGGAAGAATGAGCTGGTTGCGGATATAAGCCATGCCGGGATTACTGGTGTTGGAGATGACTGGGGAGACTATCCTGCCATTGTGCCTCTGACTCCATCTGGAAGGGATGCGACAGCACCTCATCTGACCTGGAACGGCAACCAAATGCGAACTGGAGAGATTACCTTCTTTGAACTCTCCGGCTGCTACCGGCGTTATCACGCCCCACTGTGCCGCTCAGTCTTTCTTGGCAAACCTCCACAATCGATGGTCGACGCCTCAATGGCCCTGACAGAAGGGTTGGAAGCTGGCCTGGAGGCGGCCAGAGCAGGAAACCGTGCCTGTGATATAGCCAATGCACTCAACAATGCACTCGCCAAAGTCGGCATTGATCGTGGAGGACGCTGCGGTTACCCGATTGGTCTGAGCTATCCACCTGATTGGGGCGAGCGCACTCTCTCGCTTCGACCTACGGATGAAACAGTTTTGTTGCCCGGAATGACCTTTCATTTCATGCCAGGCCTTTGGTTGGATGACTGGGGGCTGGAGACCACGGAAACAATCCTCATCACCGAAGCAGGCCCGGCCCGAGCTCTTTGTAATGTTGAGCGCAAACTCTTCGTAAAAGACTGATTTATAAACACGTCAGGCCAAACAACTAGTGTGCCAAGGGATCAATAGCTTTGCCCTTGGCACTATGAGTATATAGAACGAGAACACGAGAAAAGAGTGATCGGTGAACATCTTGGATCTGGCAAATATAGACTACAGCGCACGCGACCGGTTTGACCGGATGTATGATGAAATTAGGGATCGTATCTGCCTGTTGGATTACGCGCCTGGAAAACGACTTTCTGAAACAGAACTGGCGGAAGAATTCGGTGTGAGCCGGACACCATTGCGCCGGGTGCTAGTTCGCCTGGAAAGCGAAGGCCTACTGCGCTCAGTTCACGGTGTCGGTACCTTTGTAACGGACGTGGACATCAAGGAGCTGGAGCAAACCTATCTGCTCCGCATGGAACTAGCGGAACTCAGCGGAAAATTGTCGCCCGCACCTCCCACAGAGGAGATACTGTCTGAGTTTGAGGCTTTGACTGCCCGCGCCAAAGAACTTCAGACAAACCCAAATGCTCGCGAGTTCTCGATCCTGATCATGGATTTCTTCCTCACCATCCTCAAGCTCACAGATAACGGTCCTTTGCGCGAGATTTCGGAGAGACTCTACATGCAGACAACCCGCATCTGGCTCAAGTCTCTATTTGCATCCGTCATCGATTTGACAGACGAAGTTATCATCTTCAACCGGGAAATGGATGACATCCTGACAGCTTTAAAGCTGGGAGACCTGAAAGCCGTCTCCCTCATCCAAAAAGCCCACATCTCCATGAGCTTCACCCGCATGAGGATCTCTTACCAAAACGTTGAGAACAAGTAGGGTGGATGCATGAAGTTCGACAAAATTAGTTTTTGAATATCGGAATGTTTGGCCCTGTTATGCGGCTTGTGCGTGGTAGCGCAAACGGCGGAATTGAAGAGTTTTGCATTTAATCGTCTGCCGTTTTTTTCAGGATCTGCTTATCCCGCCTGAAATAAACATCGGGTGCCATATGAAGGGTATGAGTGACGTCTTTGGCCTTCATAGTGGTGCATAGCTTCAAGGCGATGATGTAGCGGCTGCCAGCGTTTAGGGCCGTTATGTATGGACCGCCTGCATTTCGCAAGAGAGTTGTTACTTGAAACCTTGAAGTCGCTACTATGTATCCGACCTGTTTATCGGCACGCGGGCCGTGGCCTTGATGGTAATACGCACGTACCTACAGTCTAATTAGCGGACAGGTTACTTAGAACCATGCTGGCCCTCTGACTTTGGGTGCGTTCTTTCTTCCGTTCCATGCTCATGCTCTGTCGCGAACTTTTAAGGAGGTTCTGGTTAGATCGCCTCCATGTCAGTTGTATGGTTGTCAAACTCCGTGCAATTGTACAATACGCTCCAGGCGATCCTTGCCGGTTTATTGGCCAAGGCGACGGACAGTTTATTCTTATGCATTCGCTTGGATGCCCGCTCCAGCCAGTCTTCGAAGCTTAGGTTCTGCCAAAGTTTTGGTCGCATCATCAAAACGTGTGCCGCTTGCACCAACAACGTGCGTAAATAGCGATTTCCGGCTTTTGATATTTTGCCTAGGGTGGGCTTATCTCCTGTGCTGTACTGCCGAGGGACCAGGCCCAACCAAGCGCCAAGGTCTCGTCCGCGTTCAAAAGCAGATCCGTTACCGATGGCGGCCACCAGCGCGGTGGAGATGATGGGTCCGATGCCGGGGATACTCATCAGCAGTTGGCAGCCAACGTCATATTTGCTGATCTGTTCGATCTCGGTACTGGTCGCATCGATGCGTTCGTCTAGCCACAGCCAGTCTTCATAAAGGCCGATCAGGATGTCGTGCATGCGCGGAGAAATCTCATCACCGCGATTGTCGAGAATGGCGAACAGAGAGTTTCTCAAACTGCTGCTGCCTGTGCGCACCGCAATTCCTTGCTCTAACAGAAAGGCCCGGATCTGGTTGATGGTGGCGGTACGACGCGAGACCAATCGGGATCGAACTCGGTGCAGGGCTTGTAGATCGAGCTGATCCTGGCTCTTTTCCTGCACGTAATTCAAATTGGGCCGCAACACGGCCTCGGCCACAGCTTCAGCATCGTTGTAATCGTTCTTCTGGCCTTTGACGAAGGGCTTGGTGTATTTGGCGGCGATGATACGGGGATCGAACCCCAATTTGCGCAGTGTTCGGCTGACAAAATACGCACTCATGCACGCTTCCATGCCCACAATACAGCGCGGCAACTTCTCGAACGTCGCCACGAGAGACAGACGCTTGATCTTTTTCCGAAAAGCGTAGCTACCATCATCATTGAACCCAACGATGTGCAATGTATCTTTGCCAATGTCGATGCCGACTGAGAGAAGTTCTGTGGTCATGGGACTGCTCCGGTTTGATAAGAACAGGATCACTATAGAACCTGCGCCTTGGGGGAGCAGGCGGTCCATCCCATTACCGGACATTTGTGCGGTTCTATCAATAGCTGAGGCAGCCTAGATGGCAGAAGGCCGTGCTCAGACGGGGATAAAATAGCAGGATTGGTGCATATGGATTTTGACAGTTGGAAAGCATTTGCCCGCCACTTCAGTTTACAAGTGGCGGGCGGGTCTATGTTGGGTAGGTGGTTTTGCGCAGGCAGGAGAACGGTCAAAACTTCAGAGCAATGTTTGCTTTGAGTCCCTGATCTGTGAAGCCGGAACCAAACCGGCCATCGTAGGCCAGACCCAAGGTTGTGTTACGCCCCAGATCCACCGATGCTCCCAGATTCAGCAGGAGGGCATCTCTGGCAATCGGAATACCGGCAACGGAGAAGTCCTCGCCTCCGGCAAAGGCATGATTGACAACAGGTGTTACATCGCCAAACGCATGCTGCCAGGCAGCTTGTGCTGATAGCTTTGCGGTGAATTGACCAAGGTTTGCCCGGGCATCTGCACGCAACCCGATACTGGTGAAGGTGCTGTCCATTGTCTGGCGACCAGCCTTCAGCGCAGCAGAGCCACCGGTTTCGGAGTACCCATCGCTGGACAACTGGATGTAGGATATGTTGGCAAAAGGCTCCAGGCTGGTCGCTGCATAATCAAAACGATACCCCACTTCACCAAAGATCTGCGCAGTTCGCGCTGTGTAGGACCCTGACAGGCTCTCGGCAAAGCCAGTGAAGGCAACCGAGCGGGTCGTGTCGATATCATGCCATGCATAGCTGCCACCTGCGCGCACCCCCAGAGGCCCAAATTCTGTGCCACCATATGCACCAAGATGCAGCGTGTCTGCCGTCGCAGAGGACGTTCTGCCATTCACCTCGATACTGCTGTTGTCATAGCCACCGAAAAAGCCAAGGCGGGAATTTTCACCAATCTGAGCATCTCCACCCAGAAGGAAACCGCCGATTGACCGGTCAAGCCCTGCAACATTGCTGTTTCCGCTCCAGCGTCCCCAGGAGCCAAAACTTTGCCCCCAGAACGCGAAACTCTCGCCAACGCGCTTTTCCACTTGCTCTTGTCCATCCGCAGCAACGGAATCCATTGCAATGCGCACACGACTGAGGGCGGCCTCACGGGCAAAACGGCTATCTTCAATCAGCACTGTTTTTATTGAGGCGTGGGTTTCACCTGAAAGCTGATCGAGTGCTCCTGGTGCATCTGAGTTGGACAGGTTCAAGACTGAATTGAACAAGCCTCCGCTGCCAAGTGAGAACGCACCTTCACCCGCAGCGCACTGATTAGCACTCATCCCGGAAATGCAGAACGTGCTGGATGCCATTTGGGAACCGAGATAAACATTGTTCGCATCGTATGACAGAGCAAAATCAAGGAACGCGAAGTCATCTGTTGGGGTGGATGAATCAAACGTTCCGGAGACGCCCCCTACAGCGCTCATAATCGTATAGACCATATTTGCAGCATAGGTTGAGCCATCGTCGGTTCTGTTTTCCGGCTTCACATGTACCGAACCACCATTGATTGTCACGGCACCGCTGGCGGCCAGCAGATCGTTGTTGATGCCTGCTGCGTTGCCCCCATCATTCAACTCAACCTCAAAGGTTGAGCCACTATTGAAAACAAGAGAAGTCGCATTCAAAGTCCCGACGGAGTTTCCAGGTGCAACCACAGCACCTGAATTGAAAGCAACAGCCCCCACAGTCCCCGAACCACCAAGGCTACCGCCGTTGACTGTAACATCACCAATGGTGCCATTAACAACCAGCTCACCACCTGTAACAGTGGTGCCGCCGGTATAGGTGTTGGTGCCGGTCAGGATCGTGGTGCCGGCAAGTTGATTGACAGTACCACCTCCCGAGATCGCGTGTGAGAAGGTGTAGTCAGTATCCGTATGGTTGAAGTTGATCACCCCGGTACCATCACCAAATTTAACCGCTGCGGCATCTAATATCCCAGCGGCCTGCGCGGTATCACCAGCAGCAGCACCAATGTTGAGCGTGCCACTGGAATCTGTCAGCCTGCCCAGATGAACGCTGTTTTCCACATCAACCACACCACCATCTGAGATCGTCAGGGTACCGTTTCCGAGCAGTCCGATGTTCAAATAGTGGCTGTTTTCCCAAAGAGACCCATCTCCGGTCACGACTACGTCTCCCGAAGAATCTGTATCCGCACCGATAACTCCTTTTTGACTGGTCACCCGGCCACTTTCGGCAATGGTCAGAGTTCCGGTTCCCTGAGTTCCCACGTAAAGACTGATACCTTCTGTATTCAAACCGAAATAGTTTTTCCAATGTGACCCTTCGCCAGTCACCTCCACAGCCCCGGTTGAGCCTGTACGATCTCCAATCTCGCCATAAGCGCTGGTAACTAAACCGCCCTCCAAGACACTCAGGGTTCCGTTTCCATCGCCTCCAATGCTAAAAGCACCCCCAACTCGAAAACGTGAATCAGGACCTGTTACCGTTACAGCTCCAGAAGAACCTGCGTCCTTAGCCACAAGGGTATAAGTTCTTGCAGAAACGTCGCTGCCATCGGCAATAGTCAGAGCTGCTGTTTCAGGGCCACCAACGCTAATAAATAGGTTGCCGGTCAGAGTTGCACCATCCCTGAACTCCAGCTTTCCTTCTGAAACAGTGGTTTCGACGTTGTAGGTGTTGTCACCCGTCAGGACGAGTGTTCCAAGACCAGTTTTTTCCAGTGAGCCAGTTCCGGTCAGGTTGGAAGCAATGGTTGTGGTGAAACCGGCGCCCGTGCTGGTTCCATCCCCAACCCGAAACGGAATCCTATCAAAACTATAACGAGCATTCAGAGCTAAATCGCCGCCAGTCACTGTATAGCCATCGGCGGCAAACTGCATGCCTTTGGAAACCGAGACCCCGGCGCTATCCACGGTGACTGTGCCCGGTGTTCCCTGGAAAATCAGCGTGCTGTCGGGCTGATAAGGTGCACTTACTGAGCCGGTAGCATCGGTCCAGTTGGTTCCGGTCATGCTCCAGGAACCAGAGCCACCATGAACGGCTCCATCAGCACTTGTCACCGCTCCGTTCCAGAAGCTCAGCTGGTCCGGGTTCACCAGAAGATTGACCTGTCCGGCTGTTGCTGTCTGCACGTTGTAAAGGAAACCTATTGGCGCGGTGCCCACCATCAGACCGTTATCGGTCAAACTGCCACCATAAGTGATCAGGTTATACACCCCGGCGTCAAAGCCCCCCGAATCGGTAACGTTGAGCGATCCGTCCAGCGTCAGATCACCGCCAACGGCGATGAGGTCGCTGTCTACGCCCGCTGTGCCGGAAGGAGATCCAAGCTCGAAGTCCAGAACGGATGCGGAGGTCAGATTAAGGTCACCGCCAATTGTCAGCGTACCCGGACTGTTACCCGCTGCAATGGTTCCGCTTGCAACGGACACTGATCCGCCAATCGTGCCTGACCCGCCAAGGCTACCGCCGTTGACTGTAACATCACCAATGGTGCCATTAACAACCAGCTTTCCTCCTGAAACAGTGGTGCCACCGGTATAGGTGTTGGTACCGGTCAGGATCGTGGTGCCGGAAAGTTGGTTAACTCGGCCGTCTCCGCTGATCTCTGGTGCGAATACGTAAGAAGTATCCGTGTGGTTAAAGTTGATCACCCCGGTACCGTCACCAAATCTAACTTCCTCTGTATCAAGGGTGCCTGCCTTCACAGCCATCTCACCTGCTGCAGCGCCAATATTGAGTGTGCCTTGTGAAACAGCACCGAAGGCCAACACGACATCACCATCTACATCCACGATGGCGCCATCCGCGATCGTCAGCGTCCCGGGCGCACTATCTCCGATGATAATACGATCGCGACTCTCCCAAACGGAGCCTTCGCCCGTCACTGTAACAATACCCGAACTGGTCCCACTGAAGCTGGTACTGTCAAAGCCAATGTTGGCGAGACCAGAAGTGACCTTGCCGCCATTCTCTATTTTTAGGGAGCCGGCACCATACTGGCCGACCAAAAGAGAGCCTGCCTCCCAGATGGATCCGCCATCCGTCACAGTCACGGCACCTGTGGCATTAGGTCCACCTATGACGCTGGCCCGACCACTGGTAGCCCTGCCACCATCGGAAATGGTCAGCGTTCCGGTCCCATACAAGCCAATTATAGAGTTAGTAGCAACATTTAACGAAGCTCCTGAACCCGTCACTGTCACGCTGCCCGACACACGGCCAATAAACATATTTTCGCTATTAACCTCACTGCCCTCTGCAATGGTTAATGCGCCGGTGCCGGCATAGCCGACCCTCAGCGTTTCAGTATCGGTCAAAATACTCCCGGCGCGCAACTCCAGCGTACCGCCGGAAACTATTGTGTCACCGGTGTAAGTGTTGGTCCCTGTCAGTGTCACGGTGCCGCTGCCAGTCTTGGTCAGTGCGCTGGTTCCGGTAAGCGCGGTGGCAATGCTGCCGTTTTCGACTGTATATGAGCTGCCCAGGAGTGTGCCGCCCATAACTGTTCCGTCCGCCAACGTGAATGCACCGGTGGTCAGGGTTTCGCCCGCTTCGATGGTGAGTATTCCACCATCAACCGTGGTACCGCCGACTGTTTCGCTGTTGGTGACCTGCAATCGCCCGCCGGTGATGCTAATCTCACCGGTGTCTGACAAAGCAGACCCGCCCCTTAGCTCCAAAGTGCCCCCCGACACTGTGGTGCCTCCGGTATAGGTGTTGGTCCCGGTCAGGATCGTGGTGCCGGAAAGCTGATTGACACTGCCAGTCCCGCTGATGTCTGCGGAGAACGTGTAGTCACTATCCGTGTGGTTGAAGTTGATTACCCCGGTACCGTCTCCGAACTCAGCCGTGGATGCATCAAGCGTACCGGCCGCAGCAGCCGTATCGCCGCTACCCGAACCGATGTTCAAAACGCCAGAACCCGTTGAATTAGAACCCAGCCGGGTCACCCCGGACACACTCACTGTTGCATCCTCTGAAATCGTCAGAGTACCATCGCCATCGCGGCCGACATATAGATTCTCTGAATTGTCCCAGGTTGCCCCGGTGCCGGTCACCTCAACAATGCCGGTTGAGCCTTTGTAACGGCCGATAAAGCCAGATTCGTTACTCACCGTGCCGCCATCAGACACCGTCAGAGAGCCCCCCCCATCGCGGCCGACACTCAGATTGCCCGAATTACCCCAAGCTGACCCAGTGCCGGTCACCTCAACAATGCTGGTTGAGCCTTTGTAACGGCCAACATAGCCGTAGTCACTATTCACCGTACCGCCATCGGATACCGTCAGAATGCCATTGCCAGATCCTCCGACAGCTAGAATGCCCGAATTGACCCAGGTTGACCCAGTGCCTGTCACTTCAACACTGCCGGTTGAACCGTTGCTATAACCGATGTGGCCGTACCAATTACTCACCATGCCGCCATCGGACACCGTCAGTGTGCCATTGCCATATTCTCCGACAGCAAGTTCAATGCCCGAATTGACCCAGGTTGACCCGATGCCGGTCACTTCAACGGCGCCAGTTGAACCTCTGTTATAGCCGATATAGCCGTAGTTACTATTCACAACGCCGCCATCGGATATTGTCAGAGTTCCTTCGCCGTTGTAGCCCACACTCAGATTTTTTGCCTTTGCCGTTCCGTTGGTGGTTTTATCCGTTACAGTGGTCGGATTGGGTGCTGTGGTATCGATGTAAACACTTCGTGCCCCATTCGGGATAATATCGTTAGACCAGTTATCCTCAGCAAACCAGTCGGTCGAGTGGTTACCTTCCCAAGTCTGCCCAAAGGCATCGGTTGCTACGGACAACATCAAAGGTCCTGATACAATTAGCCCTGCCGCAAGATAGGGCGCTCGACTTGCTGTAGTGCCGGCCACTTTGGTCATGCGCCCACCGCACCGCAGATGGTCCAGAAAGTGCTCAAAACATGCTTTTGAAGGGGGCGTAGTCATATGGTTATCGGAACTCTTGGTTCAAAATCTTTGATGTACCCATCTCACTTCAAAACCTGATCGTTTTGACGTGAAATGACGCGGAACTTATCGGTGACCTGCTCAGGAACGATCGTCAGTTAAACGCCCCTAAGCTAAGTCGCTACAGATCTTTCTTCCCAATCATTCGCAAGACGGCACGCCGATACCGGCGGCAGCACTCAAAATGCTGACACTTGAATATCAATGGGATAAAAATACAGAGGGATTGTACGTAGTCGGCAGCGCAAAGAATGCTAAGAACTTAGCAATCTGGCTATTTACTCAGATTTGTGCACACGGCATGAGCGGTTAGACCTCAGAGAGACAAATGCTCGGCTCTGGCGGCATCAATCCAGTCTGACAGGGCTTGCTCATCCGGCACGGCAATTGCGCCATACTTCAGTACGATCAGGCCATTGTTTTCCAGCTGTTTGAGCGCTTTACCCATAGAAACACGTGAGGTGCCCACAGCAATAGCCAAATCAGACTGGTTCCAGTTGAGCATCCCTGGCACTTCTGAAGCTTCGAGCATGTTCTGTAAAAACACCGCTGTATAAGCAGGCAAAGGCAGCAAACGCAGATCGTCAAGCATGTTCAGCGCCACATTCAAACGGCTTAACGTCGCTGGCAAAGCTGCGCGGGCGATTTCGGGATGGGCGTCCATTAGCGTCAGAAAGTCAGCTTTGTGAACATAGCCAATTGTCGTTTTACCAACTGCTGTAGCATTTTGCGTCCGCTTGCGGCCGGTCAGCACGCCTATGATGCCAATGAAATGGCCCTCACCAAGCACTGCAAGAATTGTTTCTCGGCCACTGGGGCTGAAACGCCCCATTCTAACTGCCCCTGAACGCACAATGAGCAGGCGATCACCATCATCACCGGTCGAGAAGATCGTGCGGCCGTCCTGATAGGTGTGGCGCTGCTCGACAGCTGCAAAAGCGGCCTCGACCTTTGGGCTGAGCAGGTCAAGGAACTTGAGGCTCCCGTGATCCAGCAATCCTGTCATGGCCAAGGTTCCTTAAAAAGCGTTGAGGGCATACACTTCATCACGTATCCTGAACACCGCCCTTGTTGTCAACACACCATACTGTTAGGTGCAGTGTCTCAATTGTGACCGCAGTTAGCGATAGCCACGAATATCTACAATTGGTCATGCTGACAACTGAAGAGTGCGGAGCTGCTCCCTACCAGCTCCTTGATTGCTAAATGTCGATTTTCTCTGACAACGAAAGTGCATCTTTAAGGTCTATACCTAAGTATCTGACAGTACTGTCCATCTTTGTGTGGCCAAGAAGAAGCTGCACGGCTCGAAGATTACCTGTCTTCTTGTAGATCTGCGCTACTTTAGTTCTGCGCATTGAGTGTGTGCCGTAAGAACTTGGTTCTAGCCCGATTGATAAAACCCACTCTTTCAGCATTCGGCCATATTGTCGCGTCGAAATGTGCGGCCTATCATGAAACCGGCCTGGCCACAGGTACTCTGACCCAATCATTTCTGGACTGTCTATCCATTTTGACAAGGCTGATCTGGTTCCTTCCATGAGTTCAAACTGAACAGGCTTACCGGTCTTACTCTGAATTATTGAAGTGCACTCTTAAACTCGCCCTGCAGTAAAAACATCGACAACCTTAAGACGTACAAGGTTACACCCTCTGAGTTTGCTATCGATTGCCGTATTGAACAAAGCTAGCTCACGTACTTTGCCTGCAAGTTCAAGGCGAACACGAATGGCCCAAACGTGTTTTGGTAGCAAAGGGCGCTTTTGCCCGACAATCCTGCCACGATTCCAGGCTGGTTTTACTGGTCTGATCATAGGAAGGTTTGATATGGTCATGACAGCTCCTCCAAACCACCCTCAACCACCACATCTAGCTAATCTTACAGCGTACAGAAGACGGTATTGAGGTCTAAATTGGTAAGAACAACGAACTACTAGTTTGCTTGCCAAGCGTTACTCAGAGGACCAGAATATGTGTAGTATAGTTTTCGGTAAAGTTTATTGATGAGTGATATCGCTTTGATATCAGGCCATTTGGAGACATTGGAGCATTTCCATCGGGGATTGAAGTAGCCCCAACCTAAGGCATTTACGGTAGCGTTCATGCATATCCCGCCAAGGGTAACCTATCCCCAAGACAGACAATATACCATTGATGAAGCGCCAGTTCTCTTATACTGGACGGCACCTCCGCCACGCTCACTGGGCTCCGGCTTCTCTATGACCATTCCCGATCATACAAATCGCTGCGCATATACCAAACTCCCCGTCACTACGGGGAGCTTGAAGTACGCTGTGCTTTGCAAGGGAAGAGCTTAGTCAGCGGGGTCCAGATCCGGCAAACCAATTTTGTAGTATAACTTATTGCTGTCATCGCCACCTTCCGAATGCCGATGCACTTCTATAAAGTGGCCATTATTATCCATGGTTACAGCAAGATTGGAGCCATGGTCGTATTTCTTACTTTCACTCCAGTCTATCTTTTTTTTCTCAAATTGTATTTTTCCAGTGCGGTAGTATAGGTCAGCGCTGCTACCGCAACCTCGATGAATCTCCACACAATTACCACTATTGTCCATCGCTACTGAGTGATCTGAGCCTGAATCGTATTGGATACTATCACCCCAACTTATGGTCTTTTTGCTGAAGTCTATTCTGCCAACGCGGTAGTAAAGTTTATCGTCGTTACCAGAAGCCGGGTTGCCTCTATGTGTCTCTACGCAATTACCATGATCATCCATTGCGATGGCAATGTCAGCGCCCGTGTCATACTTGTCGCTATCTCCCCAATGTATTGTCTTTGCAGTGGAGTTAACGATCCCAACCATGTAGTAGAGATTGTCTTTGTCGTCGCCGCTACCGGTGTGTAGCTCAACGCAGTTACCATGATTATCCATGGCGACTGCGACCTTGGTCCCGGTGGTGTAATTTTGATTATTGCCCCAATTGACTGTCCTGGCACCTATATCCGCAAGTCCAACGGCATAATATAGTTTATTGCCACTCCCACTTTCCCTATGCACACAGATACAGTGGTCTTTATTGTCCATAGATACGGCAAAGTCGGAGCTGCTTGTAAAATATATACCGTTTCCAAAGTCGATACGATTGCCGGAGAAATGCGCCCTTCCTACGCGGTAGTAAAGTTTGTTGCTATTTCCACCAGAGCCACGGTTCATTTCCAGGCAGCCTGAGATGTAATCTGTAGCGATCGCCACCGAGGAGCCTGTAGTGTAATAAATGCTAGGCCACCAGACAGCGTCAATAGCTGTATACGCTTTCCAAGTCGCGATTGAAAACGTTCCAGCTAGCGCACTCCTGGAGGTTGCAAAAATCTCGATACTGGTAGGTGACGTTATCTGAAGACCTTTCCCCCATCGAAAATTGGCACCAAGTTCTGATGGCCACATCATATCTGTATCTGGCTTATAGCGCGCCTTGATATCAGCTAAGCTGATTGCGGTTGATGTATCGTCGTATCTTGTTTCCGCATCAACTGACGAGGAGGCTCCAGTATCCAATAGTATTGGAGCACGAACTTCCGTTACACTTGCACTATGATCCCCTTGAATTTGGAGCCGATACAAACCAAAACTTCTATCGGTGCCGTGCATTGTGAAAATAAAAAGCTGTCCATCTTCCTGTGTCGCGAGGGCGAAACCACCCTCCGAACTAAATGTGTCAGGGAGATCTTTCTTTGAAATCAACTGAATGAGGTCGAACTGGGTTTGCGCACTAATGTCAGTAGTTTGGGATCGATAAACACTTAGCCCTGGGCTATCCCCTGCAATGACAATGTATTTCCCTTTTTCTTCACCTACTGACTTTTCTTTCGTCATCCCTGCGCCATTTACCCCGCTATCTTCCCTCGGGATCGTGGTCAGAAGTTTCATCGGTTTGTTTTTTGCCGTGGGGCGCACATCGTAGATTTGCACTTCCGAGCAGGTGTTATGTTTGTCACTTTTCTCGAGTGTAAGTGCCATATAGCTACCGCAGACTTGAACACCTCCTGGATGACCCCAAGCGGGATCATGTTCGGTGTTATAAGTTGCTTGAATTATGTCACTGCCTCCATATTTTTTTGGAATTTTATTTCCAATCATGTACATGCCTTGCTGGTCGTCAGTCATCACGTTTGTGTGCGTGAAGACTAACTTTGAGCCAAAAGCACCAACTCCTTTAAAATGTGAGTAGATCGAAGGGTGGATGGTAAAATAGTAACCAGTCCCACCAGAGTTTGCATTGACACTGTCAAAAGTCGCTGCTGCATTTACCAGCTGTGGGTTTTCCGGAATAATTTCCGTCGCATCACCGCTTTCAATCACAAATCTGGCGTCGTTGGTTTTTCCATTTGTGCTGCGCGCATCCACCGTCCAATAGTGTCCCTCGGAGCCTTTGGTTGGGAAAATTCTCTGCACCGGCAGTAACTGAGAAGTCATAGCTTCGTATATCTGATCGCTAGTGCCGACATCGATTTTGTTCACGTTCCCAATCGGATTGGCGAATGTGAAATAGATGCTGATGGGGTTTTCAGGCGACTCAGATTTATATTTTACCCAGCCAGCGCACCCTGCGACGGACAATTCTGCCTCATCACACTCGACGGTTGCGCGACCACCATCGGGAGCTATTTCTTTTGGCCACTCGCTATCATCTGCGAGTTGACCATATTCTAAGTGAGCTTGCTCAAAAGTGAAAATGGATGGGCTGTTATTGGTGATTTCTAAGCGAATGCGGTGATCTTTTTGCAAAGGCTTTCTCCCTAACGTTAATGCGCCGCCATCGAAATAATTTCGTTAATTGGCTAAGAGCCATGACACGTTGCTATCATCGCTTACGATAACAGGTGCTGTGCTCGAGGCGCTGGTCAGCGGGAGTATATTTTCGCTGGAAAGTGGCACAACCCAAGATTGTTTTGTCGCCTATATGTTTTCGCTATAGGTCGGCATTCTCGCTTTAGGTTCATCGCCTTACAGATTGATCAAGGAGACTGAAAAGCTCTAGGCACTGTTGACAAGGCCCTTCCCTCACAGAGCATAGGACTCTGCGCAAAGGTCAGGCTGGTGCCTTCAACTTCTCGAAGGATGTTCTGGGTGAAGCCCGCCTCATTGAGCAGGCCTTTGGAATTTGCCCCAGTGCTCGATCTGAAGCCATGACTATGCTCGAAAACCATCTTCAGAGTGATAAAATCTATTAGGATAGCCCTGAAGGGCTATCCTTAGCGTACTATTCTACCCCTAACCTCAAACGATCCCTGGATAGGTGCCGAGTGGCACCAAAAGACACTCAGAGAGAACATCCAGTAGTTGATGTTCAAGATTGAAGGTATGAAAGTGACCTGTAGTTGAACACTGGCCAAAGTTTAGACGGGCTTTAAGCCATGTGAACGGCAGCTAATGGTCAACTCCTGATTCCAGCATGCTCTCCTCAAAAGAGTGTCGCAGTGAGTACGGGGGGCGTTCTGTTTCTTTCAGTTTGCACTCGACCATTACCTTGTTGCTCAGGGCACCCCAGCGATCTGCCTTCAGGTGGTAAGCCTGAACTCCGCCCATTGTGACGATCCGCTTAGCTGCATCCAGCAAAACGCCGAAAAGTGGAATTTCTCGCTCTGACCATTTGGTCTTCAGTTTGCGCTTAATCACCCCGTCGCTGTACTCCTCAACGCAGATGTGAGGCACTTCATGTTCCAGAACAAAGTGCTCTAACTTCACACCCAGCAGCTCGGAAGGCCGAAGCCTTGCTTTGATCAGGAGCCTGAACACCAGCATAGCCTCCTCATTGGTCACACCAAAGGCATCTGGAGCCAGCAGAACGGTCTTAATCCAATCACGTGAGAACGACGGCCTATGATCCTGCAAATCGTTCTGTGCAAGTCTGAGCTGAAGAAACGGGTTAGCCAACTGCTCCTGCTTTAGATCTCGCCAGGTCGAAAAAATTTTTGAGAGGTGCGTGAAGTCCTTGTTCGCGGCGCTGGGCTTCTTTCTTTCATCGACAACACATTCCATCCACCACTCACGAAGCTTCAATCCACCATCACAAGTTAACTCGTGGACATTTTTATCACTTACGACAGTGATCAATTTATTGATGGCTTTTTGTCTGGAGTTCTTTCATTTGCGAACTTGATCATCACTCTTTCCCAGGAGCAGATCTGGCGTGAGATCCAGACAATCCTCTTAAAGCCTAGAGACCTTCAGGATCGGCTTATCTGCTCCGCCTAACAATCCATACGCAAGAACAGAAACTGTTTTGGATTGCTCACCCTCCGGGATCACCTCAATACGATTGAGCAGACCACCCAGAGGTTCTGCAACAACCTCTTCCAATGACAGGTAGGTATACCCCTGCACTTCTGCAAAATTGACTGCAGCCTCATAATGAGCTTTTGCCCCTTCATGATCTTCTGCAAGCAAAGCCTCCCAGTCCGCGACAAGCCTCTCCTCAATAATGAGAGACTTCTTTTGTGCCACATCAGGGCTTTGAGTTTTGAGGGAGAGCTGGATGCGTGAGCGCGGATGGACAGAGGCATATCTTTTAGGAACACGCTTCACAAAATAGTACATTCCACGACTGATCGTATAAGCCATATTCTACCCATCCTACATGCAGTGTTATGTAATTTGTTATGAAGAATGTAATGTAGCTCAGTCCGCCAGCGTTAAATCACTTTGCGCAAGACGCTTTAACCTACTGATTAAGCGTAGCTATTCATATTTTCAAAAAGGGAAGATGGCGGACACGGAGGGATTCGAACCCTCGAGACCCTTCCGGGCCTACTCCCTTAGCAGGGGAGCGCCTTCGACCACTCGGCCACGTGTCCATGAGCGGGTAGATACCACGAACCACCTGAAATTCAAGAGCAAGTAGCAACTGTAGCTGTGGAAATAGAAAATACCCTGTGTAGAAACTACAAAAGTCCCAATCTCACCCCCAATTTCCCATCAATACGAATTTCTGGATGCGCACTTTACAAAATTCTGAAACAGGCGTAGATTTTCAATCAAACGATTGATTGAAAATAGGTGCCATCATGACAAACTCCCCTACCCCAAATGAACTGCGTGAAATTCTGGCATCTGACACCCCATCGGCCAAAACAAAACGCGACCTTATTGAATCTGCGCTCTACCACTTCGGTCATGAGGGATATGCCGGCACGTCCACGCGCTCTATCGCGCAAACAGCGAAGGCCAACATTGCTTCCATTGCCTATCACTTCGATGGCAAGGCCGGGTTGAAGCGGGCATGCATCAACTTCATTGCCATGTCGATTGGCGATGTGATGTCCGTTGTGCTGAACAGAAAGCTCTCTGACATCGAGCATCTGTCGCCTGAAGACGCACGCACTAAGATTCTGGAGATGATCGACCGCATGATCACCTTCACCCAGACAAACAAGCGCGCTGAACTGGTGATTGGTTTTATGCTCAAGGAGGTGTTGCACTCACCAGAGGAAGTGGACACACTGTACCACTTGATCTTTGAGCCGCTGATGGACCGTGTCACCGTGCTCTTCAGCCGCGCAACTGGCCAGCCTGTCGCCTCTGATGAACTGAAGCTCGCAATCTTCGCCATGATCGGCCAGTTGCTTTACATCCGTCTGGCCCGTCCGCTGGTGCTCAAGCGCATGGGCTGGCAAGCCGTCGGTCCGGATGAGCTGGCACAGATCAAATCCATCCTCCACCGCTCAATTAACGCTCTGTTAGATGAGCTGTCGAAAGGCTCGAACGATGCTTAATGTCTGCGCTCTTCCTCTCGTTGCAAGCTGGATCGCCTTTTGCGCACCAGAGCAGAACCTGACTGCTGGCTATGTTGAAGGCGACTACCTCAAGCTGGCCCCGGTGGAACTCTCAGAAATTGCGGATGTGCAGGTAGAAGAAGGTGAGCGGGTCAAGAAAGGCCAGCTCATCGCCGTACTGGAATCCTCCGACGCCAACATGAAGCTCGCCGAAGCCAAAGCACAATTGCAGCAGACACTCGCATCACTCAATGACCTCAAGCTTGGCAAGCGCCCTGAGGAGATCGACGTTTTAAACGCAACCCTGCGCTCCGCACAGGCGCAAGCCAAACATTCGCAAAACGTCTACGACAGATATCAAGGTCTTCTTGGGCGCAAAGTCATCTCTCAGGCACAGTTTGATGAAGCAGAGACCGCACTGCTCGTTTCACAGGCTCGCATAACTGAACTGCAGGCCGAGCTCTCCGTTGCCAAACTTCCGGCACGTGAAGACCAGATCGCAGCAGCCGAGAGCCTCTATGAAATGGCAAGGGCGAAAGTTGACCTGGCTGAATGGCTACTTGAGAAGCGCAAGATCTACGCGCCGGAAGATGCCAAGGTCACGGACGTGTTCCTGCACTCCGGTGAAATGGCAGGCCCCACAGCGCCGGTTGCCAGCCTGTTACCCGTCAACTCCATCAAGCTTCATTTCTTTGTACCGGAAGAGCAATATGGCCAGCTTGAAGTTGGCACCAAATTCAACGCCAGATGCTCCGGCTGCACTACCCTGCAAGCCCTGCAGATCACCCACATTGCAGAGGGCCCGGAGTTCACCCCGCCCGTCATCTACTCTTTGGAGACACGCGAGCAGCTGGTTTATGAAGTGCAGGCAAAACCCATCACAAAGCACTCCCCATTGAGACCCGGTCAAATTTTTGACGTTGATCTGGACAGCTTGCAATGAACGCAATTGAAGTCAAAGGCCTGACCAAACGCTTTGGCGACAAGCTGGTCGTCAACAATGTCTCGCTCAAAGTCAATCCGGGTGAGATTGTCGGCTTCCTTGGTCCCAATGGCTCAGGCAAAACCACCAGCATCCGGATGATGTGTGGCCTTCTCAAGCCAGACGAAGGCAACGGACAGGTGCTTGGGTATGATCTGATCAAGGACCGTCTGCTGATCAAAAGCCAGGTCGGCTACATGACGCAGAAATTCTCGTTCTACGAAGACCTCACCATTGAAGAGAACCTGAGCTTCGTCGCACGGCTTTACAACCTCACACCCGTCAAAAAGCACACCACCGCGACGCTGGAAAAGCTCGGCCTCTTATCCCGCCGCAATCAATTGGCAGGCGAACTGTCAGGTGGATGGAAACAACGCCTCGCTCTGGCGGCCTGCACCATGCACAAGCCCAAGCTTCTGCTGCTGGATGAACCCACCGCTGGTGTGGACCCCAAAGCCCGCCGTGATTTTTGGGAGGAGATCCACCACCTTGCAGCTGATGGCATGACCGTTCTTGTCTCCACCCACTACATGGACGAGGCCGAGCGCTGTCATCGCATCACCTACATCTCATATGGCGAACTGCTGGCAGATGGTTCCTTGAGCGACGTTATCGCAGATGCAGGACTGTACACATACACACTCACCGGCCCCAACCTTGAGCGTTTCATTCCTCAGCTTCAGGAAAACAAAGGCGTGCAGCAGGTCGCACCGTTCGGCAACTCATTGCACGTGACAGGAACAGACCTTCAGGCATTGAAACGCGCGCTCAAACCACTGGAGCAACACGAAGACATCCGGACAGAACAATCAGAAACCAATCTGGAGGATGTCTTCATCAAGTTCATGAGTGACAGCACGGACAATATGCAATGAGCAGAGTATTCTCCCTTCAGCGGCTCTTTGCCATGCTCATCAAAGAGTTCATCCAGATGCGCCGCGACCGCATCACCTTTGCCATGATGCTCGGCATTCCCCTGCTTCAGCTCGTGCTGTTTGGATACGCAATCAACAATGACCCGCGCGGCCTCCCCACGGCTCTGGTCTCAATGGCAAATGATCCATACTCTCGCGCTGCCGTCACAGCCCTTGAAAACTCTCAGTACTTCAAGTTCATTGATGTGAATGTCTCACCGTCAGAAGCCCGCAGCCTGCTTCGGCATGGTAAAGTCACGTTTGTGGTGACCTTCCCGAGCGATTTCGCCAAGCAGGCAGAAGCAGGAACGCCCAACGCACTGATTGAAGCAGACGCCACAGACCCGGCAGCGTCCGGCGCTGCGGTCGCCTCTGCCCCGGCAATCATCGAAAAAGCCGTTGCATCCATCAAACAAAAGAACCCAAGCCTGAAGCAGGATCTTTTGAAGTCCAGCACCATCATTCATCGCAAATACAATCCGGAAGGCATCACCCAGTACAACATCGTCCCCGGCCTGCTGGGCGTCATTCTTCAGCTGACACTGGTGATGATGACTAGCATCGCGCTGACGCGAGAAACAGAACGCGGCACCATGGAAAACCTTCTGGCCATGCCCGCATCTCCTTTCGAGATCATGTGCGGCAAAGTCCTGCCCTATCTGGGCGTGGGGGCGGTTCAGGTCGCCGTAGTGTTGAGTGCAGGCCGCCTGCTCTTCAACATCCCGTTTGAAGGCGGGCTGCTGCTACTCATCGGTGCCATACTGGTTTTTGTGCTGACATTGGTTCTGCTGGGTTACTTCATCTCAACAGTCGCCCGCACGCAAATGCAGGCCATGCAGATGACGTTCTTCTTCTTTCTGCCGTCACTGCTACTTTCCGGCTTCATGTTCCCCTACGCGGGCATGCCGGAATGGGCGCAAACGCTGGGCGAGATCTTCCCACTCACTCATTTCCTACGCGTTGTACGGGCGATCTTGCTGAAAGGCGCAGAATGGAGCGAGGTATCTGCAAGCGTTTACACCCTCTTCCTGTTCGTCGGCCTGCTCCTGATGTTGGCTCTCAAGAGGTTCAAGAGGACACTGGACTAACAACTGCCCGCAAGAAAAGAGGCACTGTTTTGCAGCGCCTCAATCAGATCAACTAGCTGGCCTCAAAAGCCTCAGCACTTTGAGAGGCGCCCGCCTCTTCAGTTCCACTTGAGACCAGATTGGCCATCAGGCGAAAAGCCCCCGGCACCAGCTTTTCCATCTGGTGATGCAGGATAAGCGAGGTGTGAATGTGCTGCCCCTGCCCAAAGTCACCCGCAAGCAAAATGCCTTGGTGAGGTGCTTCATCAGGGTCCGCCATCTCCAGCAGCGGCTCATAGGCAGCATTCCAGCTCTTCGCAAAATAGAGCCCGCGCTCCTTGTGCCAGTTCGCCCAATCGCTCTTGCCAATCTCGTTAGGCTGGTTGAGCAAAGCATGCTGCGGGTTCAGATAACGCACCTCAGCATTCTCATCCGTCACCCGCCAACGCAGACTTGGTGATCCAATTTCAAGCGGTTGAAGGGGCAGTTTCTCTGCATCCCACCGATCCCATGGACGGTGATAGAGCGTAATCAGGCGCCCGCCAGCTTTCACCCACGCATGAATATCCGCAATCACATCATGCAGGTCCTGTCGGTTACGAAATGCGAAGATACCAACAACAAGGCAATCCAACCCCTGCAAGCGCTTGGCACTCAACTCACCAACAGGCAGATCCACTACATCAACGCCAATGTCAGCAAGCCATTTGGCAACACGGTCATTACCGCTCCCAACATAACCAACACGCTTCGCATCAAGGCGAGCATCAACAACACAGATCCGAACCGTCGCCGGAGTAACACGTACACGCTGGCTTACATGCGGATAAGAGACAACATGAACGGTGTAAGCCTGCTCGCCTCCTTGCAGGATCGGCAACTCATAAAGCCCATTGGCAACATCATCCGGCAGAGCAATCTGGAAAACACCATCGTCAAACTGCTCCGTCCATCCTTCAGGCACATTAAGGCTCAATCCGTCCGCATTCCCACCAACCGGGATGCTCAAAGACCGGTTCTCCAACGTGCTGTTGAGCACGAACCCCGTGTCGTCCAATGTAACCACATGAGACGGAAGTACAATCGGCTCCACCTCAAACGGCAGTCGCGTTTCAACCGCGACACCATGAGATGTAAACTGAAGCCTCGCACATGGTGCCTGAACCGCATCAGGACGATAAACAGCCGGATACGGATCACTGGTATCAGCGTCAGCCCCAACTTGGACGCCCCCGTCTTGCTGCTCCCACCCCTTCGGCAGATCCAGTTCAAAGCTCACGGCTTCACGATTGCATTCAAAAGCAACCTCAGCGCTCTCACCGTGCTTCAACTGGTCTTGAGACAACCGCACAGAGGCAACAATGCCCTCTGCCAGCTCAAGCACTTTAGCAAGCTGCAATTCCTTGCGCTCCAGACGGTGCAGAACTTCATCACGGGCGGCCTCAGGGCACTCCTCCATCGCTTTACGCAACAACTTCAGCGCCTGGGCCGCAGCCGCGCCAATCATTGCACGGTTCGGAAACGCCTCAATCGCATCCAAACAATGATCATGCGCCTTGTCCAACAATGCTGAGAGTGCTGGAGCACCTGCAAAGGAAGCAAGCTCGGAAAGGTCTTTCGGCAGATTATCGGTTAAAGATTGTTCTTCAGCGCCAACGGTGCTTTCCGCCAGATGCAACGGCCAGACGTTGCTATTGCTGTACGCTTGCCAGCGCCCCATGCCTTGCGTTCTATGGAACGCACGGGACTGCTCACCAATCTGAGCCCAGCTCCAGCCGGTGACTTCCTCCTCACCATTACCATCAAACTCAAGCGTCGCAGGTGGCGGCGGAACTTCATCATCATAGGCCCCACCCGCGCCAGACCACGCAGGCAGGTAGAGCTTCTTGACCGTCCAGCACGGCAGATCAACCTCAGGAAACTCAGGATCAGCCGCGGCTTTCATCACCTCAAACGCAGCCTGTGTCATGGCGCGGTGGTGACCATGCTGGCCGGGAATATTCAGAAAAGTTGGACTAATGATGTCTGGCCGCTCTTGGCGGATGATTTCAACAAACCGCTTCAGCGTGCGTTGATGCCCCCACTTGCCAAGTGTCTCAACACCACTTTTTGAAAACCCGAAGTCAAAAACACTGTCCTCAGCATTTCTCGAAAGCCAGTACATGCGCATGTTCAGCACATCACAGGCTTTTTCCATTTCTGCGGTGCGCAATACACCAAGGTTCTCAGTCGCCTCGGTCCCGATATCGTTTTGCCCGCCCTCACCACGGTTGGCGCACGCATAAGACAAGGCAATGCCATCGCGAAGACCAATCGCTGCCAGCATCTCAGAAATCTCATCATCCGGATGAGCTCCCGTATTCATAAAGGAAACCGTTGACTTGAGCGGCTGCAGCGCCCGCCAAAGGTTCACCATCCGCACACTTTGTTTGTGCTCGGCAATACGTTCTTGTTCTGAAAGTGGCATCGTGTCCCCTCAGGCTACCTTCGAAATACTTGGAATATAGGTGTCGTGTATAATCAGCGCTGCCGCTCCAAGAGCCGCAGTCATCCAACCAGACGCTCCACGCACTACACGCGGCAAGGTCCGGTCAGCGCGGACGGAAACCGTCGCATCAATCAGGTTCAGTTGAGCAATCAACCGCTCAAGCAGCTCCGGCGGCATGGCGCCACCCAGAATAACGGCCTCCGGATCAAACAGGTTCTCAAGCGTTCCAATGGCTTGCGCCAACGGGTCAGCCGCTTCACGGATCCACTCATCCAGATCAGGATCATTCACGGCCAGCAGATCAGAAAGGTCCTTCTGGCTCTCGGCAGACTTGCCGCGCTTTTGCAAAAACTCACTGGCCGCCATACGGCTGGTGTAGGTTTCAAGGCACCCACGATTGCCGCAGGAGCAAAGCCGCCCGCCCCGCTCCACAACAACGTGCCCCAGCTCACCCGCGTTGCCAAACGCACCGCGCAGGATCTCACCATTGGAGATCACCCCAAGCCCCAGACCAGTGCCAAAATAAACAAAACAGAAGGATTGCAGATCCGTAGCAGAGCCAGTTGTCTGCTCTGCAATCGCTGCCGCCGTCGCATCATTTTCTACGCGCACAGGCACCTGAAGCACATCTTCAAACAGCACCTGCGGGTCTTTATCGTCCCAGCCAACCAGCTCGGCCTTCCCCGCTCCGGTCAATCCCACACGGCCAAACGGACCTGGCATAACGATTCCCGCACCCAAAACAGGCGGTGCGTTCTTGCCAATGGATGAAAGAGCCTCATCGCAGGCCGCCTTAACGGTTGGCAAAACCACAGCGGGCTCACTGCTCTCGATATGTATGCGCTTGGTGTAAAGCGTATCGCCAAGAAAATTCACCAGCGCGCACAAGATCGCGTTGGGGCGAACTTCCACCCCCAGCGCAACAGCACCCGCCGGATTTAAAGTGTACTGCACCGCAGGCAAACCACGCCCTTTTGTTTGCCGCTCACCCGCAAGAATCAGAGCCTCGCTCTCCAATTCAGCTATGATGTTACTCATTGCCTGTGTGGACAAACCGGTCAGGCGCGCAAGTTCTGCTCGCCCCAGTTTGCCATGAGAACGTAAGTGCCCGAGAACGACTTTCCTATTGTGAAGTCGAGTTCTTTCGGCGTTGGAGCCAATGATTTTAAGTGGTGTTTTTCGATGCATATCTATCCATTAAATCAAAACACTTGAATACTCAACTCAATTGAATTAAATCTGTTCAGCATTGTGAAATATTAAGAGAAGAACATTTCTTTTCGCAATTTATCAAAAGAAGCCGGGGCGAGGAATAGAGGGCAGCTCCGACTTTAGGACTTAGGAGAGGGTCTTATGAAGCAGTTGAAAAAGTGGATGCTGGGGGCAACCACCGCGGCTTGCGCAATGTATGCAGCAGGCAGCGCACAAGCAGTTGAAATTGAGTACTGGCAATATTTCTTTGAGCCACGTGTGAAAGCAATGGAAACCCTGATCGAAAACTTCGAGAAGGCAAACCCGGACATCACCGTGAAAATGACCCACTTCCCGTATGCGGATTACCGCACGAAAGTGGCAGCAGCGATCCCTGCAGGTCAGGGCCCGGATGTGGTGCAGCTGTTTTATGGCTGGTTGAACGACTACGTAAACGCACAACTCATTCAGCCACTTCCAAACGACGTTTTCCCGCCAGCTGAAATTGAGGCTGAGTTCTTCCCAATGGTTCAGGCCATGAAGCGCGGCGATCAGTACATGGCCCTGCCAACCGCAGTGCGCTCACTGGCTCTGTTCTACAACAAGCGCCTGTTCGACAAAGCTGGCATCGACGGCCCGCCAAAGACACTGGACGAACTGGTTGAAACAGCAAAGAAACTCACCCAGAAAGACGGCGCAGGCAACCTGTCCACCGTTGGCATCACCACAGGCATGAACGCACAGGACCACCACTGGTTCCGCGAAGTGCTTATCCGCCAGTTCGGCGGCGATCCATACATGGATAACTACAAGAAAGTGAACTACAACACAGATGCCGGTAAAGCCGCTCTGAAGTACTACTCCGATCTTGAGTTCACCCACAAAGTAACCGCAGCAGGCTTCATGGATGAGCCACAGGCCGCCTTTAAAGCAGGCCGGGCAGGCATGCACATCGACGGCTCCTTCCGCATCGGCGCACTCAACAAAGTCCGCGGCCTCAAGTGGGGCGTTGCAGAGCTGCCAGCCGCAGCTAATGGCACCCATTCCAACTATTCGTCTTACTGGGTGAACGGCATCACGTCCAAAGCCACCGATGAGAAGTACGATGCAGCTGTCAAGTTCATGAAGTACGTCACCTCCGATGAGGCCATGCAAGTCTGGCTCGACACCGTTGGCGAACTTCCTGCGAAACCATCCGCAGCGATGACAGAAGCCAATGCCAACCACGAAGTCTACGGCCCATTCATCAAAGGCCTTGGCTATGCGAAGACAACAATCTTCGCCAACGAAAGTGGTCAACGGCAGGCTCTGATGGACATGGTTGGACGGATGCGTCTTCAAGATCAGTCTGTGGATGACTCTCTTGCTCAGGCAGCAGACGAAGAGCAGAAGATCCTCGACGACTACTACAACTAAGCATCACGCGAAAGTCTATCAAAACGTATGTGTGTGGGGGCTCCACCTTGCCCCCACACCATCAAGACAGCATGTAGGGCAAAGGTTCTTTAAGCAGAGCCATAAACACCTTAAAACAAATAGTTAGAGCAGTCTCATGACTCATAATCTGAGCGAACTGCTGCAATTCCGGCTATAACCAGGGGGCGGTTTTGGGGATTTATAAGAGGCTCTCGATCTCGCAAAAGCAGATCGTCTGGGCGTGGGGGCTACTTGCCATCCCAATCGTTTTTTATGTAGTCGTGCGCTTCTATCCAACAGCGAACGCTATTCTGCTCTCTTTTCAGGAATGGAACCTGCTCGGCTCCCGCAATTGGACCGGGTTCGACAATTATGTAAAGCTGTTCAGTGACCCCACATTCTGGAAAGTGTTCGGCAACACCTTCCTCTATTTGATTTTGGGAACACCAAGCTCTCTGCTCCTTGCCTTCGTGATCGCGTTCCATCTCGACAAACTACGCTTCATGCATGGCACGATCCGGGCATTGTACTTCCTGCCATTCATGACCAGTGCGGTCGCAATGGCGTGGGTCTGGCGCTGGTTCTACCAGCCAGTTCCAATCGGCGTCTTCAACAACACGCTGGCCACCTTCGGCATCCCGCAGATCCCGTTTTTGAACTCAACCACCTTTGCACTGCCATCCATTCTGGCACCGGCCATCTGGGCAGGACTGGGCTTTCAAGTCATCATATTCATGGCTGGTCTGCGCGCTATTCCGCAAACCTATTATGAGGCAGCCCGCATTGATGGTATTTCCGCATGGGAAACGCTGACCGAGATCACCATTCCGCTTCTCAAGCCAACCATCGTCTTTCTGGTTGTCTTCTCCTCCATTGGCTTCCTGCGCATCTTCGATCAGGTCTTCAACATGACCACGAATGATCCCGGCGGCCCGCTCAACTCCACCAAGCCGTTGGTTCTGATGATCTATGACACGGCCTTCAACTCTTTTGACATGGGGTATGCGGCGGCGCAAACAGTTGTTCTGTTCACCGTTTTGCTTGTCGTCAGCCTGCTGCAATTGCGCGTCATGAGGGATAAGTAATATGGTTTTCTCAGATACTCTGGACACAAGCAAAAAGGCCTCGGCCCTGCGCAATTCTGCCCGCAGAAAACGCAGTCAGGCGCAGTTCATCCGTTGGCTCCTGCTGTTTGCAGGTGGCATCGCCATGATCATGCCAATCGTCTTCATGCTGTCCACGTCCTTCAAATACCCGTTTGAAGTCTACAACCTGAACCTCATCCCGGAAGAACCAACAATCGAGAACTACACCTACGTTCTTGAAGACGGGCGCTTCTTCGGCTGGTTCACCAACTCTTTGTTCATCGCAACCATCACTACCATCTGTAACGTGCTGTTTGACAGCCTCGTCGGTTACGTCCTGTGCAAGTACACCTTCCCGGGCCGTTACATCATCTTCATCGCCATCCTGTCGACCCTGATGATCCCGACCGAAATGCTGGTTATTCCGTGGTACCTGATGAGCTCTGCATTCGGCTGGCTCGACACCTACTGGGGCATCATGTTCCCCGGTCTCATGACGGCCTTTGGCACCTTCCTCATGAAGCAGTTCTTTGAAACTGTGCCGGACGACTTCCTGGAAGCTGCACGCATTGATGGCCTCAACGAACTGCAGATCTGGTGGACGGTGGCCATGCCGCTGGTACGCCCAGCTTTGGCAGCTCTGGCAATCTTCGTGTTCCTCGGCAACTGGACAGCCTTCATCTGGCCACTCATCGTCACCAACAGTCAGGAAATGTACACCCTGCCCGTTGGCCTCACCACCTTCTCAGTAGAAGCGCAGGTGGAGTGGGAACTGATCATGACAGGCGCAGCAATTTCAACCATCCCGACCCTGATCGTATTCCTGGTATTCCAGCGCTACATCATTCGCGGCGTAGTAATGGCAGGGCTTAAAGGATGATCGACAGCTCCAAATTCCCCCATCCTGTCTACAAAGACACGGTGCTCGCACCACTCTTTGAAGGGGTCAAAGCACATCATGTCGCCTCGATCACTCAGATCAATCAGGCCCATTTGGTGATGCTATGCGAGACTGGGATTGTTCCAGTTGAAACCGGCAAGCAAATCGCCAAGGCATTGCTTGAGATCGAAAAGGACCTAGCTGACGCTGATCCGGAATACACAGGCGAATACGAGGACTATTTCTTCCTCGTTGAAGCTGAGCTGAAAAAACGGCTTGGCCCTGACATCGCTGGCATGCTGCACACAGCCCGCTCGCGCAATGACATGGACCACACCGTCTTCAAGCTGGCGCTGGCAAAACGCTGTGATGCTCTCACCCAGCAAGCTCTGCATCTGTGTGATGTGCTCATCAAGAAAGCCGAGATCGAAAAGGAAACGCTGATTGTTGCCTACACCCATGGGCAACCGGCACAGCCATCCACCTTTGGCCATTACCTGTCCGCCGCACTGGAAGTTCTGCTGCGTGATCTGGAACGGATGAATCTGGCAAGAGCTGGCATTGACCACTGCCCGATGGGGGCTGCAGCCATCACCACCTCTGGCTTTCCGATCAATCGGGAGCGTATGGCGCAGCTGCTTGGCTTCAGCGAACCGCTGCTCAACTCCTATGGCTGTATCGCCTCAGTAGATTACGTGACTGGCCTCTACTCGGCCATGAAGCTCATGTTCCTGCATCTGGGCCGCGTCATTCAGGACATGCAGTTCTGGAGCGCGTTCGAAGTTGGACAGCTCTACGTGCCAAACAGCCTGGTGCAGATCTCTTCTATCATGCCGCAAAAACGCAATCCGGTGCCAATCGAACACCTGCGCCATCTGGCATCCATCACCGTTGGCCGCTGCGATGCAATCGTCGGCACCATGCACAACACCCCGTTCACCGACATGAACGACAGTGAGGGGGAAGTGCAGCAGGCAGGGTATGCAGCCTTTGAAAGCGGCAGCCGCGTGCTGGATCTTTTTGCAGCACTCATCGCCGCAAGCTCAATCAACGAAGCGCGCGTCGCAAAGAACACGGACGCCTCCTGCATCACCATCACAGAGCTGGCAGATACGCTGGTGCGTGAAGAAGGTCTCTCCTTCCGTCAGGCCCATGAGATTGCAGCAGACACAGCCAAAGCAGTGATCGCAGAGCAAAAGCCACTGCGTGACGGCTTTGACCCATTTGGCAAGGCCTTTGAGGCGCATGCTCAAAAGGTATCCAGCATGAGCGAAGACCAGTTCATGCATGCTGTCAGTGCCGAAAATTTCGTTGCTATTCGCACCCGTCCCGGCGGGCCAGCTCCAAGTGCCTTGGACGCTGCTTTGGAAACTTACAAGCAGTCCGCCAAAGCCTTGAGAGCCAAAAACAAATCATTTGCAGATCAAAGCGTGCAGGCCACTTTAGTGCGCAGCGCTGCTTTTGCAAAACTAGTGCAGGAGTGATCGATTGACCACCGTATCCCTAAACAATCTCGTTAAGTCCTACGGGGACACTCAGGTCCTGCATGGCATCAATCTGGACATTCAATCCGGTGAGTTCGTTGTTCTGGTTGGCCCGTCCGGCTGCGGCAAATCCACCACCCTGCGCATGATCGCAGGTCTGGAGGAAATTTCCGCAGGCGACATCCGCATCGGCGGTGATGTGGTCAACGACATGGAACCCAAAGAGCGCAACATCGCCATGGTCTTCCAGAACTACGCGATCTATCCGCATATGACAGTGCGAAAGAACATCGGTTTCGGGTTGCGCACCTCCAAACTCTCCAAGAACGAGAAAGACGCGCGCATCGATGAAGTCTCCGGTATTCTGGAACTAACGGGCCTGCTCGACAGAAAGCCGAACCAACTTTCCGGCGGACAACGCCAGCGCGTCGCCATTGGCCGCGCCATGGTGCGTGATCCAGCTGCTTTCCTGTTTGACGAGCCTCTATCCAATCTGGACGCACAGCTGCGCACCCAGATGCGACTGGAGATCAAAAAGCTTCACCAGCGCGTTGGAAACACCATCATCTTCGTGACACACGATCAGGTCGAAGCCATGACCATGGCAGACCGTATCGTGATCATGAAAGACGGTCACATCCAGCAGGTCGGCACACCATTCGAAGTCTTCTATGAGCCTGCAAACATCTTTGTGGCTCAGTTCATCGGCGCCCCTTCCATGAACATGCTGAATGGCATTGTGAAGGGAGAAACGATCGCTCTGGACAATGGCACCTCAGTTCAGGTGCCAACCACCAAGCTCAGTGAAAATCAGCAGGTCGCCGTTGGCCTGCGCCCAGATGCCCTGCTGGTTCAGGAAGGCAAAGGCCTCTTTTCCGGCGAAGTTTCCGTGATCGAGCCACTCGGCACAGACACCCTCGCCTATGTAAAAGTGGGCGAAAAGGAAGTCATCGCCAAAGCCTCCGGCAGAACACCGCCTGCCGTTGGCGAGACGGTCAACCTGCATGCAGCACCTGAAGCCATTCACTTGTTCGATGCACACACCGGGGAGGCTATCCGGTGATCTCAAAACAAACCGATGGGGCAATCGTCTGTGCGGGACGAGTTTATTGCGACCTCATCTTTACTGGGCTCACCGAACTGCCAAGACTAGGCGAAGAAACTTACGCCGAAGAACTGGCAGTTGAACCCGGAGGCGGCGGTTTCATCACCGCTGCCAACCTTTCCGCATTGGGCCATAAAACGACCCTTCTGGCCTCCATGCCAGGCGGCCCGTTTGGCTCTGCGATTTTAGACAAGATGCAGCGCAGCGGCGTTGACCTGAGCCTGTCGCCATTCAACACCACAAACGGTGCTCAGGTAACAGCCGTTATCGGCTGTCAGGAAGACCGCGCTTTCCTGACAAAGCGCAACGGTACCGCAGTCCCAAGAGACATGCTGGACGCGTTCAGCACATCAAAAGCCAGACACCTCCACATTGGAGAGCTGGCAACGCTGCAGGAACTTCCAGAACTTCTGGAGATCGCCAAAGCCGCAGGTATGACAGTTTCTCTGGATTGCTCATGGGATCAGAACTGCCTCTTAAATGGCAACGTTCAGAACCTCATCGCGCAAGTGGATCTGTTTCTGCCAAACGAGATGGAAGCAGAACATCTGGGCTACCTGAAAGAGCCAGCCAACTGCCCGACACTCACAGTCGTGAAAAAGGGTAAGGCAGGCGCAACCGCCATCACTAAGGACGGCGAGATCACCGTTGCTGCAGACCCCGTCCCTGTTGTCGACACAACAGGCGCCGGAGATGCCTTCAACGCTGGTTTCCTGAGCTCATGGCTCCGCGGTGCAGACATCAAGACCTGCCTACACGACGGTAACAAGTGCGGTGCAGCAGCCGTCATGCGCATCGGCGGCGCACCTTAAATCAAACAAAAAGGGTCACACACGCTGTGGCCCTTATCCCCCTTAGCTCTCCCTTTTATCCCCGCTTTCATCTTCCCTCAACACCACTTGCAGTCGCAGCACATATGCGCACCTCAATGTAATACCGATGAACGCATCTTCCTGCCCTTTCAGCGCAAATTTTACATAGCAACGCACATTGCAACGCAAAAAATAAAACGTATTCTTTGTGTATTTATAAAATTACTGATCACTCCAAGAAATCTATATTTTCAGCTATTATTGACAGAAATAAATTTTGATTCCTAAAATACAAACGTTTCAATTATTGCTTTTCTGAGTCTGGAAGAGCCCAATCTGTCGGATTTCATTTAGTGACACGCGCAACAATCAAAACCGTCGCTCAAAAAGCAGAACTCTCGGTTGGTACCGTCTCAAGAGCATTGAAGGATTGCTCTTCAGTCAAGGACAAGACCAAGCAGCGCGTTCGCCAAATCGCCGAGGAAATTGGCTACGTCCGCAATCTCGACGGCCTCCGCCTGCGCACCGGTCGCACCTACTCTGTCGCCGTCGTCATGACCACCCCCACCACCGGCAGCCATGAATGGGAAGGCGTCGAATACACCAACATTCTCAATGGTATAATGGGATCCTTGCGCGGCACTATGTACCGAGCGGCAATCTATCCGGTTGATGATTTTGACAGCAGCTTTCAGGAAATCCGCAATATCGTGGAACAGCGTTTAGCCGATGGCATCATCATTTCAGGCACCCGCCCAGATGACGCCCGCATCAGCTATATGCTGGAAAAGGACTTTCCATTCGTCACCTACGGCATGAGCGAGCACTTCACCCCCTACTCCTATGTGGATGCGAACTCGCAGGAAATGTCCCAAAAAGCCACCACCCGCCTCATCCAGCTCGGTCACACAAACATCGTCTCCATCAACCCACCAGACGAGCTGATGTACTCCAAACAACGCCAACGCGGCTACATCCGCGCCCTGCAAGACGCGGGGATAGAAGTCCAAGCAGAATTCATCGCAACAGGCCCGCTCACACCAGAGTTCGGCAAGGCGACCGTTAAAGCTTTGTATAATAGCAACAAAAAGCCAACCGCCTACATTTGCGCCAACGAAGCAAGCGCACTCGGCGTGCTCTCCGCCTTTTACGAACTGGGCATAAAGTTCGGCAAGGATGCGATTGTGAACGCCACCGACGACCTCAACGTCAGTGCATACTTCACCCCACCGATCACGACATATTTCCTGCCTATTGAAGAAACCAGCAAGGCTCTCGGCGAGTTCATCATACGCCGCATAGAGGGTGAGTCGGCACAAGACCTCCAAAGAATGGTCATGCCACAACTGATCGAACGGCAGGACGACCGCCTGAAACCATAAGTGTCAGGCCCACGCGGCCCAGCGCTCTGCTGAGCCAAGCAAAATTATGAGGAGAGCATAATATGTTACGTGAAATTATTGCCGCATCTGTTTTTGGCACCATGATGATCGCAGGCGCACAAGCCGCTGATCTGGAAGGGAAAGTTCTCAAAGTTGGCTCCGATACCACCTACCCGCCAATGGAAACCGTTGATGAGAGAACCGGTGAAATCGTTGGCTTTGACGTAGATATCATGGACGCCATCTGCGCGAAAATTAACTGCAAGGCCGAGTTCGTAACAACCGCTTGGGACGGTATCTTCGCCGCACTGGTCCAAGGTGAGTTTGACGTCGTTGTCTCAGGCGTGTCCATCACCGACGAACGCAAGAAAACCATGGATTTTTCAGAGCCTTACCTTGTCGTCAGCCAGGCTATCCTGCTGCGTGTAGAAGACGAAGGCACATCTCTTGAGGGGTTCCAGAGCGGCAGCAAAACACTGGCCGCCCAAACCGGAACCACCAACGCTCAGCTGGCCGAAAAACTCGTTACACGTGAGAACACACGCCTTTACGACACATTCGCAGCCGCCATTCTCGCCCTTCAGAACGCTGACGTAGACGGCGTGATCATCGACGGCACCTCCGCCCATGCCTACGAGCAGGAGTTTGCTGGCGAACTGACAGCCGCGATCAAAGGACTGGAATCTGACCCGCTCGGCATCGTCTTCCAAAAAGGCTCACCAATGGTTGACGCCTTCAACGAAGGCCTCGAGCAAATCAAAGCAGACGGCACATGGGATGCCCTCACTGCCAAATACTGGGGTGTTGAGAACTAATCTCTTTTAGGCGCTATGCCTAAACCTCCGGGCGGGACTGTTCAAAGTGAGCAGCCCGCTCTCCCAGTCTTTCGAAGCAATCCACGGAACACATCAAGCCATTGATGTGAGTGGAGGAATCCCGTGAATGTCTTAAGAACACTGCAGCCCAGCAATGTCATCCTCATTGCTGCCATGCCCTTCATAATCTACCTGTTTGTCTCAACCAACAACTACAAGCGCTCGATCTTCGCAATCGTCGGCATCGGAGAAAACGCTGGTACATTGTTTGCAGGCTTCCTGTGCCTGCTGGTCATCTTCACCACAGGTTTTTGGCTTGCCTACTCCCTGCTGAAAGGTACCGAGCTAAGCAAAGCCAACAAACTTGGCCAAAACTCTGCATTCATTATCTATTTTGCCCTTCAGGTGCTAATCGCAACCAACACCATAGACCTGTCAGTCTTTGTTGACTCTGTCATCGCCAACAGTGTTGATCCCTACACATCTGACCTTATCCAAAAAGCAGTCAGACCACGCCAGCTCACACCAGAAGCTCAAAACTCAGTGCTTGGCATTTTCTCCAAAGCCGCCTTCATTTACCTGATTGCTTAACTTAGCATCCTACTGTTTCATTACCTCAGCAAATCAAAGCAAGCATTTGTTTCCATAAGCAGATACATGCTGCCCCTGCTCCTCCTGACCAACTTACTCGGTGCTTTTTACATACTCTTTGTCGCCCACGCAGGGTTCGCTGCAGGGTTGATGGTCACCCTGCGCGCAGCATTCTTTGCCTACTTTGCCTCAATGGTCTTAGGTCTCATCTGGGCAGGTCTGCAAAGTCTGGAAAAGAAGAAGCATACCAACCTCTTCTACGCGGTTGCCGCTCTCATCTTCTTCGGTCTCTGCGCTGTCTTCGCCCTGCAACCGCAGCAGTCCTACAGCCTGATCGGAACCTTGGAAGGCCGCGTCGCCATCATCAAAGGCACCCCGCAGTCAATCACCGACCAGATCCGCTTTGGCGAATATGATGGCGCAGATCACACCAGTATCGACATCCGCAGTGTGAAGGACCCAAGCCATGCACTGCTCACCGTTGAAAAGAACGAACGTGTATCGGCAGCTTTCATTCCAACTGAAGCCGTTCCAACAAATGCAAATCTCATCTGGCAGACATCCTTCTTGCCGGATGAGAGCAAGTATCCGGCGATCACATTTGGCGTACTTGGCTTTTTCACCACATTGTTGGTGATCTGCTCTGTTTACCGCACCGAACACCCACTCGCCATTGCGGCAGAGTTCTTCATAGACACCGTCCGTGGCATCCCGATGTTGGTGATCATCCTCTACGTGGGTCTGCCTCTCAGCGGGGCCCTCAAAAGCGCATCAGACGGCATGGTCAATCTGTCCAACATGGCCCGCGGCATCGTTGCCATTTCCATCGGCTACTCCGCCTATATGGCCGAGATTTTCCGCGCAGGCATTCTAGCAGTCCCCAAAGGGCAAATCGAAGCTGCTAGAAGTCTGGGCTTAAGCCGCTGGAAAGTCGCTCGCTTTGTCGTGCTCCCGCAAGCCTTATCCATTGTGATCCCGCCACTTGGTAATGAGTTCATCGCCATGCTGAAGGATACCTCTTTGCTGTCGATCCTCTCTGTTCGCGACGTTACACAGCGTATGAGAGAGTTTCAGGCGAGTAGCTTCCTGCCATTTGCCCCATTCAACTCCGCTGCAATTCTTTATGTCGTCCTCACTCTGGGCGCTGCCAGCATAATCAAATCAATTGAGAGACGTTATGAGCGCAAATCACACTAGTAAACTGCAGCATCTCCAACAGCTGGCAAACTCTATCAAGTTCCCAAGAAACACGGTTCTGGGAGCCGCCACCGCATCCTACCAAATTGAAGGTGCTGTCAACGAAGGCGGTCGCGGTCCAAGTGTATGGGATCATTTCACCCGCATCCCCGGTAACATCGCAGACGGCACCAACGGCGACATAGCCTGTGATCACTATCATCGGTTGGAAGAAGACGTCGCTTTGATGAAAGAGCTGGGTCTCACGGCCTACCGTTTTTCCATCTGCTGGTCGCGCATCCTCCCCAATGGCCGTGGCCCAATCAATGAAGAGGGACTGGCCTTCTATGAGCGTCTGACTGACTTGCTGCTCAAAGCAGGAATCACACCATACGCAACGCTCTATCACTGGGATTTACCTCTTACCCTACAAGAAGAAGGCAACGGCTGGCTGCGCAGAGGACTGGTCGACGACTATATCAATTACGTCGATATCACCACGCAACGACTAGGTAGCAAAATCAAACACTGGACCACCTTCAACGAGCTCTTCACCTTCACTTGGTGGGGCTATGGATTAAAAGAGGACGCTCCAGGCTTCGGCGGCGGCGCAAAAGCAGCTCTCGCGGCAAGTCACCACGCCCTCCTCACCCATGGTAGAGCCGTTCCAATCATCCGAAGGAACGTACCTGACGCCCAAATCGGCATTGTTCTGGATTTGAACCCAGTCACCCCAGCCAGCGATACCATTGCAGATCTTGAAGCAGCTCGACGTTTTGAAGGCTGTCAGAACCGCTGGTATTTGGATGCCATCTTTAACGGTCAATATCCAGCTGACATGCTTGAGACCTACAAGACTGTTCTTCCTTACATTGAGGAGACAGACCTTCACGAAATTGCGCAGCCTCTGGATTACCTCGGCATCAACATCTACCGCAGATCAATTATCAAGGATGGAACCGAGTTCGCACCAGTCAACTTCGAACGCTATCTACCAAAAGGTAAATACACCCAGATGGGCTGGGAAGTTTATCCTGAGTGCCTCTATGACATTCTGCAGTATGTAAACACCAACTATGCTCCCAAACAGCTCTTCATAACCGAAAACGGAGCAGCCTTCTCCGACACTTTGGAAACAGATGGAAGCATTCAGGATTGGGACCGCAGCACCTACGTTCTGTCCCATCTACAGCAGGCAGCCAGAGCGATTGAAGATGGAATACCGTTAAAAGGGTATTTCTGCTGGACACTCATGGACAACTTCGAATGGGCAGAAGGGTATCTCCCGCGCTTTGGCCTGATCCACGTTGATTTTGAAACCCAGAAACGCACCATCAAGCAAAGCGGCAGGCTTTACTCCATGGTCGCTAGCCAACTGCAGAGTGAGATGCAGGAAACCTCAGAGTAATCTGTCCTTCAACTCAAACCAGGTGTAGCTGAGAGCAAGCAGGTGGCGGCGCATAGTCCTGAAAGGAAACTCTATCGGCGCCTGCTTCATAAAACTTGGGTAAGGCATTTTTGTTGCCGCACCAAGCATCTCAGCTGCCACCAGCTGCCCGGCATAAGTGGCCATAGCAATGCCGTTCCCATGATAACCAAAAGCAGCGTAAAGCCCCTGCGTATCGGGAACCGCACCTGCAAATGGCACAAGTTTATGGGTCAAACAAGCAAGACCAGACCAGAAATCTGGCGTTTCAACATTCACCCATTCAGGAAACATCCGCTCAAGGTCACGCCGTGTAGCTGTGCGCATACGCTTTCGCGCATGTGGTGTAGCACTCACGCTTCCCCGCATACCAAAAAGCATCCGATTGTCCGGGAGCAGACGGAAGTAATGCAGCAAAGTCCGGGTGTCATAGGCCATCTGATTAGAGAACCACCCCTGACGCTTCAATTCCTCATCAGAAAGAACGCGCGACATCAAAATGTTAGATTGTACCGGAAGATATTTTCCAGCCATCCACTCCGGCATATTTTCAGAGGAATAGCCATTGGTCGCCAAAAGTACTTTTTGCGCACGCAACTGGCCAGTTCTTGCTTTCAGGACATACTGCCCATCTGCAGCAGGAGTAATGCCGAGCACAGAGGTCTGTTCATAAAACCGGCCTCCTTGCGCCTTCACAGTCTCAGCAAGACCTCGCGCATATTTGTAAGGATGCAGCGCAAACCCGATTGGAATCGTCAGCCCAGAAGAAAGCCCTGAGGCCATCATCCCAAGCTCTGCAAGTTCATCTTTGTCATGAAAGGTGCAGCTGATCCCATAGCGCTTTTGTACGTCCGCAGCTGTATCTTTCAGTTGATCAACGCGCCGAGCTTTGTGAGCAAGAACCGTTTCTCCTTTGGAAACAACATCGGCATCAATCGAGTTCTGCTCCAACAGCTCTGCAACCAAATCAATGGCTGCACGCTCTGCATAAAAGTACCGCCGTGCATCCGCTTCCCCATAGCGATCAATCAAGTCAGCATCATCTGCAATCGTCCCGCCCAGACAGCAGAAACCACCATTGCGACCAGAAGCCCCCCATCCAATATGTTGAGCATCCAGCACCGCAACATCGACACCCTGCTGCGCAAGTTTCAACGCAGCAGACAGCCCTGTGTATCCACCTCCAACAACAGCCACTTCACAGGACTGTTCATCACAAAGCGGCTCACCAAGCGCTTGCTTAGAGAACGAACGGTGCCAGAAATTCTCGGCAACCGGTTGATCTCCATATGCATCCTCTTGAAATATATGGTGCAAACTCAATCGAGCCTGAGCCTCCTTAAAACTTATTTGATGCCTTGAGCAGTTACATCAGCAGCCGTCAGGTCCAATGCACGATGCGCCTTCTCAATCAACTCATCAACTTCGCTGCGCGAGATCACAAGTGGCGGTGAGATGATCATGCTGTCGCCAACATGGCGCATCACCAAACCACTCTCAAAGCAATGATCGCGGCAGATCGTTCCAACAGTGCCTTTTTCAGCTTCAAAACGAGCTCGGCGTGCCTTATCAGGCGAAAGTTCCAAAGCACCAACCAGCCCGCAGATACGCGCTTCACCAACCAACGGATGCTCGCCAAGAATCTTCCATTTCTCAGCTAGATACGGCCCTGTATCATTCGTCACTTTTTCTGGCAGTCGCTCATTTTCAATAATATCAAGGTTCGCAAGTGCTGCAGCACAAGCTGCAGGATGTGCCGAGTAAGTGAAACCATGATAAAATTCACCGCCATGCTCAATAAAGCCCTTGGCAACCTTCTCACTCACCACAACCGCACCAATCGGCAAATAACCTGAGGAAAGCCCCTTGGCAATCGGCATCAGATCCGGTTTGAAGTTGAAAGTCTGTGACCCAAACCAGTTACCCGTACGCCCAAACCCGCAAATCACTTCATCAGCAATCAGCAGGATGTTGCGTTCACGGCAGATACGCTGGATCTCGGGCCAATATGTTTCCGGCGGAATGACGACACCACCCGCACCCTGAATAGGCTCCCCGATAAAGGCCGCTACATTGTCTTCTCCAAGCCGGTCAATCTCAGCTTCAAGCTCACGTGCACGCATCAGCCCAAACGCGGCAGGATCCATATCTCCGCCTTCACCATACCAATAAGGTTGGTTGATATGGGTGATGTCAGGAATAGGTAGACCGCCCTGCGCGTGCATCGCACTCATACCACCCAAGCTCGCACCGGCCATGGTCGAGCCGTGATAAGCATTGTGACGGGAAATAATCGTCTTCTTGGTCGACTTGCCTTCACTAGCCCAGTAATGACGCACCATACGCACGACAGTGTCATTGGCTTCAGAACCCGAACCTGCAAAGAACACATGGTCCAGATGATCTGGTGCCAGATTGGAGATCCTTTCAGCAAGAGCAATTGCAGGCGGGTGAGAACTCTGAAAAAACGTATTGTAATATGGCAGTTGTTGCATCTGCCGGTGAACCGCTTCGATAATCTCTTGACGGCCATACCCCACGTTCACGCACCAAAGCCCGGCCATACCATCCAGAATCTTGTTGCCCTCAGAATCCCAAAGATAAACACCATCAGCCCGCGTGATAACGCGCGTCCCTTTAGCATTCAGGGACTTGGTATCTGTAAATGGATGCAGATGATGAGCGGCATCTTTTTCTTGCAAAACATGGGTAGGCGGAAGATTAGCGATATAGTCCATGGGGTCAGTCCTTCCGAAAAGAGGCATGCCCTGCAAAACGGGCAATAGAAGTAAACTCCCAATTATTTTGTGATCACAAATATAGGAGAGTCAATCTTTACTTCAATAACAACACTGCCTGCCTTTGCTTTCAGTCTACCGTATTTGTGCCTTTAGCTTTGTGAATTCAACAGACGAAACAGCAGATCATCGTGTTTTTCTCGCAAGACTGAGGGACTCTCTGATAAAACCCATTCCCTGTGCGATATCCGCTTCCAAGGCGTCATTCAGCGCGTTCTGATCACGCGATTTTAGTGCTTCCAAAGCCTGTTTATGCTGATCCTCCAGATTCGCAGTACCAGACCGCCCATAGACAAGACGCATAAATGGACCAAACTGAACCCATAGATTTCTGACAAGTTTGATAAGAATTTCGGAATGGCTTTTTGAGTAAAGGTAAAAATGGAACTCATAGTTTCCGCGCATGTACCCTTCCACGTCACCTGTTTCCAGAGCGACATCAATCTGATCATCAATGTCCTGGAGAACCAGAATATCTTCCTCTTTCAAATTATCGAGAGCTTTAGAAGCCAGTTCAACTTCCAGAAGTCGCCGCGCAGACCAAATTTCATCGATTATATCAATACAGACATCCGGGATAGAAACGCGCCTATTGCCGTGTAATTCCAATGCATTTTCTGCAATGAGACGTCGCACAGCCTCGCGAACGGGCATCGCACTCACACCCAGTTCGTCAGCCAACCCGCGCAGGGTCACAGCCTTGCCTGGAAGAAAGCCACCAAACAGAATCCGCTCTCTCAACTGTCGGTAAACCTGCTCGTAAACAGGGATCCCGACAGGGAGAACAGCGCTTTTAGAAGTCATCTTACTCATGAAGGAACTATAGAAGCACCCGCACCAGCTGCAAAGATAATTTGATCACAAACTATTGCCTAGCTGAGAATTCTGTGGTCATCTTTCAAAACATGCACACAATTAAGAACAACGGAGACAGCCAGATCCAGACAAGCCAGCACCAATGCTGTGCAAGAATTTGAGGGGGGAAGATGAAATGAGTTCAAACTTCAAGTCCAGACTGACGGGCACAATGGCAACCGCAATGATGGTTGCATTTGCAGCCAGCGCAGCGCACGCAGAAGGTACTGTCAACGTTTACAACTGGTCTGATTACATCGACGAAAGCGTTCTGAAAGATTTCGAAGACGAGACCGGCATCAAAGTCAATTACGACGTTTTCGATTCAAATGAGGTCCTGGAAACCAAACTGCTCGCAGGCACCACCGGTTACGACATCGTCGTTCCAACAGGCAGCTTCCTCTCCCGCCAAATTCAAGCTGGCGTCTTCCAGAAGCTGGACAAAGAAGCTCTCCCGAACCTGAAAAACATGTGGTCGCTCGTCTCCGACAGGACGTCCATCTATGACCCGGGCAATGCTTATTCCATAAACTACCTATGGGGTACCACCGGCATCGGGTACAATGTAGAGGCCGCCGCAAAGCGTTTGGATGGCAAACCGGTCGACAGTTGGGAAATCATCTTCAATCCCGAAATCCTCGCCAAGTTTCAGAACTGTGGCATCCACATGCTGGACGCTCCAACAGAGCTTATCCCCGCAGCACTCAACCACCTCGGACTAGACCCTGACAGCCACAACAAGGCTGATATTGAGAAAGCCGCAGCACTCCTCAAAACCATCCGCCCATACGTTCAGAAGTTTCACAGCTCCGAATACATCAACGCACTCGCGAACGGTGATATCTGCTTAGCCATCGGCTGGTCTGGCGACGTCTTTCAGGCGCGTGACAGGGCAGCAGAGGCCGACAATGGTGTCACCATCAACTACATCATTCCAAAGGAAGGCGCGTTGATGTGGTTTGACCAGATGGCAATCCCAACGGATGCAGCCAACTCCAAGGAAGCGCATATGTTCCTGGATTACATCATGCGCCCGGAGGTCATCGCAAAAGCCTCCAACTACGTGGTCTATGCCAACGGCAACAAAGCCTCCCACGAACATCTGGATCAGGAAGTGCTGGAAGATTCCGCCGTATACCCTGACGAAGCAACCATGGAAAAACTATACGTCACAACACCTTACGCGCCAAAAATCCAGCGGATTGTGACCCGCGCCTGGACCGCTGTGAAGTCAGGCCAATAATCATCGGCAGCAGCGGGCAACTCAAATTGTCCGCGCGCCTCCCATGTTTCCTTGGAAGCAGGACGACAACAGAGGGTAGAGCGGGCCACGATGGAAACTCTGGTAAGCACTCAGCCAGTCTGCAAATTCGCACCTTGGGAAGATCCGGCTCAGGAACCTTTGGTGCGCTTTGAAAACGTTACAAAGAAATTTGGCGATTTCACTGCCATAGAGGACCTAACGCTCAACATCTATGAGCGCGAATTCTTCGCCCTTCTCGGTCCGTCCGGTTGCGGTAAGACGACTATGATGCGCATGCTGGCAGGTTTCGAGTATCCCACAGCTGGAAACATCATGCTCGGCCAGAGCAACTTACGAAAAGCTCCGCCGCACAAGCGGCCCGTCAACATGATGTTCCAGTCCTACGCCCTCTTCCCGCATATGACAGTGGAACAGAACATCGGCTTCGGCCTTAAGCAAGAAAAGACACCCAAGACCGAGATCCGCCGACGTGTTGAAGAAATGCTGTCACTGGTCCAGCTGGAACCTTTCGCCAAGCGCAAGCCACACCAACTCTCCGGCGGCCAAAAACAACGCGTGGCCCTTGCCCGTTCCCTCGCCAAGAAGCCCAAGCTCCTGCTGCTTGACGAGCCGCTTGGTGCGCTGGACAGGAAGCTGCGCGAGCAAACCCAATTTGAGTTGATGAATATTCAGGAGCAGCTTGGCCTCACTTTCGTCATCGTCACTCATGATCAGGAAGAGGCTATGACAGTCGCGAGCCGCATCGCCGTGATGGACCACGGCAAAATCGTTCAGGTCGCGACACCAGCTGAAATCTACGAGTATCCAAACTCCCGCTATTCCGCTGACTTCCTCGGCGACGTAAACATCATTGAAGGTCAGATTGGCGTCACCACAGGCGAAACGGCGAGCCTGGCATGGGCTGAAGGTGAAACTCCTTTGGCGATCTCAACCAAGCTCCGTCCTCAAGCAGGAACGACCGTCTGGCTCGCAGTTCGCCCTGAAAAACTCCGCATCTCTAAAGACAAACCAGCAAACGTTGACAACTGCATTAAGGGCGAAGTCTGGGACATCGGCTACACTGGCAACATCTCAACTTATCACGTCAAAGCCTTAAATGGCTCCATTTTGAAAGCACAGGTCTCCAACAGAGAACATCTCGCCGACCGCCCAATCACATGGGAGGACACCGTCTATGTCTATTGGGAGAAAGGCGCTGGCGTCTTTCTGGAAACGTGAGGTGAGCGATGGCAGTTGCAGATATCACCTCCCCCTCAGAAGAAATACAGGAGGCATCCAGTCCCAGTTCAGGCTGGGGGCGCAGATTGCTCATAGCAATCCCGTATATCTGGTTGCTGATCTTCTTCCTCGCGCCTTTCGTCATTGTACTGAAGATCTCCTTGTCCGATGTCATACTGGCCCGCCCACCATACTTTCCGAATTTCGACATTTCAGAGGGCTGGCAAGGTCTGCTCGCCATGCTTCAGGCGTTTGATCTGGAGAACTATGTCTGGCTAACGGAAGATACACTCTACCTGAACTCATACCTGAGCAGTCTCAGGATCGCATCCATCTCAACGCTGCTCACTTTGGCAATCGGCTATCCTATCGCCTATGCCATGGCCAAAACCCCGAAAGAGTGGCGTGCAACCCTCCTGATGCTGGTGATCCTGCCCTTCTGGACCAGCTTCCTCATCCGCGTTTATGCATGGATCGGCATTCTCAAAAAAGAAGGCTTCCTCAACTACTTCCTGCTCTGGACAGGCATCATTGACGAACCCTTGATGATCCTCAACACCGACACTGCCATCTATATTGGCATCGTTTATTCCTACCTGCCTTTCATGGTCTTGCCACTCTACGCAGTTCTGGAAAAGCTCGATATCTCACTGCTGGAAGCTGCAACGGATCTGGGGTGTTCGCCCCTCAAAGCCTTTTGGGTCATTACCCTACCCCTGTCATTATCAGGAGTTTGGGCAGGCTGTTTCCTAGTCTTTATCCCTGCTGTCGGTGAGTTTGTCATTCCAGACATTCTGGGTGGGTCCAGTACTATCATGATCGGCAAAACGCTCTGGGTGGAGTTCTTCTCCAACAGAGACTGGCCAGTCGCATCCGCCGTCGCAATTCTGCTGCTGCTTATGTTGATCCTACCCATCATCCTGTTCCAGAAACAGCAGGAAAAACAAGCGGAGGCCAGCCAATGACCCGCTTCAATTGGTTCAACACAACAACGCTCACACTCGGCTTTGCATTCCTCTACCTGCCGATCATCCTGCTGATGATCTACTCTTTCAACGAATCTAGATTGGTCACCGTTTGGGCTGGCTTCTCCACCAAGTGGTATCAATCAGTCTTCTTCAATGAGAGTTTCATCAATGCCGCATGGGTCACACTCCGTGTTGGTTTCATCTCAGCATCTGTCGCGACTGTGCTCGGCACCATGGCCGCACTTGTGCTCAATCGCGCTGGCCCATTCCATGGCAAAACGCTTTTCACTGGCATGATCTACGCGCCAATGGTCATGCCTGAGGTCATCACGGGGCTATCACTACTCTTGCTATTCGTCTCACTGGATTTCACCCGAGGCTTCTGGACAGTCACACTGGCGCATATCACGTTCTCTATGTGCTACGCCGCCGTTGTCGTCTCTGCCCGCTTGGTGACCTTTGAGCGCAGTTTGGAAGAAGCTGCGCTTGATCTTGGATGCACCCGTTTTTCCGCCTTCATGCAGGTAACGCTGCCCATCATATTTCCCGCAATTTTGGCAGCATGGCTGCTGGCCTTCACACTCTCGCTGGATGATCTGGTCATTGCTTCCTTTGCTTCAGGCCCGGGCGCGACTACCCTGCCCATGAAGATCTATTCTCAAGTCCGCATTGGCGTTTCACCTGAAATCAATGCCCTGTCATCCATTCTCATCGCTGTTGTTGCCGTTGGCGTGGTCACTGCTTCGCTGGTCACAAAACAGGCACAGGTCAAGCGCATGAAAGAAGAACGACTGGCGATAAGCTCAATCTGATCGAGGAAGTACACGTGTCTGATACAAAACACCCATCCTCGCTGGATGAATACTCGCAAGGTGATCTGGCCTACACTCGCTCCACCCCTTACGGGACCATAGCTGAATCCAGCTATGCTGGAGCACTCAGCTTTATGCGCCGCAAATTCACCAAGGACCTTAAAGGGATAGATGTCGCCGTCTGTGGCATCCCCTTTGACACCTCAGTCAGCAACAGGCCGGGTTGCCGCTTCGGCCCAAGAGCCATCAGACAAGCCTCCTCCATTCTGGCTTGGGACCATGCATGGGGTTGGTCATTTGACCCGTTCGACCGTTTGGCAGTCGCAGATTATGGTGACTTCATCTTCGATCCCGGTTACCCCATGAGCGTCCCAGACGAGCTGGAGCAGCAGGCCTCTGCCATTCTGGACGCGGGTACAGCAACACTCATGCTCGGCGGAGATCATTTCTGCACTTACCCTATGCTCAAAGCGCACGCCCAAAAACACGGGCCACTCTCCCTCATCCAGTTTGATGCACACAGCGACACATGGACAGACAATTCCAACCGTATTGACCATGGCACCATGTTCTATAGAGCGGTAAAAGATGGTCTCATCAACCCGCAGACATCGATACAAGTTGGTATCAGAACCAACAACGAGAACACACAGGGCCTCACCACAATTACGGCGGACTGGGTCCGTAATAACGGGGCAGAGGCAACGATTGAACGCATTCATAACGTGGTTGGAAAAAGTGCCTGCTACATCAGCTTCGACATCGATTGCCTCGACCCTGCTTTTGCACCAGGAACAGGAACACCTGTCGTTGGCGGCCTGAATACCGGAGAGACACGGGAGATCCTGCGTGGCCTCGCTGGCATAAACCTGAAAGGCATGGACCTTGTAGAGGTCGCACCTGCCTACGACCACGCAGAAATTACAGCGCTGGCCGGGGCCACTTTAGCTTTGGATTTACTTTGCATCTATGCCAGCCAGTTCAATCAGAACACCAGATAAAACAACACATCAGATCACGACCAGAAGAGTTCGCATGCCCACCCTGACAGCAGTACAGCCGCAATTGGAACAGTTTCGACTTGAAGCCGATGCCTTCCTGAAACAACACCCAGACCTCGAAAAGATCGAGGTCCTCTATGCTGGCTTTTGTGGCCCGCTCCGAGGCAAATGGCTTCCGGCAGAAATGCTACACAAACTGGCGGAAGGCGGTGTCCGGTTGCCGTTGTCTACGGTCGCACTGGACGTCTGGGGCATTGATGTCCCAGCAACCGGCCTTGCTATTGAACGCGGGGACCCTGATGGCATCTGCATCCCAGTTTCAGGAACGCTAAAGCCTGTGCCGTGGGCTAAAGTGCCAACAGCACAAATCCTTGTCACCCTCTTCGAGATTGAAGATCAGAAACCAAACCCGCTGGACCCAAGGTATGTTCTTGAAACCGTTGAAAAGAAGTTTCAGAGTAAGGGCCTGACACCTGTTGTCGCCACGGAGCTGGAATTCTACTTTATCGACATTGAGTCCGGCCCAACCGATTTGCCACTCCCACCATACATTCCCGGCACCAACCAGCGTCTTGAGGCCTCACAGATCTATGATCTGGACATCATGGCTCAGTTCGAACCGATCCTCATGGAGATCAACCAAGCCTGCAAAATTCAGGATATCCCTGCGGACACCACCATCGCCGAGTTCGGTCACGGCCAATTTGAGATCAATCTGCTGCACGTACCAAGCGCCGTCGAAGCAGCCGATCATTGCTTGTTGTTCAAACGCGTAGTCCGCCATATTGCCCGCAAACACGGCATGGATGTCACGTTCATGTCAAAACCCTACGCAGAAGAAACCGGCAGCGGCTTCCACCTACACACCAGCTTGCTCGATGCAGAAGGTACCAATGTTTTCAGCGGCACCGCCGAAGAAGCAAACCCAACCTTGAGCAATGCTATAGGTGGCCTGTTGGACACCATGCTGGACATGCAAGTTCTGTTTGCCCCACATGCCAATTCCTACCGCCGCCTGCAGCCGGGCTCTTATGCCCCAATCACTTGTTGTTGGGGTTATGATCATCGCGCTGCAGCGATCCGCGTACCAGCCACACATGGCAAAGGTGCAAGATTGGAGCATCGCGTCTCTGGCGCTGATGCCAACCCATACCTGGTCGTCTCCGCTATCCTTGAAGGCATTCATCAAGGATTAGAAAACCAGAGCACCCCTGGCACTCCGATCACACCGGAAGCGGATCTCACCCAATATGACCACCTGACAGGCAACTGGGAGACAGCGATCCAAGCATGGTCGCAAAGCGAAACAGCAAAGCAGATGAGCACAGCAGAGTTTCATCGCCTGTACGGCATCAGCCGGAAAGCTGAGTACGACGTGTTTGCAACCACCATAACCGGTTTTGAATGTCAGACCTATGCCAAGAAGGTCTGACATTGCATCAAGACTAAGAAGTCTCCTTGATGTTGCGCTCCATCAGCAATTGATAGGCTTTGGGTGACAACCGGTTGAGCCACCACGCCAGACTGGCAACACGGCCAACCGGTTTCATCTCCGTCTTACGCACATACGCCTTGTAGATGATGTCCGCCGCCCGCTCCGCGCTCATATAATCAACGCCATCTGTTGACGATCCCGGACGGGCCAAACCGTTCTCTTGTGTCTCCGAGCGTCCAACATTGGTTGCCACAAACGAAGGCGCTGCAATCAATGTATGAACGCCATAAGATTTTTCTTCAGACCGCAACGAGCCGAAAAAACCCTCCAGCGCATGCTTGCTGGCCGCATAAGCTGTCCGTTTAATTAGTGGCGAGAATCCTGCAACTGACGAGATCGCCAGATGGCATCCACTGGAGGCCCGCACCGCTTTCAAAAATGCCCGCGCCGTATGCACCGCTCCGAAGTAATTCACATCCAGCACTTTGCGATGCGCTGTCAGGTCCATGTCCGCAAACAATCCGATATGCGTAATGCCTGCATTGTAAACCACCAGATCAATGCTGTTGTGCCGAGCCAAAACCTGCTGAGCAACCTGCTCAACCGCACCCCCATCCGTTAAGTCGCAGGCATAAATGCTCTGTCGCTCATTTTGTGGCAGCCCCTCCAGTGCCGGACCGGGTAAATCAAGCAGAACCGTATGCCAGCTCTCGCGCTGCAACCGGGTTGCAAGTGCCTGCCCTAAGCCACCAGCACCGCCTGTAATAACCGCTGTTTTCATCAAAGCCCCACAGATGCTCGCCAGTGTTCAAACACTTCTGCACTTGTCTTTTCCGGAGTATAGCCAAACACTGATTTCAACCGCTCATTGGCCAGCACAGGACGGTATTGCAAAAACCGAACCTGCTCCGGTCCATACCGGGAAAGCCGCAGTGGTTTCGCCACACCTAAAACAAATTTCAACAACCAGGACGGCAACTTGAGAACAGGCTTATTGAGCATTTGCCCCAACCGCTGCATTGACAACGCTCCATCACCCGCCACGTTGTAAATCCCCTCAGGAGCTTCTGTCGCAGCCAAAAATAGAATGCGCGCAAGATCTTCCGTCCAGATAAACACGAACGCACTGTCCGATCCGGCGACCCCAAGCAGCCTCGGCTTATGGAACAACGCGGTAATCTGATTGTTCATGCCCGTTCCAAGAACCGTCCCAACCCGCAACACAATCTGCTCCAGTTGCGGTGCCTCCGCACGAGCATGAGCCAAAGCAGTTTCAACCAAGCGCTTATGGAAGGAGTACGCGAACTCTTTATTGCCGCGAATATGATCATCCTCATGCAATGGCACAGGATTGTCTGCATGATACCCATAGGCTGCCCCGGATGATGTGACGACAAGGCGCTTCACACCTGCTTTGATCGCAGCATCAATCACCGACTGAGTGCCAACAACATCAACCAGATACTCAATATCCCGTGTAGAACCCGCAGAAGGTGTGACGATGGAAGCCAGATGCACAATCACATCAGGCCGCTCGTCCTCAATCAGTGCTGACACCCTGTCTGTAGTCACATCCAGCGTTTTGAAACGGGCATTTGCTGGGAGGCCACTCGGCTCACGAATATCAGTCGCCACAACCTCCAGCTCCGTGCCCGCCAACTGCCGCAGAAATGCGTGTCCGACACCTCCGGCAGCACCGGTAATAAGAAGCTTGGTCATGACGTCGCCTCCGCGGGAAGCTTGACTGCTTTGCGCGCCATAAAACTGGCAAGCACCAGTCCGCTGATCGCATGCCAAATCCCCCAGGCAGCCGCCACAACAGACATGCCGCCAAGCCCACCAAAAAAGCCGAAGATCAACACCAGCCCCAGACCGGAATTTTGGATGCCAGTTTCAATCGTAATTGCCCGCCGGTCATAAGCAGACACACCAGCAACGCTCGCCAGAGTATACCCCGTCGCTAAAGCCAGCCCATTATGGACAATTACGAGAGAGGCAACAGCACCCACATAGGCAAGAAAAAACGACCAGTTGGCAAACAGCGCGAAGAAGATGAAGCCGATGAAAATCCCCATGGACGCCATGCGCAGTGGCTGCCGGATTTTAGCAGCCAGCTGTGGCTTGATGCGGTTGAGCATGATGCCAAGGAACAATGGCAACACCAACATGAAGCAAACAGTAATTGCAACTGACAGCCTATCGATATGCGTCTCTTGCAATATCGCGCGTGTCGGGCCGTAAAGACTACCCCAAAATGCGATATTAAAGGGTGTCGCAACAATTGCTCCGACCGTAGCAAAAGCCGTCATGGAAACCGATAGCGCTGCATTACCTCCTGCACGATGAGTGATGAAGTTTGAGATATTACCACCCGGACACGCCGCCACCAGAATAAGCCCCAAAGCAATCGAAGGTCGGGGCTGAACGATCAGAACAAGCAGAAATGTGAGGCTCGGCAAGACCAGAAATTGAGAGCACAGCCCAATCACCACAGGCTTTGGCGACAGTGTCAATCGCTTAAAATCCGCAGGACACAGGTCCAGCGCGATTGAGAACATCACAACACCCAAAATACCGTTGAGCAAGGTCAGCGAACCAGAACTGAAGTTGAGAACAACAAGGTCAATGTCACTCATGCCATTTCCCTCTTCAACGCCTGTGTGCGCTTGTTCAGTGCGGAGCGATAACTCTGTTTGTCCACGTAGTAGGCCATCCGCGCCAGCTTGAGGTAGTTCATCCCCCCTGTCTCACGTTCAAATCCGTTGGCTTTCTCAGCTTTGATTGCCTCAGCTGTCCTACTTCCGTCCTTGAGGCCTCTCAGATAACGCGCAACCAGTTCCGCCTGATCATGGCGCCCCTGCCAACCCAGACCGATTGCCTCAATCATGCCCATTACAAACAGATCATTCCGTTCTGGATGCATGCAGTTCAAAAACAGATGCGGTGCATCGTCCTGCCAGTTCAAAAGCTCTTTGTCGATAAAGGGATAATGCAGTTTATAGCCAGTCGCGGTGACGATGAGATCATACTCAGCCTCTTCACCATCACGAAACCGAACCGTATGCCCATCCAGTTCCTTGATGTCGGCCCGAATACCAACATCCCCGTGACCGGCATGATAGAGAATAAGCGAGTTCACCACCGGATGGCTCTCATAAAGCTCGTAGTCTGGTTTGGGAAACCCATAGGCCTGCGGATCACCAACAAACCATTTCAGCAATGTTTGATCCACTCGCCGCTTCAGCCAGAGCGGCAACTTCACCGCCCCACCCATCGTGTCTGCCGGTTTCCCGAAAACATACTTGGGAACAAAGTAATAGCCGCGACGCATAGATATGTCGCACTGTACCCCATGATGGATCGCATCCACCGCTATGTCGCAGCCTGAATTGCCCGCCCCGACAATCAGCACCCGCTTACCAGCAAACTGCCGCGCACTCTTGTAGTGGCACGAATGAATGAGGTCGCCAGAAAACTCTCCCGCAAACTCTGGCATGTTGGGCTCAGAAAGCGTGCCATTTGCAATTAGCACTCCGGCAAACTCAGCTGAATGATCTCCGTCCTGATCTCTCCAGCTAACCGTCCACCCCTCACCATCACCTCCCAACGGCGCGATGCAGGTCACTTCTGCTCCAAAACGATAGTGCCGCTTCAAATCGAACTTTTCGGCAAACTCCTGAAAGTAGGTCTTTAGTTCGCGGTGACCGGGATACTCAGCAATGTGATCATCCATCGGAAAATCTGTAAACTCGGTCATTTTCTTGGATGAAATCAGATGCGCGGATTCGTACATGGTCGACTTCGGCCCATCAATATCCCAAAGCCCACCCACATCGCTGTGCAGCTCAAAACCCTGAAAATCTATTCCCTGCTCAATAAGTGTCTTGGCCGTGGCGAGCCCCATCGGCCCTGCCCCAATTAAGGCATAGCTCTCCTTTGAAATATTCACTGTTCGTCCCCCCTCAGAACCACAATTAGATTGAACAGTCGTACAAAATAAGGCAAGCTCTTTTTATGATTAAGAAGATTTCGCAGGAAAAACAAAGACAAAGAGCCCCTTCAAAAAGCTCTTTGGAGACGCGGCAGAAGATTCTCGACGCAGCAGAACACCTGTTTGCCTTTCGCAGTTATGACGCTGCGTCCATAAGAGATATCGCCCAAAAAGCAGGGGTAAAACTGGGCCTCGTAAACCACCACTTCGGCACGAAGGAAGACCTGTTCTTTAAAACGGTCGAACGCCGCGCCGAAGAACTCGCTCGTCTCCGCCTTGATGCGCTGGAACAGCTGAAGGCTTCAGAAGAAGTCATGACATTGAAGGGTATTCTGGAGAGTTTCTTCTACCCTTATCTGGACAAAGCTGAAAACAGCGGCCCCGGCTGGCTCGCCTACGCACGTCTGGTCGCCATGGTCTCTGCAGAAGAACGCTGGAGCGCTATCTCTCAGGCTTGTTTTGACCCAACAGCAAAAGTATTTCTTTCAGAAATCGCCAAGCTCTACCCCACTGCCAACCTTAGAAAAGTCTCCGCAACCTTCGTCTTTTCCATCTCTTCACAAATCGCTCTATGCACCTCAGCCTGGCGTGTTGATGCAATGGCAGAAGAAGATCACACCTCCGGCATTGCTGAAATGAAAACATTGCTCGTAGCCTATGCCACCGCCGGCATCCATAGCGCCCTGTCGCAACAAGACACCACTATATATGCAAATGCATAGATAAAACACTATAACTTAATCATTCTAAGCTTGAATATATATGTGTTTGTATGTACCCTCCATCTATTATTAGGGGCTCAAGCAATAGGTTACAGAGCGCATTTCATATAAAAAGACGTGTTAAGAGCGATTTTGCATACTGACAAACCACTCTAGATTCATAGGGGAAAATCAGCGTTAGACTGAGCTCATCAGAGCAATTGAATCCAGTATTGACGAGAGCCCTCAGACAATTGCGCCAAACGGACGGAACCACCGGCGCAATCTGGGAGGGATCTATGAAATTCAAATCTTTAAAACGTGCATTTGCATCTGTTGTGATGGGTGCTGCACTTCCATCCATCTTGTTTGCCGGCTCTGCGCAGGCAGAAGAAATTCTCAAAGCAGTTTCAGCTTTTCCAAAACCACTCGCCTTCACCCAGTCCTTTCTGGGCTATGTGGATCTGGTCAATGAACGCGGCAAAGGCATCGTGCAAATCCAGCATATCGGCGGGCCGGAAGTCTTCCCTTCCAACCAGCAGATCGCCGCAGTTGAGCGTGGCATCGTAGACATCCATTATGGCCCAGCCGGATACCATCTCGGCTCCATGCCAGAAGCAGATGCCTGGCTCGGATCAACCATAACAGCAGCAGAAGGCCGCAAGAACGGCGGCTTCGCCCTGATGGAGAAGGCCTTTCAGGACCGGCTCGGCGTCAAGCTGATGGCCCATATTGATTCCGGTATCAAGTTCCACATTTACACGCTCAACGAACCGCAAAAGAAAGCGGATGGAAGTGTCGACCTAACAGGCAAGCGCTTGCGCACCTCTCCTGTTTACAAAAGCTTCTTCGAAGCGCTGGATGCGATTCCAGTTTCTGCACCGGTCCCGGATATTTACACCGGACTGGAACGTAGCGTGTTTGACGGCGCAGGCTGGCCAATTGTCGCCATTCAGGATCTCTCATGGGACAAGTTCCTGAAATACCGTGTTGATCCCGGTTTCTTACAAACGGACCTGTCCATCGTTATGAGCCCATCCAAATGGGAAAGCCTGAGCCCGGAAGCGCAAAAGATCCTTCAGGATGCAGCGATCGAGTATGAGCAGAAATCCTACGACAACTTCCAAGCAATCATCGCAGCAACCGACACCAAGGTGCAGGAAGACGGCATGACTATTGTCCGCCTCGAAGGTCAGGCTGCTAATGATTATCTGGACAAAGCCTATGAGGCTGTTTGGAGCCGAATGAAAGCCAGCAACTCGCCTCTCTATGACGAGCTGAAGAAAGCCTACTACCAGCGTTAAACATGGAAGGGGCACCTGCCCCTTTCTCCCTTATTGAGAGAACCCATGTCTCTTCCAAAACTTTACTCCGGCCTTATCACAGGCCTTGCGGTGACTGGTGCGCTGTCATTCGTCTTCATGACCTTTGCCATCGTAATAAACGTGATCCTGCGAAACACCGGCCAACACCCCATACAGGCCACTACAGCCCTGATTGAATACGCTCTGCTGTTTGCCACCATGGCCGGAGCTCCCTGGTTGGTGCGTCAGGGTGGCCACATCGCAATCACATCCTTCACCAATTTCCTGCCGCCAGTCATGAGAACAGCCTTAGGGCGCATCGTACTCATCATTTCAGCTGCAATCCTCGCAGCTCTAAGCTGGCGTGCCACGCTACTCACAGCGCAAATGTGGGAACGCGGCACCTATGACATCCGTTCAATCGCCATTCCCTCATGGGTTCTCTACGCCTTCCTCGCAGCAGGCTTCGGATTAATGGCACTTGAGTTCTTCAGACTGCTCATTCGCGGAAATATATACTCCGGCGAAAGTGCGCAGCACTAACACCTCAGAAAAGGACCAAACCCATGGACTGGCACCTTTCTCTGGTCGCAATGTTCACTACCATTCTGGCACTGATGGCCATCGGCATGCCTGTTGCTGTCGCTTTTTTGACGATCAATTTACTGGGCACGCTCTACTTTATGGGCGGGTTGAATGGTATTGATCAGCTGATAGCCAACTCCACCACATCCATCACCAACTTCTCACTAGTGCCCGTACCGCTGTTTCTGGTCATGGGCGAACTCCTGTTTCACACCGGCCTTGCCATGCGCGTGTTCGATGCGCTCGACAAATGTTTCGGCGGCATCAAAGGCCGTCTCTCCTACATGACAGTGGTCGGCGGAACAGTCTTCGCCACACTCTCCGGCTCCTCCATGGCCAACACCGCCATGCTTGGCTCAACCTTGATGCCGGACATGGTCAAGCGGGGATACAAGCCACACATGATCATGGGGCCGATTGTGGCCACTGGCGGTCTTGCCATGATCATTCCGCCCTCGTCTCTTGCTGTCTTGCTGGGCTCAATCGGACGCATTGATGTAGGCGCACTCCTTATCGCGGGCATGATCCCCGGTCTTTTGCTGGCTCTGATGTTCATTCTCGTCATCCGCACCCAGATCACATTGGATCCTGCCTCTGCACCCGGCCACCCAGATGTCAAAGCATCGGTGCCGGAGATGATCAAAGCCGTGACGTTTGATGTTCTCCCTATGGGGTTGGTCATCTTTGCCGTTGTTGGCCTGATCCTGCTTGGCTGGGCAACACCATCCGAGTCAGCTGCCTTCGGCGTCCTTGCCGTGGCCTTCCTTGCTGCGCTCTATCGAAAACTCACCATTGAAGCGATAACCAAGTCACTCAAAGGGGCGCTGATCGTTTCAACGCTCATGTTGACCATCATCATCGGCTCCACCACCTTCTCACAGATATTGGCATTCTCCGGTGCATCTTCCGGCCTGATCATGTGGTCTTCCAGCTTTGACTTGAACGCCTACACTATGCTGGCCATTTTGTTCCTGACACTGGTGTTCCTCGGCATGTTCATGGATCAACTCTCCATCATGATGCTCACATTGCCAGTCTTCATGCCACTGGTCAGTCTCTATGGGTTTGATCAGGTCTGGTTTGGCGTTGTCATGCTGCTTGCGTTGGAACTGAGCCTCGCAACGCCGCCATTCGGCCTGCTGCTGTTTGTGATGGTGGGCGTCAGCCCCAAAGGAACAACCATCGGCAACGTAGCATGGGCCGCTTTGCCTTACATCCTCTGCACACTTGCCCTGATTGTCATTCTTGCCATCTTCCCTGAGCTGGCAATATGGTTACCTCAAATCATGAGATAAGAATGGGCTTACTTTGCCTTGAAGCGGAACACCTGCTTCAAGGCATTTTTCTCCAACTGCTCAGCTTGCCAGCTCTGCGTTTGCTTTCAGTTCTTTCTTGTCTTCAGCTGAAAGAACCCGCCAGTCACAATCCCGAAGGCAGGCCTCCATGGCATAAAGCGCGAGGATGGACACGCCACGACCAAACCGAAACTTCAAACGCTGATAAGCTTGCACAGATCCAAGCTCACGCAGATCATCTTCACTGCAAACATCAACTTCAGACAGCATATACTCAGTCTTCGGGCCCAGGTTTCTCAAGTGACTGACCGGCTTCGTCAAAACGCATCACCCCAGCTGTCTTGCTGAGGCTTCACCTGATCTAGACGCCACGCCCTACGCATAATTTGGAGACCGGCGTTCCAAGAACGCATTAATCCCCTCCTGCGCTTCGTCGCTGCCTAAAGCCTCTGCCATACTATCTCGTTCCATATCCATCTGAGTGTCAAAGCTGTTATCAGCTGAGGCTTCCACCAATCGTTTGATCGCCCCTTGCGCACCCGCCGGACCTTGCGCAATGCGGTCCGCCAGCAGATGGGCTTCAACCAGAGTTGGCCTGTCACAAATCACGTTCACTACACCCAACTGATGCAGCCGTTCAGCCGAAACAGGTTGTCCCAGCAAACACATCTCTAAGACCAGTTGACGGGGAATAAGCCTGGACAATGAAGCGGTAGCCCCACCATCCGGCGTCAGTCCAACCTTCACATAAGCCAGCGTAAACTGAGCCTGCCGCTCCGCCACCAGGAAGTCACAAGCCAGAGCCAAAGACACCCCAGCCCCCGCTGCTCCTCCATCAACTGCCGCAATCACCGGCTTCGAACAGCCTTTCACCTGCCTCATCAGATTATGGAGCTTTTCAATATTATCTTTCCGCTCAGACATCGTCATCTCACGGCGTTTGACCAGTGTGTTCAAATCACCGCCAGCGCAGAAGTACCCACCCTCTCCCATCAAAATGACAGAGCGTATCTCTGCCTCCTGATTGGCCAGATCCAGAGCCTGTGACAACCCATCATAGTACTCCGGAGAAAGAGCGTTACGGCGTGAGGAGTTGCAATTGGTGACAATAAGACGATCCGCCTTGCGCTCAACGCTGACAAGTGAGGCACGCTTCATGACATTGCCTCTCGCGCAGCTTCCCTCTGCATAGCTCCAACAAAACGTTCCAGGTGGTAGTCTACATCGCCAAGCTGGTGATCCATCATCATCAAACGCTTGGCATAATGTCCCAGAGCATATTCCTCAGTCATACCAATACCGCCATGCAACTGAATGGTTTCTTCGCACACCAGCTGCGCCACACGTCCAATCAGGTTCTTAGCAGCACTCACATGCTTGTCTATCAGGGAAGGTTCCGCAGACAGGTGCCCTGCCACATTAATAAGCGCAGAGCGGGCCTGTTCAATCTCGATCAAGACAGTAGACATCCGGTGCTGAAGCGCCTGAAACTTGCCCAGCGCCCGACCAAACTGCGTCCGCACGCGCAAATACTCAGCTGTCAAATCCTTCGCGGCTTCCATCGCTCCAACAGCCTCGGCGCACAGTGCAACCACACCTGCTGCCCGAGCTGCGTCCAAAGCAGGAAGAACGGCCTTCGAAGTTCCAAGACAAGCAGAGGCTGGAACCACCGCATTCACCAATGCAATATCGCTGGCGTGATAGCCATCCAGATTAGGGTAAGAATACCGCTCCATGCCCGAAGCATCGGCATCAACCAGAAACAGTTGCAGCCCTTCAGCATCACGAGCACTCACAATCAGCTTGTCCGCACTTGGCCCGCCAATCACAACAGACTTCGTCCCATTGAGCCGATAGCCACCTTCAACCGGCTCCGCAGTTGTCTCCACCGCGTCCAGGTCATAGCGCGACTGAGGCTCTTCCAAGGCAGGAACGATCTTGAGCTGCCCTCTGATCACATCCCCGATCAGCGCCTTCTGCTCCTCAGACCCAAGCTCGCTCAGCAATCGCCCAGCCATAACGCCAGAGGCCATCAAAGGCTCCACACAGGCAAACCGCCCCAGCTCCTCAAACACAACCGCAATATCAAAGCCACCACCTCCAAAGCCCCCGTGCTCTTCCGTAAACAGCGCCCCGATCACGCCCAGCTCGGCAAAGTCACTCCAGATTTTGTCCGAACAACCCTGTACATGTCCAACAGAGATAGCCCGTTGTTTTGCATCGTAGTTATCTGACAGGTAGCGATGCAGCGTGTCCTGAAGCATCCGACGTTCTTCACTATGATTGAAATCCATGGAACGCTCCTAAAGGCCGAGGATGGCTTTGCTGATGATGTTGCGCTGGATCTCGTTAGACCCGCCAAAGATGGAAAGTTTGCGGTTGTTGAAGTAGCTCGGGCTCGCAGCAGCAGCATAATCCGGTCCAACACCCTGAGCATTTGCACCGCTGTCCAACGCCTCAGACACAAACGGCATGGCATAGCGCCCAACCGCTCGCCGCGTCAGATCATTGATCGCCTGCCGGATCTCCGTCCCCTTAATCTTCAGCATGGAACTCTCCGCTCCCGGAGCCTGCCCCGCAGCCGCTTTGGCAATCATGCGCAGGTTCGTTGTTGCCATAGCCATCAGATCAATCTCGATTTGTGCAACCCTTGCAGCAAAATAAGGATTGTCCAGCAAAGGTTTGCCGCCAGACATCTGCTTGGCACAAACATCCTTCAAATGAACAAGAGCTGCCGTCGAAAAGCCCACACCTGCAATGTTGGTACGCTCATGGGTCAACAGATATTTGGCGTAGGTCCAGCCCTTGTTCTCGTCCCCAACAAGGTTGGCGACCGGCACCCGCACATCCTCAAAAAACACCTCATTCACTTCCTGCCCACCATCAATCAGCGTAATGGGCCGAACTGTGACACCCGGTGTCTTCATATCAATCAACAGAAACGAAATGCCTTCCTGCGCCTTGACCTCCGGATCCGTACGCACAAGGCAGAAGATCCAATCCGCATGCTGTCCCAGTGTAGTCCAGGTTTTCTGACCGTTGACAACATAGTGCTCACCATCACGCACAGCACGAGTTTTCAGGGAAGCAAGATCGGACCCCGCCTGCGGCTCGGAATACCCCTGACACCACCAGTCCGTGCCATCCAGAATACGTGGCAAAAAGTGATCCTTTTGCACCTTGCTTCCAAACTTCAAAAGCACGGGTGCCAGCATGGAAAGCCCGAAAGGGATCGTACGCGGCGCATGGGCAAGGCAAAGCTCTTCCTCAAAGATATGCCGATAGACTGCATTCCAGCCAGTCCCACCATACTCCTCCGGCCAGTTGATCGCCAGCCACCCTTGCCTGTTCAGCGTGGCATGCCACTCTTCATGATCCGCTTTGGAAAGCCGTTTTCCCAATCTGACTTTTTCTGAGAGCGTCTGCGAAAGGTTCTCTTTCAAAATCGATCGTACTTCGTCACGAAACGCCAACTCATCAGCTGAATAGTTCAAGTCCATATGCCGCCCTCCCTGCTTCACTGGACATAACTGTCGGGAGGACGTGGAACACATGCCCCACCTCATCTCCATCATGAGATCAGAGTATCGCGCACCCATATTATTTCAATATGTAATTTATAATTCCACTATGCAGAATTTACAGTAAGAAACTACCTCGACCTAAGCCATTTCCTCGTGCTGCAAGTTCCTGAAATACGTTAGCCGCGGTTGATCAGAACCGAGGGCAAGCCCAGTGCGCGTTCCAGCTCTTTCACTCGGTCCCGCAATTTAGGCCCAACCTCATTCTGCATGCGCTCATAGCTCAGCATGTCTGGCGTCGCCCCGCAGCTGATTGCAACCGGTTCGCCAAAATCATGAGACCGGAATCCAGTTGAGACCGCATTGATGTTCTCAGCATAACGCTTGTCTTCATCAACAATGATAAAACCTTGTGCCAACAACTGCGAGTAACCCGCATTTCTCGCAGCCTGCAAAGCCTCTGCACCGATGCTCTCATCCCGTCCCTGAATACGCTCGCAAACCTGAGCAAACTCATGGTCTGTTACGCTTGCCAGATAAGCATGACCAGAGGACGAACCAGTGATCGGAATGCGATGTCCCACTTCCAACCAGATAGCAGGTGCTCCCTGTGGTCGCCACGTCTTAGTCAACAGCATCTTGTTTTCATCAAGCACAGCCAACAAAGCCAATGTACCCGTCTCATCAGCAAGCTGCTGCATCATTGGGTTCGCCGCTTCAATGAAGGAAACAGAGGCACTGGCAATATTTCCCAGCGCCAGAGCAGCGGGACCAAAACGATACCGGTCATGACGACGCGCATGGCTGAGATAGCCAAGCTGCTGAAGAGTGAAAGTTAAGCGGGAAACAGTGGACTTCGGAATGCCGGTACGCTGAGAGATTTCCTGGTTGCCCAGCCCATCATCAGAAGCCCGGAATGCCCGTAAAACCTGCAGCCCTCGCGCCAGCGTTGTCGCAAACCGCCGGTCTTTTTCTTCATGTCCGCTCAACACTAAAACCCCACCCCAATCATTTACATCCCTTGCCTAACACACATCATCCACCTCAAAGAACACCAGCACGGCATCCAGCGGCAATTCTCCAAGACAAATGCCGCTCATACCTCCAGCCATTCTCTTCGGATGTCATCGCGCTCACGGAACTCCTCCGGTGTCCCATGATAAACAATCTCCCCATGCCCCATCACATAAACCTGCTGGGCGATCTTCAGGGCAATGGAAAGCTTCTGCTCAACGAGCAAAATAGAAACACCAGCTCGCGCAATCTCTGCAATCAGCTCGCCAACCTGAGACACAATTTTAGGTGCAAGCCCTTCAGTCGGTTCGTCAATAATGATCAGGTCAGGATCTCCCATCAGCGTCCGGCAGATGGTGAGCATCTGCTTTTCCCCGCCAGAAAGCACACCAGCTGCCGTATCAGCGCGAGATTTGAGATTAGGGAACATGTCAAGCATCTGCTCAATGCTCCACCTGCCTGGTTTCCGCATGTCCTTGATACCAAGCAGAAGATTATCCCGCACACTCATCAGGGGGAAGACATCCCGGTTCTCCGGCACATACCCAAGCCCCTTACACGCAATGCTATGGCTCGGCAGGCCAGAGATAGTCTCACCCTTGAACCAGATATCTCCTTTGGGTGCCACCTCTCCCATAATCGCCTTGGCCGTGGTGGAACGCCCCACTCCATTACGTCCCAGCAGCGCCGTCACACTGCCCTTGGGCACATCCATATTCACGCCGCGCAGCACATGGCTCTTGCCATAAAACGCATGCAGATCTCGGACCTTCAGCATTTCACCTCCAGCAGTTCCACTCATGCGCTCATCTCCGCAAAATCTGTCTCATCTCCAAGATAAGCCTCTCGCACCCGCGCACTGCCGCGAATTTCCTCTGGCGTCCCTGTTGCGATGATCTCGCCATAAACAAGCACCGAAATTCGGTCAGAAAGCCCAAACACAACACCCATGTCATGCTCCACGATCAAGAGCGTCTTACCTTCCGTTGCCATCTCGATGAGTTTGATCGCCCTGTCAGTTTCTGAGTGACTCATGCCAGCCGTCGGCTCATCCAGCAAAATCACATCTGCCCCACCTGCAATGGTGATAGCAATCTCCAGCGTGCGTTGATCCGCATAGGTCAGCAGCACAGCAGGCACATCGGCTCTATCCGTCAGCCCCACCTTCTCCAACACCTCGGCAGTCTTGCGCTGCACCTCCTTAAGGTTACCAATATTCCGCCAGAAACTGTGCCCATACCCAAGCGACCACAACACCCCGCAACGTACATTCTCACGTACCGACATATTGGCGAAGATGTTGGAGACTTGAAAACTACGCGACAATCCAAGCCGGTTAATCTGGTGAGGTTTCAGGCCCGAGATCTGCTGCCCAGCCAAACTTATTGTTCCCGAACTTGGCGGAAACAGACCGGAGATAAGATTGAACAGCGTGGACTTGCCAGCTCCATTGGGACCGATAATCGCATGCCGTTCACCTCGGGCAATGTCCAGCGAAACCCCTTCAATGATCTTCGCCGGACCAAAGTTTTTGCGCAGGTCCCTCAGCTGTAAAGCAGGAGCGCTCATGAGCCCATACCTCCCTGCCTGGAAAGCACTTTGAGCGAACCCATGCCAACACCAGCAAGCACCAAACCAACTGCCCATGGCATCATCTGGTCAGGTGCAAGATGGAAACCAAACGGTTCAAAAGCCTCTCCAAACCCATTAGAATGCCGCACAGCCAACTCAACCAGCACAATGACGCCAGCTGCAGACAGCAGGGCCGAAATAGCAAACACCCCAGCCCGCACAAGCCCCTTGCCACTCAGTGATTGCCTTAAGGCAGTCGTCCCGCTCAAAAGCAAACCAGCAAGTCCGCCCGGCGCAAATAAGATCATCCCGATAAACAAAAGACCCAGATAAAGCAGCCATGCCTCTGAATAATCTGAGAGATTGGACTGCATGTAAGTCAACACCACAGCGCCAAGAATAGGGCCTGCAAAGTAGCGAGCACCACCAATGAACGCCATTAACAATACCAGACCCGACGGGATCACGCTCAGGCTTTCTGGCGTAAAGATCTCATAGTTCACCGCAGACATACCGCCCGCCAGTCCGGCGAAACCGCCAGCAGCAATAAACACCAGATATCTAACACGGTTAGGGTTGTAGCCTACAAACTGCACGCGCTCCGGATTATCCCGCACCGCCTGCGCCAACTTGCCAAGTGGCGTGCGGGTGAATGCATACATCAGCGCAACCCCAAGAAAGGTCCAGAACGCGATAAACCAGTACACTTCACCCAAAGGCCCAAGAGACAACCCGAACAGCTCAACACCATTCATGCGATCGCCAGTGATGCCTTCCTCGCCACCGAAGACACTGATAAACATGAAACCGGCAGCAGCAACAAGCTCAGCAATGCCAAGCGAAATCATGGCAAACGGCACACCCGCCCTCCGGCAGGACGGCCAACCAATCACAGCTCCCGCCAGCGCTCCTCCAGCAAAGCCCACCAAAGGCAATGCAAACATGGGAAAGGCTGCCCAGAGCCCCCCATCATAACTGGCATTCTCAATCGCATTCATCCCATGCATGGCTGCATACCCGCCAAGGCCAAAATAAACAGCATGACCAAAGGAAAGCATACCCGCCTGCCCTAACAACATGTTGTAGGACAGCGCAAAAACCATATTGATGCCGATGGCATTGAACAGCGACAGCCATGTTCTGGATGGCTCAAACAGTGGAATACTTAGCAGGATTAAGGCAAGCAGCAAAAGCGGCAGAACCCGCGTCGCAAACTTGTAGCGTGCACTCGGTGCCAGATCAGGCACCCGGTCAAGACTGTAGTCGGTCAAAACTCACGCTCCCCCATCAGACCACGGGGACGCAGCATCAACATCAGCACCAGAAGAAGGAACGGCAACATGGGAGCCAAAGACGCAATCGTAATACGTCCGATATCGCCATCAGCGCTTAATCCGGCAAACGAAAAGATCTCTGCAAAACTGCTATCAATTGAAATGGCAAAGGTCTGAAGAAAGCCAATCAGCAAACTGGCAATAAACGCCCCTTCCAAACTGCCCATGCCGCCGACAACAACAACCACGAAGACAATAGGCCCAATGGAAAACGCCATGGACGGCTCAGTCACCAGATAGTTGCCGCCAATCACCCCGGCCAGACCTGCCAGCGCGCACCCCGCAGCAAACACCAGCATGAAAATCCGCGGTACGTTATGCCCCAGATGAGACACCATATGCGGATGCGTCAGCGATGCCTGAATGATCAACCCGATCCGTGTTCTCTTGAGCAGGTACCAAAGTCCCGCCAGCATGGCGATGGACACAGCCAGCATGAAAATCCGGTAAGCTGGATATTGAGAGCCGAACAGTTCAAAGAGTGAATAATTAAGCTCTGGCGGAATCTCATAGGCAACCGCAAACTTGCCCCAGACAATCTTCACCAGCTCCTCAATCACATAGGCCAGACCAAACGTGAACAGCAGCTCGGCCACATGCCCCCTGGCATGCACTTTGCGCAGGCCCCACTTTTCAACGCAGGCACCAGCCGCTCCAACGCAAATCGGCGCCAGAAATAACGCAAACCAAAAGCCGGTATGCTGGCCAAGCGTAAATGCAAAATAGGCGCCCAGCATGTAAAAGCTGGCATGAGCCATATTGAGAACGCCCATCATACTGAAAATCAACGTCAATCCGCTGGACAGCATGAACAGCAACAAACCATAGATCAGCCCGTTGAGCAGAGCAAAAACAACCGTCTCCATAACATCCCTCAAAAGAAAAGAGCATGCTCAGGCCCGATTGCCCGAGCATGCCATTGTTCAAGTAAGATTGTTAGGAAGGACGACGCATCCTGCACGTCGTCGGAGTTTCAGTCGCCGCTGCCGGAATGGTGATATCTGTTTTAAACCCGAAGCCGGTATTCTCCACATCACGGGCCACGCCCTCAGAAAACGTTGAGATATAAAGCGGTTGCATCAGCTGATGGTCATCCGCCCGCATGGTAACCTCCCCATAAGGCGTCTCATAGGTCATGCCTTCCAGCTCAACCGCAACCTTGGGCACATCCACGGACCCGACCGCATCAACAGCCTTATCAAGCATATTCATCAAGGTGAAAACCCGCTCGTAATAGTAATCGAGACTATTGGTTTTCTCAAAATCATCCACCCGAGCCATCTGCTTTTCAGAGGCCTCAATATTCTCATGGAACTCAGTGATCTGTTTCACCAGGCCAACAGCACTCTGCCCCATCGCAGTCGGAGCCCCCAGACCGCCGCCATAGAACGTCAGATACGGCACCGTATGACCGGAGGCATTCGCCGCTTTCACAAGCAGCGTCATGTCTGTTCCCCAGTTTCCGGTGAACACAACATCCGCTTTCGCACTCATCATTTTCTGCACGTATGGTGTAAAATCTTTAACCTTGCCAATAGGATGAAGCTCCGCACCAACAATCTTGATGTCCGGACGCTTCTCCTCAATCATGGACTTTGCAGCAGCCGTAAACGCCCGGCCATAGGAGTAATCCTGTGCAAGAATATAAGCCGTTTTGATGTCTTTCTGATCCCGCAACCAGTCAGTCAGACCCGCCATTTTCATGTCTACATGCGCATCAAACCGGAAATGCCAGTAGTTGCATTTCTTGTTGGTCAGCGCCGGATCAACCGCCGCATAGTTAAGGAAAAGCACCTCTTCTCCCGGATTACGCTTGTTGTGCTTGGCTATCGCATCGGTCAAAGCATTTGCAACGCTCGACCCGTTCCCCTGTACGATAAAGCGAACACCCTGATCAATCGCCTTCTGCAGCTGTACGAGGCTCTCTTTCGGATTGATTTTATTATCAAAAGCAACCACTTCCACCTGCATGCCGCCCATGCCACCAGCCGCATTGATTTCATCAGCAGCATACCGGAAGTGCTTCACTCCAGCATCGCCCGTACTCCCGAACGGGCCTGATAGCGGATCAATATATCCGATCTTGATTACCTCAGCTTCCGCAGAGAGAACACTGCCAGAAAGCAGAAGTGCGGCTAGACTAGATTTCCAAAAAACACCTTTAGACAAAACAACCCCTCCCCCAAAATGATTTTCATTATTATTTTATTACGGTAATGAGATATTCATCAGACTATATTGTCAAGAAATAAGTAAAACCCAATTCCGCATAGTGACTTAAGCAATTTCGCAGACGAATACAGCATCGTGTCATCTGTTTGAAAACTTCACCGAAAGCTGCTCCCAACAAACATTGCATGCAGTCTGCAAATTTATTCTTCAGTTGATTGTACTTTGTATCAAACAGCACAACACGCCCTTGATACCGCCCCTACAGAATATCCCAGTTAAATCAGTAGAGTTAGGGACAGCTGAATGGGCAACTTCAAAATCATTCACGACTTGATGGTTGAAGTCGGACCGCTTCTGGAAGCCTTGGAGATATCAGAGTACGCAGAAGCCAAAACCTGGACTGTTCTACTGGAAGATTTCCTGATCATCCTGGAAAGTGATGAAGACAATAATATCCTTCATATCTCCACCATTTTAGGGAGCCCTGCGCCAGAAGCCCGAAGGGATACTTATCTTAACGCCCTACGCTACTCAGGGGAACAACAGGTGGAAAACAATTATCGTGTTGGCCTTGTTGAGAAGGACGGTGATCTCGCATTGATCAAAACCGAGTACACCAACAATCTGGATAGAAACAAACTCTACACCACGCTCAAAGACTTCTTGAGCGAAGCTGGCAAACTCAATCTCATGATTGAGACCACACCCGGACCGCAGATCTCCCTGACGGAAAACGCCGGCGAAATCATTTTACCCGCCTGATAAGCGTTTACGAGCAAGGATAACTCCAAATCTTCTTTGAAATTTTTACTCAAGTGTTTGCTGCGGCACACCTGTGGCTTTTTCCAATTGTTAGAAGCGAAAGGTGAATTGGCCTGAAAGCAAGAGCAGGCTGAAATCAGGAGCAGGACGTGCAAAAAATCTTTCAAATGTTGTCAGGGAGAAATGATGTTCTCCTGGCATTTCTTTTGATCGCAATCGTATTCATGATGATCCTTCCGTTGCCGACGGTTCTCGTGGATACGCTCATTGCAATCAACCTGAGCCTTGCGGCGATCCTGCTGATGGCTGCGCTCTACCTGAAAGATGTTGTAGCCCTCTCAGCCTTTCCGTCTATCTTGCTTCTGACGACTCTTTTTCGCTTGTCTCTGTCTATCACGACGACCCGTCTGATCCTGCTTAAAGCCGATGCCGGTGAAATCATCGACACCTTCGGCAACTTCGTGGTTCAGGGCAATCTGGTCGTCGGTATCGTTATCTTCCTGATTCTGACCATCGTAAACTTTTTGGTGATCACCAAGGGCTCCGAACGCGTGGCAGAAGTCTCCGCCCGTTTCTCCCTTGATGCGATGCCCGGCAAGCAGATGTCGATCGACTCCGACATGCGTGCTGGCCAGATCGAACTGGATGAAGCCAAGCGCCGCCGCACCAAGCTGGAAAAAGAAAGCCAGCTTTACGGTTCCATGGACGGTGCGATGAAGTTCGTAAAGGGCGATGCAATTGCAGGCCTGATCATCACCGCGGTTAACATCATTGGCGGCGTCATCATCGGCACCTCCCAGCATGGCATGAGCGCTGTTGATGCTTTGGATCGTTACACCATTTTGACCATTGGTGATGGTCTGGTTGCTCAGATCCCGGCTCTGTTCATCTCCATCACAGCTGGTTTCATGGTCACCCGTGTAAGCACAGAAGATTCCAGCGACCTTGGATCTGACATTGCCAAACAGTTGAACAGTGAACCAAGGGCCCTCATGATTGCAGCGACAATCATGGTCGGCTTCGCGCTTATTCCTGGCTTCCCAACTTTCATCTTCCTGCTCCTTGCAGCAATCTTCGGCTCTGTTTCTTTCTTCTCCATGCGAAAGACGAAATCTCAGTCCGCTAGAAAGGATTCGCAGCAACTCTCAGCCTTTGCGCCCGCCATAGCGCCTGAAGGCGAAGCTATGATGATGCCCGACGAGGACATGGCGACCGAGGTGGAAGCCGCCCAGGATCTGGCCATTACAATCACGGTTCCACTCATTGTCGATATCTCGTCCTCAGTCAGGTCCACACTCAACCCGAAGAAGCTCGACAGAGAAGTCGCAAAGGTGCGCAAAGCGCTCTATTTCGATCTCGGCGTCCCCTTCCCCGGCATCAAACTGCGCCTCAACGAAAGCCTGCCGGAAGGCGAGTACCGTATCCTCGTCAACGAAGTCCCTGTTGCCCGTGGCGCAGCGCGCTCCGGCTATTTCATTGCCCGCGAAACACCGCCAAACCTCGCTATGTTCAACATTCCTTATGAGGAAGGCGACAGTTTCCTGCCAAACACCCCGTCCTTCTGGGTAAACAACCGACACTTTGAACAAGCAACCCGCGCTGGCATCCAAACCCTGACACTCACCGGCATGCTCAGTTTGCATCTGGCTCATGTGCTCAAACAGCACGCCGCAGAATTCCTCGGCATTCAGGAATGCATGTTCCTGCTCAAGCACATGGAAGGCGACTTTGACGAGCTGGTGCGCGAAGTAAACCGCGCCGTCCCTCTCATCTCATTAGCCGATGTTCTCAAGCGTCTGGTGCGAGAGGACATATCCATCCGTGACATGCGCACAATCCTGCAGGCCATCGTCGAATGGGGCCAGAAGGAAAAAGATCCGCTCATGTTGACGGAACATATCCGCATGGCATTGAGCCGCTACATCACGCACAAATACTCTGCAGGCCAGCACATCATTCCGGCATACCTCATCGACAAGGACATCGAGGATGAAGTTCGCGGTGCCATCAGACAAACCAGCGGCGCATCCTATCTGGCGCTTTCGCCGGATACACACCGTCAGCTCATCACTGTCATGCGCAGCGCGATTGGCGATAATTTGGCACACAACGGTATCGCCCCGGTCATTCTGGTCCCAATGGATATTCGCCGCTTTTTCAGAAAAGTGATCGAGCGCGACTATGCCGATCTGGCTGTGCTGTCCTTCCAGGAACTGGCACCAAACGCCAATATCCAGCCATTAGAAAAAATCAGTTTACGCGGCAAGGTTGGCACCCTACCAGCCTGATCCCCGAATACCGCGTAAAATCTGCCCTTTGCCCGGGCAGTAAGGTGGAACCCGAATAACCATAATCAGAAGCCCCAACTTCGGGTCATCGGGTTCCACCTGTTCTTAAAATGTTGGGAAGAAATCATCATCCTCGTTGATCTCAGCACCGTACTCCCCATCATCAAACTGAAAATCCTTATAACCATCCTTTTCGGTCGCTCCAGCTTTTAGTCCCTCCTCCAGAACCTTAAAGGCATCGGCAACCTGATTTGCAGGATTTTTCCAGAATACGATCTGACCAAAAATCATTGCTTCTGAGTAGGTCCCTAAAGACGTAAGCACTTTTGCTGCATCATCTTTGTTGAATAGATTTCCGTCTGGTTTAATCAGTGCAAGGTGCACGCCTTTTACCTTGGTGCCGTCTCGCACGGTAACGCCGATGCAAGAACTGAAGCCGGTGAATTTGATTTCCCCTTCCCCGCATCCAACTTCTCGCTCAGCTATAGCCATGATATCCACAGCCTCTTTCAAACTTCCATCTTCCGGCAGGATCAGATCTGGCTTGGAGGCATCACCATCAACGGCAGGAACATCTTCAGGCTTAGACGGCTCCTGAACTTCTGCTTCCACTTTTTCTTGAGCAGCTGTTTTTTCAGGCTCCGTAACGTCATCTTTAACCTGCTCGTGGACGCCATCGGGTTCTTTTTCCTCAGCCTTTTCCTCGCTCTTAACGTGGTCCTGACCGACAGCTTCCACCTGGTCCTGAGAACCGGCTTTCAGCTCTGGCTGTTCATTGCCGTCTGGTTGATCACCAGTCCCAACAGGCTCTTCATCAATTACCTGAGCTGGGATTTCCGGGTTAACACCAATGTGTTTCAAAACATCAGTCGCCCATTTTTCGTGCTCAACACCCATTCTTATTCTCCGAAAAGTTACCCACCAAGTCTCGCGGGGACACTTTAAATTCACATGAAGGTGGAGCATCCATTTTTGTACTAATCCAACCCAAGTCTCAGCAACCCGCCATACAAACACCAATGGCACCGCATGGCCTTCCATGCAGTGGTGGAATTTAGGGTCCCGAGATACGGGAGAGGCAAGGCGAGCAGGCAGTGCCTGCGCTAGGTATTAAATTAGTTTCTTCGGCATTGGCTGTCGCCTTGCCCGGGCGTTTTTGTATGAAACAAGGTCTCCACCGAAAGGCATTGGGAGCAGGTGCCTACCCATCAACGTGAGGCCTCACAAAACACAAGGCTTTGCTTCGAAACTCACCTCTTTGGGCAGTTGCTGTAAAGGACAGTTTGACTTGTCCCTGACAGCTGCAGCTGCCAGTGTAGACGCCCATCGGGTGACCAGCTTCCGCTTGGTCCCTGCACTAAAGACTTTCAAGGGGTGTTTCAACGGACCCGCCGGAGGATGCGTTATGTCTCCCGGTAGCCCCGCCCAGCCCACGGGGAGCTGACGGTCGCTCCGCCAGCTGCCCGTGTACGTGGACACGAGATAATCTTAGGGCTGGCGGAACCTGGGGGAATAAGTTTTTGATGCAAACGCGACAAACGACAGCGTATCTCCGAAAAGTGGAAACCGGTTTTCGGATAAAGATACGCAAAAACAAAGACTAAAGCAGTTCAGGTATTTCAATTTAAATGCGAACTGCTTTAAGGCCTCAACCGCTCAAGAAACGGCGCAACAACCGGGCCCCAGACTTTAGGACCCTCGTCCCTCAGAAAGAGATCATGACCATTCTCACCCTCAAGCGGTAAAATGGCAAGCTCTTGCTTTGCATCACTTTCTGATGTGTAGGCCTTAAAAAAGAACTTGGCTAACTTCGGGCTATAGAACTCATCATTTTCCGTATAAATCCAGAGTGTTGGTAGCGTTGTCCCAGCCCCAAACATCCTGAAACCTTGTTCTGCCTGTTCTAAATCCCGCGCACTATAATCATCTATTGCCACTGCCCCCGGTGCGAAAGCGATGACACCGCGAACACCATTTGGAGCCTTCCGAGAAGCAGCTAATACGCTGTTCCCACCTGCAGAAATTCCGAGAAGGACAATATGATCAGCAACCACAAACGGCTGATCCTGAAAGTAACGCACTGAACTATTGATATCATGAACGCGCTCCTCAAGGACCTTTATGAAACCGTCTGAATCCCCATCCTCAACAACAGAACGCTGCCCCTCTGAACGTCCGTAGCCTCTGCGAATAACAACAGCAACTGCATATCCTCGCGCAAGAAACCACCTGATTGCAGCGTCAGGACGGAAATCATAAGGGCCTTCACGAGGAGCACTCCGAGCCGCCCCATGAGTAAAGACCGCCAGAGGAAAAGGCCCTTTCCCATCAGGTTTAAAGGTGGTCGCATCCAAAGTGATCGTCCTACTGCCGTCTTCCAACTCAACCGGAACCCGCCAAATCTGCATATTCAGTTCACCAAGCGGCTCACTGATGGGACCACCCTTTTGATGCGGCGATTGCGCAAGAGAGGCTTGCACAAAAAACAAGAAAACCAAAACTGACAAACTGGTGATGAAACCCGAGACCACGTCCCGCTTATTGAGCCTATAAAACATCTTGCCCTCACTTGAATTACAATTGCATTACAATACAATTACAAATGAAGCACGATTCTCACACAACTGCAAGCTGGATTATTCAAGACAGAAAGACCAGGAAATGTAGGACTTAGGGCGCTTCTCGGAACATTGATGAAACGACAGTGTATCTCCGAAAAGTGGAGACCGGTTTTCGGATAAAGATACGTAAAAACAAAGACTAAAGCAGTTCAGGTGTTTCAGCTTAAATGCGAACTGCTTTAGTTCAGCGGCTCATCACCGCTCTTCTTCTCATGCTCAAGATCGATCACACCGCGTTCAAGCGGGCCGTTGTAAAGAATGTCTTTGTTCTTATCGATCCAGACAAGAATTTCGGCAACAGCTGCAAACATGTCTTGCGGAATGAGCTCTTCTATCTCCACTTCCGCATGCAACATACGGGCAAGCTTCACATTGGCAAAAATCGGCACACCTGCCGCCTCAGCTTCTGTACGCATCTTAAGCGCAGTCAGATCAAGCCCCTTGGCAACCACCAATGGTACAGCAACCTCATCCGGGCGATAGGAAATGGCAACCGCGTAGTGCATCGGGTTTACTACAACAGCACTGGCTTTGCGGGTATTCTCAAGGTTGTCGCTCATGAGAATTTCCTGAGAAATCCGCTTACGCTGCCCTTTAATTTCAGGACTGCCCTCGGACTCCTTATGTTCCCGCTTCACCTCTTCCTTCGTCATCTTCAGGCTCTTGATGTGGGTGTGCTTCTGAAACATAAAATCAAGGATCGCCACGCCAACAAAGGCCAGAAATGAAATCCCGAGGATCAGTTTCATAATCGCACCACTGATATTAGCAATGCAGGGAATGCCGCAGGAGAGCGAGTTGATGTAAGCGCCAATTGCGTACTTCACTGTGAAGTAGAGCATGGTGCTGAGCAAGGCGATTTTCAGGATGGATTTGAGAACCTGCACCACCTGCTTCATGGAAAAGATGCGCTTGAACCCTTCAGCCAGACTGATCTTGCTCAGCTTGGGCATGATGCTGTCAACGGCCCAGAGAAAGCCAAACTGCACGAAGTTGCCAAAGATGCCCGCCGCAATGGCAACACCAATCAGCGGCAGCACAATGTCCATAAAGGTCGAAAAAACACCAAACACCCCTTCTCCGGCGGAGGAAGAAAAGTCTCGCCGTGTCGCCAGACTGGCCATGTCATCCATCAGGCCAACCAGCTTGGAGAAATTGCGGTCCCACGCAAACCAGAGATAAGCAATCACCGCAAACAGCGAGATGGTGGTCGTCACCTCGGTACTCTTGGCCACCTGCCCTTTTTCACGAGATTCACGCTCTCGTTTGGGGGTGGGAAGTTCGGTTTTTTCGCCAGCACTCTGCCCACTCATGGACGGACCTCAAGCTTTTGATCCTGATAGATATCCTTGCCTTTTTCAAAGATCCCGAAGATCTCGTCCGTAAACAACTTCAGCTCAATCTGGTGCTCTGCTGCTTCTGGCAGCAGGAATGACAGATAGAACGTCAACAGAATGACGGCCACGCCACTCTTGATCGGCATGGCAAGAATGAACACCTGAATTTGCGGATCAAACCGGCTGATAATCGCCAGTGCAAACTCTGCAAGGAACATCAGGATCACCAATGGTGCAGCCATAACAAACATCAGGCGCATCGCATTGTCGAAGATCGACAGGATCAGCTCCGGGAAATCCTCTGGCAGAACAGGAATAAACTCTGTCACCGGAAAGATCATGTAGGAGTTATAAACCAGTGTCAGGATGAAGAAGAACCCTGGCGTCAGGAAGAGATAGAGAATGAACGCACGGGAGAACAAATCCCCGACGGGCGAGCTCTCGTTCCCCAACATCGGATCAATACTGGAGGCAACCGCAGCACCGCGCTGGTTGTCAATCAATGTCCCAGCGGACTGCACAGCCCAAAGCAGACAAGAGATCGTATAGCCAATCAGAAACCCGATGGCATACTCCTTGAAGAAGTAGACAACAAACATCGATCCGGTTGGCGAAAACCCGTCTACATACTGCAGGTTATAGGGGTACAGCGGGATCGCAATCACCATCACAACCACATTGCGCGCCATGCGCGACATCAACGTGGCATTGAAGATCTGTGATGTTGCAAACACCGCAAAAATACGCGGAAACGTCAGCAACAAAACAAGAAATGCATCACGATGGACTGTGGTGATCTCCGCAAGCAGGTTCATTGGCGTTACCTGACCAAGGTCGGAAAATCATCAAACAAAGCCTGCGTAAAGCCAATGGTCTCCGAGCCAAGGAAGCTGGACATCATGAACAGCGTCAGCGCCACGGCGATCAGCTTGACCCCAAACTGGATTGTCTGCTCCTGCATCTGCGTCAAAGCCTGCAACAGCGACACAGCAAGGCCGACAAGCGAGGCAACAATGATTGGCGGCAAAGACAGCATCATCACAAGGATCATCGCCTCGGAAATGCGGTAGACGGCGTCTTCAGGGGACATAAGCTACTCCTCTCACATTTCCGGCTAAACGTAGGTCTTGATGAGACCGAGGATCAAACGCGACCACCCATCCACGGCCACAAACAGGAACAGTTTAAACGGCAGGGAAATCGTCAGCGGCGACACCATCATCATGCCCATGGCAAGCAGGATGTTGGAAACAACAAGGTCAATCGCAAGGAACGGCAGATACAGCAGGAACCCGATCTCAAACGCCTCACGTAACTGCGAAACGGTATAGGCCGGCAGCAGAATTGCGATGCTGTCCTCTGTCATGCTTGCGGAAATATCAGCAGGCCACAACTGGCGGGACGCCTCAAGGAAGAACGCCTTTTCCTTGCTGTCCGCGTGCTTGGCGAGAAAATCTTCAAGCGGCCCCTTGGCAGCAACAAAGGTGGTCTTCATCTCCTCCACTGTGGTGATGGAGAGGTTTCCTTGCTCTACGATCTCAAATGTCTGCAAAAAGACCGGCAGCATGATGTAGCCGGACAAAATGATAGCCAGCGCATTCAACGCCATATTAGGTGGAATCTGCTGCACGCCAAGCGCGTTACGCACCAGCAGCAGCACCACCGAAAGCTTGATAAAGGATGTGGCGACAATGGCCAGAAATGGAACAAGGGCCACAACCACAAGCACTAATATGAGCGAGAATGGATCAGACGTCATCAGCAAATCTCAGATTGGGCGCCTTTGGGCACCTCTGGTTATGTTAGGCTTTGGCGTGACCGAAAGCAGCTTTAAAGGCCGGTGCCCCGGTCAGTTTTGGAAATGCGCAGTGCGACCCGCTCATCAATCTGCACCAGATGCCCCTTGGCAATGCGCTTGCCCGCAGCTCGCACATAAACCGGTGTCTCTTCATTGAGCGCAGGCACATCAATGTTCACCAACGATCCCGCCGCCCAGCTTTCCAGCTCGGCAATAGAGATCTCGCGCTCATCAACTTCAAACCGCACCGGCACTGTCATCTGCGACAGATCAATGGAGCCAATTTCCTCAGCATCACTCACCTGTTCCGCATTCGCTTCTTCGGTTAGCTCACTCATACCGTTCACACTCTCAATTCGTTCGCAGCCCCATCCCTGCTCAACCAGCACCAGATAATGCCGGCTCAGCGGCCCGTCCACGGTGATCCGTTGCCCCAGCGCAGGCGCATCCAGCACCACCAGATCCCCAATGCGCAGACTGGAAACCTCAGCGGTTGGCAACGACGCTTCACACAGCGTCAGGCAGATGGAGGTGTTCAACTGTTCACGCACCGCGCGCCACGCAGGCTGCGCGGTCAGCGGCAAATCTCCAAGAAAACCGGAGAGCGCGTCAGGCCGCACACCAACTTTGGCCAGCACAGGAGCACCGCCAATTTCGCCATACCGGACAGCAAACCAGCTCAGTTGCTCCAGTTCGCGCGCTGGCAACAAGGCAGATACAGCCTGCAACGGCAGCTCACTCTGGATCTTCGTAAAATCAGCAGGCAATTCATTGCGCAAGTTAGAAACAATGCCTTCAACCAGAGCATTGCGAAGTCCGTCTTCCAGCTCAAGAACATCCGCATAAGCGAGCGGCACATTCAGTTGTGCAGCAAACGGAAAGTCCTCAAGCACCAGCAGAGCTGTTGCACCAGATGCACTGCGCAACACACTCCCTTGCGCAAAAGCGGAAGGCGCCTCACTCACCTGAAAGTTCAGCGTGTGCGTGCTCTCAACCGTAATGTCCTGCTCCGCGTAGCTCAAAGCTGCGTTCCAGTAGGCCAGCGGGTCAGTTTTGGATTGGTAATTCAAGGATGTCATGAGCTCGTGCTGTTCCCCGCAAAGATGGAGGACAGACCTCCCATTGAAGACGAACCAGCATCAACACTCTCAATCTCCTGCTGTTCCAGTCGATCAAGAATGCGGATTTTCCGGTCAGGAAACCGCTGCTGCAAAGTGCTCATGAGCCCCTGCGCTGCAGCCTGAACTTCACCAGCAACCCGGTCACCACTCACGCGCTCCAGCACAACAGCCAGACCGCCTTGTGTTGTCATAACTTTCAGTCCCGCAAGGCCAAACCGGTTGGCATCAAGGGTCAGGCTCAAGACGCGTCCATCACTTTTGTCTGCCATGGCCTCTGTGCGCATAGCCTGTTCAATCTGGTTCGCAATCGCACTCATCGCCTTATCGACACGCGCCTCAGTACTCGCCTGACGCACGGAGCTGAACAGCTCGGACGGATTGGAAACGGAAATACTGCGGGCTTCAGCGGGATCAGACGCGGCCAGCAACCGGGCATGGCTCAAGTCAAGCGGGTCAGTCTGCCCTTGCTCGGAACCTTCGCCCTCCTCCTGAAAAGCACCCTTTCCATGAACTGGAACAGACTTGCCTTCGGCGCTGCGCAACTGTTCCTGAAACAAGCTGACATCCTGCCGGTTCAACCCCTCGGAAAATTTGTTGCCCTGCTGCTTGCCAGACGTTTTGCCATGCTCACGAGGTTGCTTACCACGTATATTTTCAAGATTTTGCTGCTGCTCAAGTGGCTGCGAACCCTGAGAAACTTTCATAATTCCACTTGCCTTCGCCCGGAAAACTGCTCCTCGATCTCCTGCTCCTCCGCAGCCTCCATTAAGGCATTAGTCTCAACCCGAAGATCATCCGCAACCTTTCCATACTTATCTTTGATGCGAAGTGCTTTTTGATACTCAAGGCGGGCAGCATCCGCATTTTTAAGCGCACGATCATAAACATAGGCCGCGCGTTCCGCTGCGTCCTCCAGCTTTTTGACCGCATTTTCAAGGATCTGTGCCTGCTCTTTCACTTTATCGAGATCATCCGTTGAAATGACCTTTTTGATGATCTCCAGATAAAGCGCATCCTGCTTGGCTGGCAGCGCGGCACGTTCATCTGCCGCAACTTGCCGCTTGTGCTCCAACTGCTCTTTGGCACGCCGAACTTTCTCCAGCTCAGCATTGAGCGTCCTTTGAGCTTTCTGCTCCTTAAGTGTTTTGACGAGATGAAGTTTTTTGATTTGGTTGATCACGCAACAGTGCTCTTCAATTTGCCCAAGGCCTCATCAAAGCCATTGAACTCATCTGTGCGCTGCTGAAGGAACTCCTTGATCGGCTTGTTCTTGGCAATCGCCAGATCAGCCTCAGTATCAGCCCCCTTCTGGTACTCACCAATCTGCACCAGAAGCTCAACTTCCTCATACTTCGCCAGCAACGAGTTCACCTTGCCGGACATTTCACGATGTTCAGGCGTGGTAACCGCCGTCATCACACGGCTTTTGGAACTCAGAATATCAATGGCAGGATAATGGTTGGCCGCTGCCAGCTTACGCGACAGCACAATATGCCCATCCAGAATGGAGCGGGTCTCATCAGAAACCGGCTCATTCATATCATCGCCTTCCATCAGCACCGTATAGAACGCGGTGATCGAGCCTTTGTCGTTCATCCCCGCACGCTCCATCAGGCGCGGCAGCGTGGCAAAAACAGACGGCGGAAAACCACGGCGGGTCGGAGGCTCGCCAACAGCAAGACCAATCTCACGCTGCGCACGAGCAAAACGGGTTACAGAATCCATCAGCAGCAGCACGCGCTTGCCTTGATCGCGGAAGTATTCTGCAATTGAGGTCGCCACAAACGCCGCTTTTGAGCGTTCCAGGGAACTCTTGTCAGAAGTAGCAACAACCACAACGGACTTCTTCATCCCCTCTGGCCCAAGGTCGTGCTCAATGAACTCACGCACCTCTCGGCCACGTTCACCAATCAGTGCCAACACGGTCACATCAACGGCAGCACCCTTCACAAGCATCGCCATCAGCGTAGACTTACCGCCACCAGCAGAGGCAAAAATGCCCATACGCTGCCCTTCGCCTGTGGTCAGCATACCATCAATAGCACGCACCCCCATTGGCAAGGGTTTGTCGATAATCCGGCGCTGCATCGGGTCCGGCGGTTCCTGATTGACCGGATAATGCGTTGCAGGTGTAAACTCCCGGTCCAATCTATCAATGAAATTGCCCATGCCATCTAAAACCCGGCCAAGCAACCCTTCCCCAACGGGAACAGACTGCACATGCCCGGTCGGACGAACCTCTGTATCTGGCCCAACGCCATAAAGTTCGCCAATAGGGGCCAGCAGCGCTTCATCATCATGAAACCCAACCACTTCAGCCATGAGCTTGCGACCCGTAGAGCGTGTGTAAAGCTCTGCGATTTCACCAATCTCCACTTTCGGCACCACCGCATGGATGAGCGTACCCACCACTTTGCGCACCCGGCCAGTCAGCGGATAAGGCTCTACATCTGTCGCAGCTTTAACAAGCGCACGCCCAAGCCCCGGCAACCGGGACTCAATTTGCTTACGGCGCTCTTCGACGTGTTCGGCAGGTTCAATGAAAGATGTCATTCCCCCTCCAAAGATCGCATGGAGGGCATTTGAGGAGCTGACGTTCTGCGCAGAATCTCTTCAATTTCTTCCAGCCGGACTTGTAAGTTGCCATCAACCCGGCCAACGGGTGCATCAAGCACAATGTGAGCGCCCTGCAAGTCTCCGTCCTCAACGATTTCAAGAAACTCGATCTGCTTGAAACCATCCGTGATGGAACGGGTCATAGCCATCGCCCTGGCGTACATCTCAGGCGCAACATGCAGCCGCACACGCTTTTCAGCACGCAGCGATTTCAGCATGCTGCGCGCCATCAGGCGCACGCGGTCCGCATCATCAAACTCATCCAGCAAACGGCGCAGCAGTGTAATTGTGACGCCGACAATATCATGCTCGATCTCACGCAAGCGTGTGTCCAGCACAGCTTGCTCACCAAGAATACGCTCACAAGCTTCGGACCGTGCTTTACGCACACCGTCCTCATACCCCTGCTTTTGCTGCTCTTCATAAACGCGCGTCGCATCCTTCAGAATTTCTTCTGCCTTGCGCTGCGCATTTGCGATGATCTGCTCAGCCGTTTCAACACTAGTGAACTCGGCTTCCTTGATGATATGAGTGCCCGGCGTCAGGTTTGCGCCCAGCTCTTTCAGTCTATAAATGCTCGCCATTCTGGCAATCTCCGACGCAAATACTGGACAAAATGCTCTTGCTGCTCTGCTCGCATAACCTGCAAGCGAGCGCTCAGTTTCTCGTTGATTTCATTGGAAAAGCGAAGGCGAACAAGCGGCTCAAGTTTTTCATCAACAGCACTGACAAAAGCCAGAATGCCCTCGGCACCAACGAGTGTCAGCGCCTGCAAAGCCTCTTCATCACTTCCGCGGCATAGATGATGGAATGCCTCATCATTCTCGCTTTCATAGCCAAGCGAGCTGAAGAAGAACGCCACATCGCGAATGGCGATATCAAAAACCTCTTCACCAAAAAGGGCTTCCATACGCTGACAGTCATTCTTCAGCACAAGGCGCCCGATCATTTCATGAAGTCTGGCAATCGCAATGATGCGCACGACGCCGCCAAAATCTTCAGCACCCAAACTGCACAACATCAGTGCAAGTCGAGCCTGCTCTGATACTGCCAAAGTTTTCGTGACCGCCACATCGACAGCAAGTGCAGTCAGTCCGAGTTTTTGTGAGACATGCGTGTTCAAAGGCCGCTGAAAATCTCCCTGCCCGGCCAGACCACGCAGCACGCTCAACTCAAGACCGGACACTGCCAGATGGTCATCATGCGCAAAGGAAAGAGGGTTCAGCAAAGACGCAGCAAGTCTGGCCTGAAGCGGCCAGACTGCGGAGTGATGTGGAGTGCCTGTCATCATGCCAGTCCCCTGCTACTAAGCAAGTTCTTCAGGCAGAAGCTCGTCGTCATCTCCGCCTCTGGCTTTTTTACCGCCGGAGCTGATCTGCTTGAACAGCAAATAGCCAACACCGCCAACCAACAGCAGCAGCACAACACCGATAGCCCCAAGGATCTGCCAGAACATACCGGCGTCATCACGCGCAATGCGCAAGCCTGGGAACACAGCCTCATATTCCTGCGCAGAACGCTGTGAGACGGGCTTCAGTTCACGTGCAGGCACAAGCGCAACAGAAACGCTGGCATACTCAACACCTTCAATTGCGTTACTGACCAAACGCTTGATCTGAGGGATCAGAAATTCAATATCAAACTCAGGGCGATGCTTGATGAAGATCGCTGCAGAAGAAGGTTTTACCTCTTCACCAAGATCCGCCTTTTCCGGCAAAACGATGTGAACGCGCGCAGAAACAATACCATCGATTTCGGTAATGGTCTCAGATACTTCCTCACTCAACGCATAGATAAAGCGAATACGTTCTTCAAACGGCGACGAGATAATGCCGGATTTCTGAAAGACCTGACCAAGCGTGTCACGCGCACGTTTTGGCAAACCATTGGCGTTCAAAATAGTGACGGCACGCTGAATATCTTCGTCATCCACCTGCAAGGTGACAAGACCGTCTCCCAGACCAACTTTCTGAGCAGACACACCATTTTCCAGCAACAGGCTAAGCATTGTGTTTGCTTCCTGTTCGGAAAGATTGGTGTACAGATCTGTGTTGCAGGCGGCCAAACCAATCACCATGCCCACAATTGTAATAAAACGCCGAATATTCATTTAGACTTTCACTATACCTACTGAATGCGCAGTCTTAATCAACGCATCAAAGCGTCCAAACCTTGCGTGGTTTTGCCTGCAATTTTCGAGCTCACATCAACCAGCAAAGAGTAATTCGCCACTTCGATCTGCATGTTGATCAGCTTGTCAAAGTGACTGAGTTGGCCACCTTCAGAAATTGCATTGATGTTGGAACTGGTCTCAGAAAAAACACCCCTGACCTTGGCCAACCCATCAATTACAAAGTTGCTGCCCGTCGGATTGACGGAAGCAATTTGTGTGGGTGCTGATACCGCTGCCACATTCTGGGCAGCATTAACCTGCTCCACTCCGCCAATGACCACATTGCCATTCACAATTTGCCCGGTCACTGGCGGCTGTACACCTCCAGCTGCGCTAAGCGCTGTTTGGAACTGATCCTCGAGCCCGGTAACATCGCCTGTAGAACCACCGGCTGATGGAGCTCCGCCCTGCAGCGCCTGCTGCAGTTGGGAGGTGAGTGCGCTGTCCAATACTGTTGCCATGAATGCTCCTCACGTACTGCTGAAACTAAGGTAACCTGAGCTAAACGTCCTTAACGGGACATCATCGCGCTCACTGGATTGGCAAGGTCATCTCTGGAAGACAAAGCCTGCGCAGCAATCTCGGCACACGGCGTACCAGCTGCCATCTCACAAACTTCACTCAGGATTTCGCAGGCCGTATCAACCTCACCCTTACGAAGCAGCGCCAGTCCGCGATACGTCTGGATGGTATCGGTCGGCGGCGCATTCTCCAGACAGAGCAAGGCCTCATCCACATTGCCGCGCGTCATCGCAGCAAGGCTCCGCCCTAGGGGTCCAGCTTCCTGGTCCGGACGCATCACCTGAAACGCTTTGAAAATGGAGTCAGCATGCTCTGCAAGACCATAAGAGACAGCAATAAAGCCGAGCTCCGCGATCACCTTTACGGTTTCGCTATCAAAATCTTCTGCGTTCATTCCACCCTCATTCCAAAGCCTGCATGCGACCTGCTATCTTCAAAGAGCAAGCCGCATACGTATTCTTGTTGTCAGTCGATCGATTAAACCTTGCTACCCAAACCTAACGATTGTCCCAGCGAGCACCCTGATGAGGTGGAACTGGAGGAGGAGTATTCCCGCCCTTCAAATTATCCGGTTTAGGCAATGGGGCTGGCTTTCCATCCGTCGTAAAGTTTTCGTAAATCGCCTGATCATCACCAAGAAGCACATCAGAATAGTCACTGCTGTTCTCTACAGCACTCTCCACCCCTGAATTTACGTAGAGTGGCTCATTGTTCACAGCGCCGACCTTCTCCCCCCACTGAGAATTCACCTGAGACTGATCGATAGTCGCGTAAGTCTCATCAAGCAGGAAACTGCCCGGCTCTGCCAACGGTCCGGCATTAAAGTTCAGCTTGTTGTAAGGGTTCTCATTATCGATGACCTGACGGTCGATGTCAGCCAACACGCGAGCAGATTCCTTAAGCTGATTAGCGGTAAAACGCTCAACAACAGGTGCCCCCTCTTTCGTGCCAGCCCCCTTATTGATTGCAGTATAGAGTTGATCACCAAGAGCCTGCTTTTTCTGCCCAACCTCATAACGAGGACCGGTCTGCACTTCTGCATAAAGCTCTTCTTCAACGCCTCCAACAGCGTCAGACAGACTGCCTTCCACACCGGGCACATCTGTATAATGACTTCCATAGATCGAGTTCGGCAAAACAAGCGACCCATCAGTATCAATGAAATGCCCCGCCCCACTGGTCACGGCAATCTGATCATTTGCACTTGCATCAGAAAGAGCGTCTTTAACCAAAGACTTGATCGTTGTGCTCAATTCTTGCAATGCTCCGAAACGCACATCATTGCTGTGATATGTCGGATTGCTTTGAACCTTCTCAAAGGCTGCTGCCAGAATATCACCAGTTTTCGCCTGATGGTTTTGAAGCCCACCTTTTTCCAAACCAGCAGAGATCTCATTCTTTGCCAATTGTGTAAAGACATGCCAGTTGTTCAGCTTTTTGTCGTGGGTTTGCAACGCATTCCCAAACAGTTTGCCCCCAGTCAGCTTGGCCAAACTTGCCTTGGAAACCTTACTGCTTCCATCCTTTGTCTCTGCACTATAGATGGTTTCACCATCTCTGATTTCACCACCAGTAACACGAACCTGCGCATTGTCTTTAACGAAGTCCCTGTTCGCCGGGTGATCAATCTGCGCCAAAACATCAGATAATTGGCTACTACTGGAAAAGCTAACTCCGGTCATTCTTGCCTCCGCATTCCATAAGCCTCAAACGGCTCGTTACCTGTAAATTCTTGAATTTAGAATGCACGTTTGAGGCACGTAGCTGAGTGCCGTTGGTCACAGCCACGGACATTTCCTGCAGAAAAAACATCAGAACACGGGTTGGTTATTCTCCGTTATCTCAATAACTTAGCATTAAGTGCCGAACAGCACAAAGGCCGATCCAACAGAACCGGCCTCTCAGAAATAAATGGCATGCAAGAAGCAGGAACTAAGCAACTGCCATCTGGCGGGCAATTGCTCTCATCTCAAGCTCTTCCCAAACCCGCATTTGCTCATTAAAACTGCGTATCTGATCGTTAGATGCCGAGATATTCTGCCTATCTGCAGATCCGAACGTTTTGATCATGATTTCAGCCAGAACCTCATCAGAGGTTTCGTCCTGAACACAGCCACTGGTCCGCACGAGGTATGCCAACCCAAGCTCAATCTTCTCTTCCGCCTCATCAAACATTTTTGCTGCGATTGAAAAGATCGGAGCCGATGGAAGTACATCAATAACAATAGCATTAATGCGTGTGAGCTCGCCGAAACTCAAAGCTATCTCTGAAGGTCCACCATCACCAAATGCCTGCTGAATAATCTCCTTCATATACTCAACCACATCACAATCATGCGCTTTGATCTGATTTTCAATGAGGACTTCAAAATCGAACCATGTCCCGGCATCTTCAATATCATGCGTTTGCTGCTCGAATGCCTTTGCCCAGGCAACCAGAAACCGACTTCTGACACCGAGCTTTTCCAACATTTCCCAGAGAGGACGCGAGACACTGAAAGCGCCCGGCTTCACCAGTTTCGTTTGAAAGACAAGTTCATCCTCAGTTCGCCCGCGCGCCTTTTTCAGCGGAGGAATAAGCAGATCAGACTTTCGTATTTTCAGATCATATTCACTACTGAGAAGCGCACTCAGCAGGTCGTTAAGTGTTGGCCTTGAAGGAAGAACAAGGTCAATCATAAAGCATCATTCCAGTTTTGTTGTTATTATGTTGGCACAGTTGAAGCACTGCGAACCGTGCGAATTGCATGTGAATTTTTCGTCTGATAATCCCGATCAAACGACAGAACTTTAATCCGGCGTTCTGTGACTTTGGCTTCCTGCACTTCGCGTTCAACGGCATCATCTTCAGCACCAGAAAACGCATCTTCGACACGGATTTCGTGCCCACCTTCATCCGCAACGTCGCTCTCTTCACCAACCGGCGTAATCTTGGCGGCCTTGGTCTTCAGCTTGTCGCGGCTATAGGCTTTCTCACGCACAGCTTCATCCTCGTCAGAACCACCCGTCTCCACCTCACCCTTCTCATCAAGCAACTCACGCGATTGCTGGAGGGAGAGTTCAGTAGCTGAAGCGTCACTCATGCTATTAAAACTGGCTTCATAAGCAGAATGCTCATCATGTGGTACGTCTACAGGTGGCTGAACATCATCCGTTGGACAAACACCGTCACCGTGATGAGGGATGTCACCATGCATACCATCGTCACCACCAGTTGGTGTCGAGGGCCGTCGCTCCAGATAGTCGTCCAGATTACGTCGTCCTAACCCCGCATAAGAAAACCGAAAGTCATCATCACTGACGTATCGCATTTGATTACCCGCCAGCTGAAAACCGAGAGAAGACATCAGCAACGCACTGGAAACACCAACGGTCGCCTTTGGCTCCTCTTTGAAGTTCTCAGGCAGAACAGTCACAGCGCCCTGGTTCTTCAAATAGGAACTCAGCGTCTTGAGGGAGGAGAACTTCAGTCCCTTTGGGTTGTTCTTCTCTTCCTCATAAACAAACTGCGAAATGTAGCTGATGGCCTCATCAAACAGCTCCTGACGTTGATCGACAGAATCCTCATAGAAGCTCTGCGCCGCCTCATTCCTCAACAACTGATAAAACACATTCCAGTTGGAGACCTTTTGCTCTGGTCGATCTGCTTTATGCTGAAGAAATCGGGTGTGGCGTGTCACAGCGCGGCATAGTCCAAGCACTTTATCACTAAGCCCGTCCCCGTTTTCGCGAGAGACTGTGGCCTTGTAAAGCACCTCACCATTTTTGCTCGCACTTCGGGTCAGGCTCACACGGGCATCCTGAACCGACTTGCCCGAAATAGCAGCCTCAAGGCGTGCGACCACATTGGTGTAACGGTCATTTTGAGAAAAGAGGATTTCAGTCATTGTGGCCCGCCAGATACCGACAGCCGCCAAACCACCCTCCTCAGGATCAGTCACAGGATACTGTCTTAAATTTTTGGAGAAAGAAACGTTTAAGCCCCATGAAAGGAGCTAGGATTTTTAGAGGTTTATCAGAGAAGCTGGTTCAAACAGGTCATGTTCATCATCGTCAGCTGCACTTTCAGCCAACCCACCCATTTCACGAACAATCTTCAGCCAGCCTGCCGAAACATCAGCAAATGCTAACACAAACTTGGCAAGTTTTTGAGCATCCCAGGCAACAGCACGAAGGTCATTATGCATGACCAGCGCATCGTTTTCGATCAGCACCAGACGCATGCCGCCTGACTGGAAGCTTTGCGTGTTGTAAACGAGAACCAGCTCCAGGATCCGGTCTCTCTGTACCGCCGTCAGCTCACACAAACGCGCAGAAACACAGATACGATCGCTGTCTGTGACCAGCTTGAACTTTAAAGAAAATGCATCCAGGTCGACAACACGAATAGATGGATCCTGTTCATCTTCTTGTGGTTTCACACCTAATATCTGGCATGCATCATTGAGCAATTTATCGAGCATTGGGGTACTCCGCTTCCTTACTTTCTTGCAGACAACACTGCCAGAAAACGAAGAAACACAAAGTGCCAAACGATACAGTTTGAATAAGATGTAAACTCAATCCGCATTATTTTTCTATTATTATTCAAAAGCCTAGCAGATACAGAAAGAATGAATTTCTCTCACCATCCTACAACTTAAAAAAGAAATCCCCCAGAACACCGAAGCATTCCAGGGGACACATCTGTCAGTTCAAAGCAGCTTAGAAAGAAGACAGTTCACGGCGCAGTTTTTGCGTAATGTTCTGCAGTTCAGACTGCTTGCGAACAACACGCGGTGTAATCATCACCAACAGCTCAGTTCGCTTTGTGTCATTCGTTGTATTGTCCTTAAAGAGCTCGCCAAACACTGGGATCTTGCGCAGGATCGGCACACCAGACTCACCCTTTTCTTTGCGCTCCTGAATAAGGCCACCCAGCAAAATGGTCCGTCCGGATTCAACAACGATATCCGAGTTGATGGTTCTTGTTGCAATAGTCGGTGTCAGCGATGATTCAGTCTTGTTTTGCACCACATTACTCACCTCCTGCTGAATCTGCAGCAGAACGGAGTTGTTGGAACGAATATTCGGCTCAACCTGCAAAACAATACCGGTGTCTTTTACATCCACCTCATTGGTCACAGTCACGTTGCCATCATTGCTGGAAGATTGACTGCGAGACGCAAACGGCACCTGATCACCAATCACAAGACGCGCTTTACGGCCATCCAGAACAGTCAGATAAGGAGACGAGATCACCTTCACCTTGGTGATGTTCTGAAGTGCCTTCAACACCACATCAACCCCAACAGTATTGAGGGAAAGAGCACCACCAGCGCTAGCTGGACGAGAGGCCCCTTCTGCGACTGTACCAACACCACCCGCAAAATTGCCTTTACTCAGGTACCACTGGACACCATAGGAAAGGTTGTCATTAATGTTCACCTCAGCAATTGTCGCCTCAATCACCACCTGAGAAAGCGGCAGATCAAGTGCTTGCACAACATCGCGGATATGTTTGAATTCTTTATAGGTTGAGTTCACCAGCAACGCATTGTTCCGGCTATCAGCAACGATGCCTATTTTCTTGGCAACGGCGACTTTGGCACCGCGCGTCTCAGCAATATCGTCAAACAACTTATTCGCGTTGTTAAAGCGGTTGTTGATTGAATCTCCACCTGGATTTACGGAAACACCAGTAGCAGAAACCGGGAACTTGCGGGCAGAAGAGCCATTATTCTGAGCTTTTTGCTTCTGCTCATTAGCCGGCGGAGCAACAGAACCACTGCCCCCTTCACCCGCAAGGATCTGCGTGAGCTGCGTTGCAATTTCATTTGCAGGCAAATACTTCAGCGAGATGATCCGCACCTTAGGTGTATCAAGAAGACTATAATCCACTTCCTTCGTAATCCGGCGCACACGCTGCAACATCTCGCGGCTCTGTACAGCCACAAGCAAAGACTGCTGCGCCTCAAGCGGAATAACAGTCAGGGGCGAGTTTACTTGGTTTGGATAAAGCTGCTGAAACAGAGTGGTGATCTGCTTGGCAACCTGACTTGCTGAGCTCTGCTGCAAGCGCAACACAGATACAATCGTCTTGTCATTATCGCGATTGTAAAGGCTGTTCACCAACTCTTCAGCCGCACCAATATCTTCTGGTCGCGCCCGAACCGCAATCTTGTTCGATCCTTCAACCGCAACAGCAGAAGCTCCAGCTGGCAGGATAGCCTGCAGAACCTTCGCCGCATCATCGGGGGATGCTGAACGAACAGGCAGGATCCGAAGCTTAAGATCGCCCGCAGACCCAACACCAGAAAACTGCTCAATAGCCTGAATGGTTTCAGGACGGCCAATGTGGAAGATCTGATCAATGAGTTTCAGAATATAGCCATTGCGGCCCAAAAGCACACGAACCAATGACAGCATCTGATCTTTGGCAATTGGCTTTTCCGTCTGAAACGTAACAGCACCTTCCAGCGGCTCATCAATCACATAATTGACCTGTAAGATGCCACCCAGTGTTTGCTGGATGAAATATTCCAGCGTTTCACCGCGGAAGTTCAGACGCACCACATCAGAGGTTGCCTTGGCATCACTGGCCTGAGCAACGCTGATTTCCTGACGATTGGTGCGGTTCAGTCGCGAATCTGCCAGCAAAACCTTGGCTTCTTCATCATTGAAGTAGAAAGCCGCACCAGGTCTGCCTTTTTCTACATTTTCGCTATTCACCCAACGGGTGTTGATTGACCGCCCCAAGACCCCACGCGTGTTGGATGCCAATCTTGGTTGACCTGAAAGGGCAAGATGGTTTTCACGCTGGTTCTCTTCAGAAAAGAACCGCTGAAGCTGGTCAGACAACCCCGCTGGTGGAGCTGTATTATCCCATTCCTGATCAGCTGGCTGAGTTGTCGTACACCCCAACAGGATCAAAGAAAGAGAAAGTACACCTGCTGTCTTGCGCAGCATTGAACTTAGTTTAGCACCAATCATTTCAAACCTATGCGTTCAGCACAAGCGCCCAATACGATCCCCGGAGCTAAACGAACCAGGGGGCTATCGCACTTGTGCTGCCCGAACTTTATTCGATTACGTTAAACGCGGCCGTTATCTAAAAGCAGCTGAAGTCGGCCGGTCGTATCCGAAGTATCCTGACCATTAACGGACTGTTCCGCCACAGAAAGCGATTTGGAGATAGAGCTGGACACAAAGCCGACCAGACGCAAGGCGTACTCAGCTTCGAGAAGCGTCATCAAAGCCTTCTCATCTTTCACACGATCCTCAGCAAACACACGCACTTCCTCGCGCAGCTCTTCAATAATGGTGTGACGCTCATCAAACTCAGGTTTGGTCCCGTTCAGCTTGCTGGCAGCATCTGTCAAAGCACCCTCCAGTATAGACTGACCATGTTCGTCCATCTCACCAGTCTTGGGAGCTCCAGCCATTTCCTCAAGCGCAGTACGCAGCAAAGATTGCACCGCATCGCTTTCACTCAAGTCTTCAAGTTTGGTGTCCAGCTGCTGGACAGTGTCAGCAAGCGCAGTCTCCACCTCACCGATAGAGGTATTGATCTGGGCAATCTCACCATTCAGGCGGGCAACTTCTTTAGGATCCTGAACGAGTTCGCTATCTGGATCATCCGGATCACTTGGCACAGTTGCCGGAAGATTTGCCAGCTCATCTTGCTTGGAGGCAAGGCTGGTCTGCAGATCAGACAACTGGCCTTCCTGTTCCTGCTGCTGCAAGTCCAAAGCCTCAATGTCCGCCGCAATATCTTCCTGCAAAGCAAGCGCCTGCAGCAGCTCAGAGCGTGCAGAACGAACTTTTTCAGATTGTCCGATAAGATTTTGCTCTTTCAACGAGGTCTGAATTTCCTCAAACCGGGCAACAACCTGCCCGACAAGCACTTCCAGATTTCCGCTGTCTGGCGGTGGCTGCAAGCCGAACGCTGCCGACACCCCGACTGAGAGGAGCTGACTGGCAGACGGAATAGACTCAACACTCTTGTTCGCGGCCGGGCGAACAATCTGTGCACTGTTATCAATTGCATTGGATACAGATGAAGAACCAATTGGCGTAACTGCAGTCATCTCAGACTCCTTGAATTATCTCTACCTATATCTCGCAGATAACCCAGAGGTCGTGTTGTGCCTTAAAACACAGAACCTGCCCTCAATTGGACATTATTGGGACAATTACGGAGTGAAAAAAACGTTACTTCAATGTGTGTGCTGAACGTACAACACCTGCGGCATCCACCTGATCAAACACAAAGAATAAGATCAACATCCAATCAAGCTACGTGAAAGACTGTTGAACGCTACCTTACGACGAACTGTCATCGCCAGAACTTGCAGTCTGCTTTGCAAGGGCTGCTTTCAGGGCAGACAGAACGCCGTCTGTGAGGAGCATGAAAGCATAAGCATAACCAGGCCTCCTCTTATGCTCACTCAACCGAGGAAGCTGCGTATATAGGCGTTGCAGCAAGTGATACCGATTCTCGATTTTCGCAATCAACTCATGCAAATCAATAGGCGAGTAAGAAGCCACCTCAAAGGTTGTTAGCCCGATGCGATTTTCATCAGAGAACGTAAGGCTAGGCTTCTCATAGGCAAACCAGCGCGACAGATCAAATTGCGCGCTGTACTTGAGATACAGGTGGTCAGCCTCCTTCAGGCGATTGACCGTTCGGGCCGCCCGTTGCTCATACTCAAATCGATGGTCTTGAGAGAGCACTCTCGTCCGCGCCAGTTCGGTCCCATATTGCAACGCAATCTGGCGATCCACAGACATCTTGCCAGCACCAAGCGGTTTGACGCTCTCTATCTTTCGTGCAGATGTCAGCAAGCCAGCCGTAAACGACAGCTCGCGATACAGGATCCCTACATCACCGGAAATCTTGGAGAATTTCTCCGCTTGCATCGGACCGGCAAGCTCAACAACTCCGTTCTCATCCTCACCCAGGTCATAGGGCAGATGTAGATAACCGGAAGTCGCAATCATGACACATCACTGTCTCGTGCAGCAGACTTTTTCTGCGCCTCCAATGCAAACGCAAGCCGCTTGGAATACTCGATGAGCTCAGGAACAGGCCGCACCTTCATCAGTTGATAAAAGCGTACCAGCTCCACAGTCGCCTCATCCAGCTCCCGCGACCACAAACAATGCTCAGCAAACCTGAGGGCGACGGCTGGATGCGCCTCATCAAGAAGTTTGGCTTTGCGAAGCGACCTCTTGACGTCATCCCCGCCAAGTGGCCAGTTTGCATGGCTCAACGCCAACCCAAGCCAATACTCAACATTGTTTGGATTAAGCAGACAGAGAACTTTAAACTGCTCCTCTGCTGACGCTTTTTGCTGCAAGTGCAGAGCCTGATAGGCAAACTGATAAAGAACCTTCTCAAGCTTCCCATCAGCCTTCAAGGCACCTGAGAGGCCCTGTCTGGATTTGATAGCCTCAATCACAGCCTGAGCACTTACATCACCGCCGCCGAGCGCTTGAAAAACAGCATCAAGATTGACATCTGTCTCCACTGGCTGATCTGCAGAGGCGGCAGAAGCCGGAGTATTGTCTGTAACAGGTGCGAGTGGCATCGTTTATCCCCGGCCTCAAAACTCGGTAAGTGCAGTATGTGGAGCTCAGGCGTTGTTCAGCCCGGTCAATAGCTTTTGAGCCGCCTGATGAATCTCAGCATCCTTGCGGTCCTTGGCATATTTCAAAGTGTCTTCAAGGTCTTCCCTAGCCTCAGTGATGTGGCCCAAAGCAAGACAAGCAACGCCAGAGAAGTAATATGGACGCGGATTGGTCGGGTCGAGCACCATTGCAGCGGAAGCTGCCTGCACAGCAAGTGTGTACTGCTGCAACTGCACTGCACAGTTCGCCAGCCCAAGCTGCACATCCACATTGATCGGCTCAAGCAGAACAAGCCCAGTGTAGATCTCCAGCGCCTTCTCAGTCCGCCCTGTATCCATCAAGCCCTTGGCCATCACCAGACCCGGATTGATGTCATCTTTCATAAGCCCCAGACTACGGCCAATTGCACCTTTTGCGATTGCCTTGATGTCTTGTTCTGGAGAGTTGCCCAGTTCTGAAACGAGCTCAGTCATATCGTGCCTCTTTACGGCTTAAGAATATAAGAATGTTTGAGAGCGGCAGCGCGGCATTAAAGGTGAAACACCATGGCGCCATCCAGCTCATCAGAAAGAGAGGTTTGCGCAGCACCCAGCAACGGATTGCCCTGATAACCACCTGTGTCAGCTGAAACCAGCGGCTGATAAAGGCTCACAACAGACAAGAGCTCCTCAACCAGTCCAGTCAGCTTCTCCAGCTCTGTGTACCCGCGAAAGCTCACCGAAAGCACAAGCTCTTCTGCACCATCATCAGCCTTGCGTAAAACCGCCAGCGTTCTGAACTGCGACAGGCAGGCCAGATTTAAATGCAGGATATCTTCAATCTGTCGGCCTCTGGTTCCCACTGTTTCACTCAGTGAGCCAATAACCGTCGTGACTTCAATACCACCACCATCAAGGGCATCAGAAAACACGAGTTGGACACCGTCAACATTCATCGAAGCGGTGTTCTGCTCGGAGAAAATCGGAGCACCTAATCCCAGCTTTCGCCAGAGCTTATCCAAGCACCCTGAAAAGTTTAAGGAGAACACGAGAAATCCTCTCTGACATGCGCAAGATCAGCAATCAGTCGCCAAACGCGAAAAAACAGGTGTGCGTTGAGGGTAATAAACGCACACCTGCTTTTGTGGCTTAACCGCGAGTAATCGCAGCCGCCCGTTCGTTTTCGATTTCGCGAGACTCTTTCAGGAACTGAATGATCGCACGGATGATATCGTCCAGAGCTTTCTGGATAGATTCAGCCTGATCATTTTCCTTACGAACCTCTTCAGCAGCTGCTGCCAGCTCCTGAGAAATCGCTTCATCTTCTTTTGCATTTGCCTGAGTGAACGCACTCGCACCCTGAGAGGTCGTGTTACCCAAAGTGTTAGCAACACCACCAATCGTCGCGATGGACTGCGCACGAGATCCGGATGCACTTGCGACAGCATCAAAACCTTTCGCTTGCGCGCGGTAGTCACCGGCACGCTGCGAATAGAAGTCATTCAGCTTGCCACCCTTGCCCGGCCCGACATCAGCAGCTTTCGCATCCATCTTGCCAGCCTGTGAGTTGGCATTTGCAGAGTTTTTCGCTGCACCCAAGCCTTTTGCAGCACTACCAATCGCAACTGCTGACATCACAATGGAGACAGCAGAAGAAACAACAGTCACAACAAGACTGATAATCGCACCTGTACGGGTCTCTTCAGCAGCATCGCGGCTCTTCCCTGCCTGAGCGTGCATCTGCGTCTTCACAGTCTCACGTGCAATCAAACGGGACTCGAGCTCGTTATTGCGCTGATTGACTGCAGACTTATAAAGAGCCTGCGCAATCAGACGAGACAGGTTGCCCGTGGTGTCGACTTTGTCGAGAGAACCAATCGCAACAGTCGCCGCTTCCAGACGCCCAAGCGCCTCATCCGTTGTCGCCTTGTCAAAATTCGCACTTGCAGCAAACTGCGGCAAGGACACGAGTGACAGGAATGTTCCGTGATGCTCTGGTGGCAAAGTTGCCAGACGCGCTTCTACGCTCTGCTGGAACTCAGTTGCCCGCTCTTCAGAAACGGCAAGTTTGCCGTCCTGAAAGAAACTGGGCGGCAGATAATCTCGATTGTAACTGGCACCTACGGTTGCTGACATAAATACCTCCTTTTAACCTGCAAACTTTGTTCTACCCAGCGTATCAGCACGCTCATTCATGGAACTCACGGTTCCATCCAACGCATCAGCGAACTGTTCGCCTGCTTTGGTCAGGATGGAGAGCAGCTGATCGATGATCTGACTGAGCAACTGGATAAACGCATCAAGGTCAGTGGCATCTGCCTGCAGTTCCTTGGACTGCGCAACATCCTGGCTAGCTGTGTAAGAAACAGCACCCGCTGCAATCGAACCGGCACTACTACCGATCTGAATGATCGCGGAAGTGATGGAAGAGATCGCCTGGATCATCGCGCCAACACTGCCTGCCTGAGCACCCGGAATAAAGAAGGACGCAGCAGCCAGAGTGATACCGACAACGGCTGCAACCACTTTCATGGCAATATCAACCTTCATGACGGTTTCTTCATCCGCACCAGCGGCCACAGCAATGTGTCCGGCGATACTTTGGCCAGTCGCGGCCTGCACCGTGGCATCAATGGCCATGGCAAGCTGCACCACGCCGGCAGCAATCATAAACGCCCCGACAACCTGAAGCCCTGGAATAACCGCCAAAATTGTACCGGCCACAATGGAGATTGCCGCAGCAACCCACTGAAATGCCAGAGAGATCTTCTGCCAGATACTGAGACCTTTTTGCTTCTTCTCAGCTTCTTCCTGCTTGCGGATAGACTCTTCAAGCTTGATCGCCTTATCCTGCAAAGCACCTTTCTGCTTCGCTTGGGTAAGACCCACTTTGTTCTTCTCAACGGCTTCCTGAGTGCCCTGCATTTTGTCCAGAACGGACGCAACAAGCACTTCAATATCCTGGAAGCTGGAAGTGGTCAGCGGAGTGTCAGGACCAACCTGAGTAAGGCTGTTTGAAAGGCGTGTAATGTGCTGCGCAAACGCAATGGTCGCAATCATCGGCGTACCACCAACAGATGCAAGTGCTCCCGGCCCAATCTTACCTGCACCTTTTACATCACCAGCCTTGCCAGCCATTTCAGAGGTCGTATCAAAAATATCGCCCAGACTGTTGCTATTCAGACCAAGGCCCAGACCTTTAGGAAGCTCCATATCTATTCTCCATGCTTAAATAATTGAGATCAAAACTATTGTCAGACCAGTTTTTGGCGTGCGCTTTTCATCATGGTTTGCGCATACTTCTTGTCGTCATAATTTTTGACGGGATCATCAAACATGCGCAGTGCGGCTTCAAACGCGTCACCAGCTTCCTGGTATTCCTTTGCAGCCAGCAGACATTCACCAAGACGCAGATACCCCTGCGGGTTGGTCGCATCCATACTGATGAAATGCAGATAGAGCTTCACGGCCATGCGAACGTCGCCCTGAATCTGATAGGTCATCGCAAGGCCATAGGTGTACTGCTCTTCCATCGGAGCAATCTGCACCAACATAATAAAGAGCGACTTCGCCTTCTCGACCTGACCGACAGAGATGTTCCGGCGAGCCATCTCATAGACAGCTGCGAGCTCCTCCTCTGACAAACCCAGCATCTCGGATATGGAGACACCCTGCTTCATCAACTGGTAGAATTTTTCATCCTTGAAACCCAGTGAATCAAGATGCTCAACGAGCGGCTCAGCGATCTCTTTAATCGTCTCAGCAAAGAGCTCTGGTGACTGTTTGGGCATATCGAGAAGTGACATGGCGCCCTTTCTTTATCTCTGACTAATTCAGCATTTAAGAAAACAATAGAGCGCAATCAGAAGGTGTTCTGTGCCAAACAGAACACAAGAATAGGCAATACGCATTGTGCAGTGATTTTTTATGCATCACGAACATGTGAGCACAGCCAACAGGCTGATCTGCCACCAACAAAAGGCAGCTCAGTCTGAATAAGAGGAGGAAGCAAACCCTCCCCTTCGATCACAATCTGGAGTTATTGGGAGAGTTTCTGCCGGCGGTTGCCAAGATAGATATCAATCGCATCCTTAGCCTTATCAGCATCATGGAGCGTATAAAGGCAACGCGCACGAATGTAATGACGCATGGACTGCTCATCACTACGCGTATACTTACCAAACTGCTCAAGTGGATCCAGCAGGTCCAACTCCCGCAGACTTTCGAGCGCAAGGTCAAAACGGTTGAGAAGGAAAAGCAGAACCGTGCGAGCCAGAAGCACGTCTTTGGAATGATCCTCCATCACCATCATACCCTTCACCATGGTGAGCGCCTCTGCATATTTGCAGTTTTGCGTCATGATGTAGATACTGAGAAGAAGGAAATCTCGCTGCCGACTGTTGAGCGCTGTCATCAAATTTACCCCTGCAACAACATGGCAAGGGCTGCCTGCAGGTCTTCATCAAGCAACACATCACCCATCAACAGGTCTGCAACACCTTTTAGAACACGCTGCCGCTCACCCTGCTCACGCAAAGCTGCCGCAGCAAACAAACGCTGAAGCTCCTTGCGCATTTCGCTCAACTCAGTCGGCAAAAGAATGTCTGTTTCAGATAAATCCGGCAATAAAAGAGAAGGTAGGCGCTCATCCAGTGTCGGACGGTACAAGACCTCATTTAAGGGCCGCACTTCTGGCAAAAATACAGGAGCAAGTTTTTTGCCCTCTGGCAATTGAACCTGATCTTCAACCTTCCAGTTGGAAACCTCATTCACGCCAATTGTAATTGATGCAACCCGCATTCCGAATCCTGTACCCAGTCAAAATAAAACGCAGCCCTGACTTACATGCCAGAGCTGCCATCACAAAAAATCGCTTTTAAGAGAAACCACGCGCAATCTGAATGTTCAGATCAAAACTACGGCGCACAGTACCAGTCGCCTGCTCGTACGAACGGTTCTGTTCACGGTTATCCTGGTTAATATCGTTGGTCAGCAACTGAGGGTTCAGAAGCGTAACCGCATCACTCAACTGCGTTGAGAAGCGCTCCCACTGCGTCCGCTTAAAGGAGTTCTTGCTTCCACTACTATTGTTAATCATGTCATGCGTTGGCCGGGTAATATTGAATTCCTTCTCAACAGGATGTGGTTTACCTGCAGCAAGATCCTCAAACATGTATGCAACTGCCGTACTAAACTGACTGGGATTCCCAAAAGACACAGAAAGAGAGTGCTTTTCTTTATCCGCGTCCTTTCCGGTATCATCGAACTTCTTCAGTGCTTCGTTCACAATACGCTGCATTTCCGCATAGGCCTGAGACAGCTGGTTGAGCTGGGTCAGCTGCTCTGTTCTCATTGTAATGATCGCCTGCTGTTTCAAACTGGCCTGATTCTGAATGAGCGCCACCAGCGTCGGTAAATCCAACCGGGAAATTGTACCATCCGAGTTTGTGATACCACCAGCAGATAACATCTGCTGCTCAGCTTGCTTGATTGCCAGAATGCGTTGCTCTTGTTCGATAAAGACAGCATAACCACGATTAATCGACGCATTCCTATCTGGCGTAAGAACATCCCTTGAATCCCGTGCCGGATTAGCCAAATTTGGCGTCTTCACATCAAAATAAGCATGCGCCCGCTCAAAACGCTTCACAATTTCCTGCATTTCGGTAGCCAGATCTGAACGAGCATAAATTCCGGTATTAGGAACATTATCTCTCAGCATTTCCAACTGCTTGACGTAGGCTTGCTTGTCCTCATTGAACTTATCACGGTCAGAACTTGAAGTTTTGTTAGTCAACGTCTTGTTCTTAACGTCATTAATCTCTTTGTCGATCTGGGCCGTAATCACAGCGCGGCTGGCAGCAAGGTCTGTATCTGCATTTGGCAGCAGGTCCAACAACGGCGCAATTCTGGTCTTAAAGATGGAGTTATTTGCGAGTCGCTCCTGCTCCGTCTTCGAGAGCTGGAAAATACGAGATTTTGTCAACTCGTTCACGATGGTTACGCTTCGTTTATCATCGGAGCGAATTACACCAACCTGATTGGACCCTGTACCAATGACTGTGTTTCCTGACTGAATCTGCGCCTCAGTGAAATTATCGCGCAAATAACGCAGCTGAACGGCCGGATGCCAGGAGACAAATTCATGCGGTGACGGATTGCTATAGTTCGCAGGCAAGTCTTCATCAGCAACAGTATCAGCTGGATCTACCAAAACACTGGCCACATAAGCATTATACTTACTCGGGTCGGTCGCGTAGTTCGTCGTCCCTGGAATCGACAACAAAGGATTCTCAAAATCAGGATCGGCTTCCGGCAGGTTGGATAAGAAACTATCCCAAACACTGGTCTGCGTTTCTGCAGCCTGCAGCGCAGGACCTTGCTGCGCCGCCCTTTCCTGAGCACCATCACCAGCACCACCGGAGGCAGCTTTAGCTATGTCGTCATCTTTTGGAGGAGCAAGAGTATCTGGGTCTACAGTAGTAGATGAGCCTGAGCCAACACCATTAATCATTTTCATCTCCTCACATCACAAAATAAGGCGAGTACGACCCGCATTCTTTTGGGGCTTCGCAAACTGAGACCGCGCAGCACCGCTATTATTTTCGTTGTCTTTCAATCGCTTCGTGAAATGCTCAGCAATCGCGTCATACCCCTGCAAAAAGCCATCAAAGCTCTTCGAAGCAAGCAGCCCGTTAATCAAACTCAGCGCGACCGGATCTTTCTGAACGGCAGGAAGATCAAGCAACTCCTGCAAGCTCGCAACCATCTGATAAGACACATCTTGCCATTCATTTTCTGAAGGCCAGTTCTTCTCAGCGTTACAAAGGCTTAATGCATCATCCAAATAGGCACTCAACGCGCCTGCATCACCACTTACAGTGAACTGGGGAAGCAACTCTTCCTTGCTGGATCCGGTCTTCGCCATACAACATTCCCATCAAAGCACTATACGCCCTCTATAAACGGGCAGACCGGGGCACCGCTGTTCCGAACGACACACCTTCAAAATCGAAATTTAGCAATGACAGAATTAGCAAAATGGGTGAGCCCACTTGTGTCGCCCGACACAAAGCAATTTCGCTAAAAGAAGTATGAAAATGACATATTCTTATTCGTAGTATCAGCGGAGGACTTTTCAATGAGCTTAGAGGTCTTAAGATCAACGATTGCCACTCACAACGCTGAGTCGCCAGTTGGCGCTCCACTGGTTGCAGAAGCCACAGGGCAGCGCCGCGCTGAGCGCGTCATGCAGCTCAACAATCCATCCAAACTGACAGATGCTGCTGAAGAGCTAGGCCAGGCCGTGTCCTCACGCCTCGACAAAAGATCACTGGAAAGCCGTTCAATCCGACAAGGGCAAGGCGCTAACATAGAAGCAATCACACGGATTGCCGACTATTACGACAAGCTGCCTGACATGCCCTCTCAGGATAAACTGCAAGGTTTGGTTCAACGGCTACAGGACTATCAGCACAATCAGAGCACCAACGGTGATGGCTCAGGACAACTCACCCCTCAGGACGTATTCGCATTCCTGCAGCAGTTTGACGGTGACGTAACGCACCAGTATGCCGCCCTGCAGATCGCTATCGAACATTTTGAGACCACAGGAGCAAACGATGCTCTTTTGGGAGCTCTGCTCAATGCCCGCGAATACATGGAAAGCGGTGAGACTGGACGTGATGTGCGCGCAGGCTTTGCAGTCGCGGAACTTGCCCATGACAAAGCCGAGGACTTGGGAACCGATCCTGCCGTCATCCGCGAGCACTACCGCGACATGCTGCGCAGTGAAGCGAACTTCGGAATCATCTTCGATAAGTTCAATGACCTGATCGCACGCACACATTCAATGCATCACGATGTAAACGGCAATGAAAGCTCACCCCTCACCTCTTTTGATGATGTTGTGGACCTGTTTACAACCGCCGCAAGTCAGGGCTTGGAAATTGCAGATACCCAGGATGAGCCTGCTCATCTGGAAGCGGTCCTGACCGAGCTGGGCAAACTGAAGAGCCTGCGAACCGTCTATGAGGGTGTGCATGTCGCGACCAAACTGACAGGTCGCAGCTTCTCAGAGTTCACACGTGTTGTGGAAGAGCTGGGCACAGAGAAGCTGGCAAGCTCACTGTTCCATTATCTGGGCAAAGCAGTCACATCACCTGCTGACGCACAAAGTCTTGTTGCGCCACTCGCCCCTGCTGGGGCCAGCGCATCATTGAACTACACAAACAACCTGCTTGCATTGCACCGTGAGGTTCCTGACACCATCCTCACCAACGAAAACATCCGCAATCAGCAACTCGAAACATTACTGGTACTATCAGAACAGCTGACGATCCTGGAAGAAGAGCAATATCAAACAGCAACCGACGCTACGCCGGTTAATAACTTTGCTCAGCTCAGCGCTGCGTCAGCTACTGTTCACTGACCCGTCATCGCTAATGAAATAGCTGCTGCAACATGAAACCAAGGAAGAACAAAGGAGAGGATTGAATGCAGTTTTCAAGTGCCATCCAGTCAAGCCTGGAAGCGTTCGCAAACAATATGAAGATCCCCTTTTCTCCGCAGATGGATGGAAGTCTGTCTTACCTCCTTTCACAATCCGGTGAACTGACGTTTACCCCTGTTGAAGGTGGCAACAGCGTCGTTGTCAGCCTTGGTCGAACCACAACGGGTGACCAGAATTCAGCAAATGAAGCTCTTTTGAGCCGAGCTGGCTTCAAACCTGAAATTGGAACCAATCTGCATACAGGGAAATCTAAAGATGGAACGTTACATCTGGCGGTTTTATACGAAGCAGGACAACTTAGCCCTGCAAAACTCGAGCAAACGGTCGATTATCTGATAGGTGAATTGAGTTCACTATAAAAACTACAATCAGTGCATGCAGGTATACACCAGTTTCAATCTTATAATGACTCACACTTGTTCACATTACGGAGGGAAATCGTGACTTTTTCGCACTTAAAATCACAATCCCGAGGGATACAGTCAATATCCATTAAAATATAAGTTAGATGATGACAGCCAGACTTGACTCGCTTATTAGCTGTCTTAATTATAGTTTTGTCCGTGTTCTGAAGCACAATTCTTCGCAATTGTGTACGAGTGAGATTGGGGTGGAATATTGGTAGAGTATAATAAAAAAAAGACGAAGTATATTTGCTCTGCGGAGACCAGTATATCTTCATCCTCTAAAATAGCTGCACTTATTTAAGTAAGAGGACACGGTACATTTCTATGGAAAAGGCAGTATATGATGCAAGCCTGGGTAGAGGCGCATCAAGAGCTCATAATACTGGCACCTCATCCTCAGGTGAAAGCAGCTGGAAAGAAAACGCAGCATTGTTTCAAGAGCTGAATGATGAATTATGTGCATCTTTAGAGCAATCAGCAATTCGCCAAACCTACTCAAACGGCGAGAACATCTATCTTCAGGAAGATGATGCTGAATTTCTTTACATCATTGAGAGTGGACATGTTCGCTTAAGTCACTTGCGCGAAGATGGATCTACCTTCCTTTATGCCATCATCACAGCAGGCCAAAGCTTCGGCGAATTAGGTGTCTTTCAGCGATCTGTTCACGCAGATACAGCTTGCGCGTTAGGAAACGTAGTCGTTCACAAAATCAGACGCTCTGCATTTCATGTCATCAACGAGCAGAGTGCCGAGATTTGTCGCGCGCTGGCTGTAGTTGTAGCGAAACATTATCGCTCCTACATCGAATCGACACGCTGCTTGTCACTGCCAAGCCTCTCGGCTCGCCTGGCACATGCGCTACTAAGCCTGCTTGAGTCGATCGGCACCCCTGCGGGCGATAACCCAAAGGACAAGTCTGTGATCTCTGGCGCAATCGTTACACAGAGTGACCTGGGTGCAATGGCACGCGGAACACGCAGCAATATCAATCGCCGCCTGAAAGAGTGGGAGCGCGCTGGCATCATAAAAATTAAGGATCGTTCTATCACTGTGCTGAATAGGACAATGCTGGAACGGAACTTGCTCAATAATGAATCAAACTTTTAAGAAGCTGGTAAGCGTTGCAACAAAGGACTAACGCGTGCAAGACGAAAACACCAATAACGAGATGTATGTCACCGATCTGGAAGAGACTTTAAAAAGTCAGCAAGGTTCAGAACATGCCCAAAAACTCGAAAAGAAATTGGACGCTCTTTCCTCTTGGGTACGTGAAAAATCCGAGGAGCCTCAAACTGAGGTGGACTACCAACGTATTCAAACAGTGATAAACGGCATCGCTGCAGCACAGGACGTCCTGCGCAAGTTTCCAGTCCAGAATTAGAGCCGCGTAAAAGCAGGAGTTTCAAAATGGTCAGTTTTGTCACAGGTGTAGATACCCCGTATACTTCAACCGTTGAGAAAGCATTAGAAAACAAAGCTGGTATGAACGCGCTCGACATCAGCGTGCGCTTTCAGACCGAGATGGACAAGATCAATGACAAAATCATTGAAGCTCAGAACTCCAACTTGGCTGAGACCGAAAAAATGTTCACTCTGCAGCTGCTTGTGAACACTTATACCACCATGGGTCAGACACGAACCAGCATGGTGAAGGCGCACGCCGATATGGTCAAGGCCTGCGCACGTAACATTGCCTAAATCATTTTAAAAGGCTCTCTTCCGGTTGCCAAAGCGAGTGTGGAAGAGAGCCTTTGTATATTCAGGTCCATGAGACAGGTTCGGTCTTCCCGAACGCTGACAATCCATGGCATTTTCCAGTTCGCTTTTGGCAAATAGTCAATCTGGCGAACTCCAGCGCTTGTTTAGGTGGGACGGCGAATGGGTAAACTCATCCTCAAAATTCTTGTAGGCCAACAGGCTGGCGCGGAAGTCATGCTCGAGCCGGGTGAGTATACACTTGGTTCGGACAGAAACGACGATTTGCAACTGGCAGATCTGAGCGTTGCCGCAAGCCATATGCAGCTACGCCTGCAAGACAACAAAATCGAAATCTCTGCAAAGGCAGGAGATGTCCGGACAGAAAACGGTGTCTCCCTAAGTAGTGGCAATGACGAATGGGTCGAGATTGAGCCTCTTGATGTCATCAGCATTGGTGTCATCAAAATTGCACTTGGCGCCAAAAACGCTCAATGGGCAACACTAAGCAAAGCGTTGAATGCTCCCCATGAAGATGACGAGCAAACAGCAGAGAACTCTGCAGCAAACTCAATCCTTGGCGAGAATGCAAAGCACGTTGACGCGATATTTGCTCCAATTGCAAAACACCGCAAACGCATAGCTTTTGCAACAGTTGCAAGCGCCGTCGTTCTTGGTGGTTTTTACCTCGTTGGCTCAGGCAAAATATCTCCTCGCACAGCAAGTGCCCTCCCGAATGGCGGCATTGATGCAGTGCGTATCGCTCTGGCAGATCTCCCCTTTGCAGAAAGACTGAGCCTGCGTCAGGACGTGGATGATCAGATCTATCTGACAGGCTATGTCAGCGAACCTGTTCAGCGCCGGGCAATCACAGAGGCAGTAGAACGCACTGAAGTACCTGTCCGCTTGCGCGTGCGCGTCATCGAAACACTGAAAAAAGATATTGCAGGTTATCTGCAATCTCGTGGATCCAACGTAAGCTTCGCACTTGCGGATGACGGAGAGTTAACCCTGAGCGGTTCTGTTCTCGATAAAGCAAGTGCTGACCAGCTAATCGCGGACCTACGCGGGCTGAATGGCATCTCCGGCGTAACATCAAACATCAAAACTGCAGATGATTATCTTCTGGATGTGCGCAAGCTGGCCAAGCGTGCTTTGATTGATGACACCATCATCTTCCGTCTCGACGATGAAACTCTTGAAGTCAGCGGTATCATAGCAAGCCAGGACATTGATCGCTGGTCTGGCTTCTTACGCTCGTACTCCAGGCAGTACGCTACGTTTATTCCACTGCGTTCTCTCGTCAAGTTGGTACAAGAAAACGGACAGGTCGTAGATCTCAAAGCCAACTTTGATGGCGGTATTGAACCCCTGCTTGCTGCTGTTGATCCACTCACGAATGAACCGGTCGAAGAACGCCAAACCAAAGTATTGGAACTGGCGCGGGCAATCAAACAGCAAGACGGTTTTGCACCTAGCCAGCCAAATCAAAAAACTTCCAGCCGCCTCGCCAAGAGCAATGCGGCAGGACAACGCAAAACTGGCCCTGAAGCACCTGCAACACCGCTTCAAAAAGCAACTGAACGTTTGCTAAGTAGCATCGGCATTGCATCCGCTCAAGCATCAACGTCACCAACCAGTCAGCCGACAGTGTTAGAAGAAACAGATGCAGGCCAACAGACGACAAACGGAAAGCTGGAAGCAAAAAGCGAAAAGCAACAGGGCGCAATCTCTCAAAGTAAAGCAGATGTCCGGTTCCAAAACGTCGCTCTGGACGATCCTGAGCTTAACGAAGCGGCTGAAGTCGTGTTCCTTGCTTGGATGGAATCCGCTAAGGCCAAAGGCGTGATACCTGAAGAGCTGAAAAAGAACTTCCTGCCCTTGCTTGTAACGCCGCCCTCTGAGGGTCCTCTCTGCTCTGAAAATCTTTCAGTACCAGTCTCACAGATCCCTGTGACTGTACTGTGGCTCGATATCCTGAGCAGCAGCGAAAGCCTCGCTCTCACAACGTTTCCAGAGGAACGCCAGCGCTACATTTTGGAAGCTGCAGTCAATCCAGCTGCAACACGCGACTGCCTGATCAAATCAGAAAAAAGCAACAACATTGATTTGATCCCCTACTCCAACTTCATTAGAGAGAGCTTGCGAAACCCTGGTTTCATCAGCTTCCTGACGCGGGACCTCTCATCTCCGTCTCTGACTGTCACCGGAGCGAGTCTGATCGGTGAACGCTATGTTTTGAACAGCGAAAACAAACGCTACAAAATCGGCCAGTCCATCGATCAAAGCAGCCGCCTCCTTGCTGTCGGCGAGCTGGGTGCTTTGATCCGTGAGTATGAAGGATACTCTGTCGCGATATATGGCGATCAGACAGCCTGGGTCGTCCGCGAAGCAAACGCGAGGCAGTAAGCCATCGCTCAACAAACAGTAGAGCACTTACTGTACAAACATACGAAAAGCCGGGTCTCATATGAGACCCGGCTTTTTCTTAGGCCACAACGTCTACTTGACTATAAGAGCCATCATCATCCAGCACCACTTTAACGAAGTGGTTCAATCTGGAAACCCGCAGCTTGAGGGAAGATCGATGTGTTCCCGCGGCGGTCCGCTCTTGATTCAGCTGGTGGAGTGATGTTGAACATCGCCAGCAGGTTACCGGTGGTACCTTGCAGCTGATAGGTAGAGAACTTCAGAATATATTCTGCAGAAATCAGATCGATGCGGCTGTTAAACAACGCGTTTTCAGCGTTCAGCACATCCAGCAATGAGCGCTGACCAATGTTGTATTCCTGACGGTAGCCGCTCACAACACGCTGGTTGGCAGAAACGGTTTGACGCAGAGCGGAGATGCGCTCGCGTGTTGTTTGAACAGACGCCCATGCTTGCTCAACAGCTTCATCAGTTTCGCGGCGCATACGATCAACACGTGCCTGTGCTTCTGCATGCTGTTCAACCGCACGGCCACGCATCGCACTGTCATAACCGCCATTGTAAAGGTTCCATCTCAGGCGAACCATGATGCGGTAGTCATCACTACGTCCTTCATAACCATTCAGGTCATCTCCGAAATTGGCAGACCCATTCAGAGTAACCCGTGGCATGAAGGAGGAGTTGCTCTGCTCAATCGCAAAACCAGCAGCATCCGTGTCAGCCTCAGCCGACAAGATCAGCGGATTGCTCTGACGGGACATTGCAAGTGCAGAAGACAAACTCTTTGCAGCAGCTGAGTTTGCAGCAGAAACAGCACCCAGATTGCTTGGAGCAACACCAACGACGCGGCGATACTTCGCCATTGCATCCAGCAATGACTTACGCACGCTTGCTGTAATCATGCGAGTGGCGGCAACACGTTCCTGCACCTGAGCAAGATCAGCGGCACCAGTTTCACCGCCATCGTAACGTTCTTTCACTTCACGTGCGAGACGCTGGTGAAGTGCAGTGTTCTCTTTGGATTTGTTCAGAATCTTCTGATGGCGCACAACATCGACATAGGCTTCAACAGCATCAAGTGCAATCGCTTCAGAGCGTTCCAGAACACGCAGAGCAGCACCATCAACACGGGCGCTCTGGCGATAGATCTCATTCACTGAGCCGAAGCCGTCAAACAACAGCTGCTCAGCCTCAACACTCACCTGCTTGGCTGCACGCCATTGCTCAGTGGTGTTGGATTGTGCCCTGCGCAAGCGCTCCGCACCAAAAGAAGCATTCACACTCAACTTCGGCATGAACGCACTTTGAGAAGCACGCAATTCCTGATCACGCGCCCTTCTGTTTGCAGCGGACTCTACAATGTCTGGATTAGTGAGAACGGCGGCTTCAACAGCATCTCGTAAAGACGCAGAATGAGCAGACGTCACTCCCAACGCGCACATCAACAGTGCAACAGAAGTACCTCGAAAAAGCATTACCTACACCCCAATGACTTTTCTACTTTGGGCGCACTTCTATAGCGGCCAAAGACAGCGCCTCGCTTACAAAGCGAGGATTATCGGCTGATCTGGAAAATGAATATTATTAGGTAAATTCAACTAGAATATTTTATCTAGTACCTTTCCGGACAGAGTAAGTCACACCCTCAAAACGTGTAGTTGAACAAATAGAAATCACTTTTGAACAGACAATAAACTTTCATCGCAGCCACTTAAGTCAGTTAAAATTTAATTTAAATTTCAACTATTAGGGCTGGTTTTATTTCAATCCACGTCTATCCCCCCTCAATTTTCATGAAACATCCCTCACAAAAAAGAGGCGGATGCTTCGACATCCGCCTCTTTAAAATCTGCATCATTTTGCAAAACGCTTAGTTCAGCAGCAGGTTTGGAATGTACAGAGCCAGCTGCGGAATGAACGTGGTCAGCACCAGTGTCGGCAACCATGCAAAGAAGATGAACATCAACGTCGGCTTCAGCATCTTATCGACCGAGGTTTCTGTCACCTTGGATCCCAGATACAGCAGCGGAGCAGTCGGTGGCGTAATGTTCGCCATGCCCAGGTTCACACCCAAAACAGCCGCAAAGTGGATTGGATCCATACCAACGCCCTGTACGATTGGAAGCAGCAGCGGCGTTGAGAGCAGGATGCCGGAGATATCATCCATCAACATACCGATGATGATCATCACCAGATTCACCATCAGCAAGATCATGATTGGGTCTTCAGAGACGGAGTAAACAAACTCCTCTGCAATCGCCGGGATGTCTTCAAAGATCAGGAACCGGCTCACGATCAACACCATGAAGATCATCGCCATAACCACCCCAATGGTGATGCCTGAGTTCAAAATGGTTTCACGGAACGTTTTCCAGGTCAGACCACGGTAAACGTAAATCGCAACAGGGATCGCATAAACAACAGCAACACCAGCGGCTTCCGTTGGTGTCATGATGCCACCATAGATCCCGCCGAGGATGATGACAGGCATCATCAATGCAGGAAACGCTTTCAGGCCGCGACGCTTGAACTCGTAGTTGAAGTCATCTGGACGCTTTTCCAGATTGATGTCTTTATGCTTGCGCAGCATCACCTGGTTTACGATGATCAAAAGCGTAATGAGGATCAAACCGGGAATGACGGTGGAAAGGAATGCACGCAGCACGGACTGCTGTGCGACCCAGGCATACAAAATGTGAGAAGCGCTTGGTGGGATCAACAATCCAAGCGGTGCAGCACTGACGATCAGCGCAGCAGACTGTCCTTCAGGATAGTTGGCTTTGCGCAGATGCGGCATCATGATGCCACCAATGCAAGTCAGTGTCGCGTTTGCACTTCCGGAAATTGAACCGAATACACCGGACGCAAGCACTGTCGCAGCAGACAAACCACCTTTGATGTGCCCGACAAACAGCTCCGCCACGCTGACAAGAGGCGCAGCGATACGCCCTTTTTCCATAATGCCGCCAGCAATAATGAACAGCGGAATAGCCAGCAGAACCACATTGTTCATTTTCCAGTGGCCGGTTGGTAGATAACCAGCAACATCATGGCCGCCCATATAGGCAAGGAAAATAAGAATTGCGCCAAATGCTAGGTGTACGCTTACACCAAGCAGCAAAAGGCCGCATAGAATGGCAATTGACCCAACAATAATCATTGCGCTGCCCCTTGAGCTTTTATTGGTTCTTCTTCAGGGTGTACGTTTTCCGCAATTTCGCGGGGTTCCCGTTCCGGCCATTTAGGACCGTTTCGCAGCAGCAGATAAAAGTGCAGCACGGCGAACATGGTCATGAACAGGAAGCCCAGGAAAATAGCTAATCGAGGCGCAAAGAATGGAATCTTCAGCGCAACGGTCGTTTGCCACATGGGGTAGGAGGCAAGTTCTTCCTCAAGCATGAGCCAGCCCCAATACGTGACCGCACTCAAAACGCCAATTTCAATGATTTCTACAGCCACCTCACGCCACCAGATGATGCGTGGGTTTTTGATCAGAAAGCCAAGCACGTCTGCGTTGACATGCTCTTTGCGTGCTGAGGCGACAGCAGCAGCCATGAAGAACATCCAGAAACTGATGGTCATCAGCCATTCTTCATAGGCAAAAAGGTTGCCACCAAAACCATAACGGACAATCACAACCATAAAAAATGTGAGCGCCATGATTACACCGCCGGCTGTAATCATGAAGTTCATCAGTTTAATGACGCCGTTCAGCGGTTTAGCCACTGGCCTTGGAAGTTCGCTCGTCAGAATACTCATCTGATATTTGCCCTTCGTTTCTTGAAACCAAATAAGTCATAGAAAAGGCCGGCGCAGGGTATGCGCCGGCCTTGAAGAGAAGGGCTTATTGGAAGTCTTTCTTCAGACGGTCAATGGTGTCCTGACCAACAACTTCAGCCATTGCAGGCCAAACTTTTTCACGTACACGCTCAGCAAGAACTTTTTCCTGCTCAGGGGTGAAGCTCAGGACTTCATAACCAGACTCTACGAGTTTCTGCTTGAAGTTCGCATCGTTCTCTTTGTTGAACTGGAAGTACTGCTTGGAAGCTTTATCAAACGCAGCTTTCACAACAGCTTTCTGCTCATCATTCATCTTGTTCCAGGTTTTCAGAGAACCATAGAAAGAGTTGATTTCAGAGATCGCGTTGTACTCTACGAAGTACTTACCAACATTGGACTTTGCGAAGATGGTGTAAGCAGCCTGCTTGGTGCAGCACAAGGTGCCGTCAACAATACCGGACTGCATTGCAGGGAACATATCACCCCAAGCCATCGTGGTGGTGTTGTAGCCCAGAGTTTCAGCCATGTCTTTAACAACAGCAGAAGACCAGACACGGATGTTCATGCCTTTGTCGCCAAAGCCTGCATAGTCTTCAGGCTTTTTGTTCGCAACAACACCAACAAAACCTTCAGGGTTGTGATTGAACAGCTTCAGACCGAGGTTTTCAAGACGCTCATTGATGATCTTGTTGTACTCAGAATCTGGGTTCAACATCACATTTTCCAGATCATCCCAGCTGGTGAACAGGTATGGCATGGACATGATGTCGAGCACTGGATCTTTGTGGGAGTAGATGAACGCCATCACAAAGTCCACGTTACCGCGGATGGTGTCTTCAACCAGAGACTCACCGGAACCGAGCTGGCTTGCAGGGAAGACAGAAACTTTCAGGCCAACATCAGCAGCCTCAATTTCCTTTTCGATCTGCTTCAGCATTTTGGTGCCTTCGTGATCGACAGGTACCGTACCAGCGATTTTCAGACGCAGATCAGCAGCGTAAACGGAGGACGCCAGTGTCAAAGCAACTGCACTTGCTGCACCTACGCTCAATACGCGACGGAAACCCTTTGATACAGATTTAAGGCTAGGTTTGTTCATTCTTGTCTCCCTAATAACCATCCAGATACGCATCTATTGCTTATCATTGGCTCCCGGATGGCCGATTATGCCTCTCGCAACACTGGTGACTTGCGTCAAATCGTGTCACTCAAGATTTTTAGATTGCTACAGCTCAAGGGCCGCAATCAGAAACATCTTTCATTGCTCTTGATGAGCGATGTCCCTGTAAGTGCTTATCCCCTTCTGCCGAATAGATGCGAAGAACTGGCAATAAAGCGCAGTGCGTTTCACATGCATACTTTTACTAACTCGGGAAACATACTAGATATAATTCAAATGATCCATATTTTTTTCACTATTGACCATTTGTCACCTTATGAACTAGTCATATCTACTGAATTTGAAGAAATTTTGGGCGGAAAGCTCTTCAAATTATGGCAATTTAGGCAAACCAAATGGCAGCAGCAACTTTCTGCATCAAAAAAAGACACTGATATATCAATTTAATATCGGTCAAAAATCGTGAGGAATATCGAAGGTGCAGAAACACGCCGCGCAAAAATCGAGAATTTTGAGTGGCTGATACATTTGATCCATTTGCATCAAAAAATTTGAAACAATGATTCGTTTGGGAGGGGAAACTATGACGAAAAGCTATCAGGAGACGGTTGATCAACTCACGAAGGCCTATCCAAATCTAAGTAAGCAGCTCAAAAAAAGCGCGGCTTATGTCTTGGAATACCCAAGTGATGTCGCCACCCTGTCCATGCGTCAGGTTGCAGCCCGCGCAGACGTCCCTCCTCCCACAATGAACCGCCTTGCGAAGTCTCTTGAGTTCGGCACCTACAATGCCTTGCGTGATGTTTATCGCGGCGGGTTCGAGGATTTTTCCTCCAACTATCCATCCAGAGCCGGAGAGCTGCAGGCCACACATGGCACTTCAGATATTGAAGCTTCCTTGCAGAGCTTCAAAAGCGCAGCTCTTGGCAACCTGAAGCATTTATTCGACACCGTCGATCGGGATCATCTCCAACAAATAGTCTCGTCACTGGCCACCGCGCGCAACGTGGTTGTCGTGGGTATGCATGCATCCCACTCACTCGCAAATTACTTGCACTATGTTGCCTCCATGTGTTTTCGCAATTGGCGGCTCATCAATCGCAAGAATGGCGAAATCGCGGATCAGGTTGAGTACATCAATGCCGATGACGTTGTCGTCGCAATCTCCCTGAACCCGTGCGCTGCAGACACAGTACTCGTTGCAAAACGGGCCTATGAAGTGGGTGCAAAGGTTGTCGGCATCACCGATACCAGAACATCCCCGCTTGCCACTTATTCAACCGACCTCCTGCTCACACCAGTTCAAAGCCCGCATTTCTTTGAGAGTTACGTCGCCACTGCGGCACTTCTGGAAATGATCCTTGGCTTACTGGTGGCAGATAGCGGGCAGGTCGTCATCGACAACATCACAAGGCTGGAACGCTGCCGTAATGAACTCGGCGAATACTGGCCAGACCAATAAACCAATAAGAACTCGGAATACTATATGACAAAGCTCAGTCTCCTTGCCGGTCAGATCAACATTCCTGCAATGACCACAGTAGACCAAAGAGACGCACACGTGCGCTCCGTGACCGCCAAGTTGCATCAGCAACTCACTACAAAGCCACATGATCTGGTTGTTCTACCTGAGCTTTCGACCGTTGATTACTCCAGAGCCGCCTTCGCTGAACTCAGCGTACTGGCAGAAGACCTAGACGGCCCCTCCATCAAAGCATTTGGCTCTTTGGCAAAAGAGCATAACACCACAATCGTCTTTGGCATGCCGCGCAAAGCAGAGGAACACTACAAGATCTCGCAGGTCGCTGTCGGGCCTGATGGGGCAGTCATCGGCTACTACGATAAGCTCCACATCTGCCAGTATGGTGCATCCATGGAGAAGGAATACTTCGAAAAAGGCGACCACCTTTTCACGTTCTCCGTGAAGGGAATAAAGGTTGCGCCAATCATCTGCTATGACATCCGTATTCCTGAACTCAGCCGTACGCTGGCCCTGCAACACGGCGTTGACCTGATCTTGCACAGCGGCGCGTATGCCCGGGATGAAAGCTTCTTCAGCTGGCACGATTTTGTGGTCACCCGTGCTCTGGAGAGCCAGATCTTCTTCCTCAGTCTCAACCGGGCTGGAGAAAACTTCGGCAACTCAACGTTCTGCCCTCCCTGGACAGATGAAAACACACCGCGCACCACCTTCCCTCAAACGGGCGAGCATTTCGCAAGCATTGAGCTGGATACGGCGGTCATTGATCAAGTGCGCGAAGACTACACTTTCCGCAAGGACCTGCTGGAAGATTACTCACAACTCAAGCATCAAGAACCTGAGCTGCTCAACCAATAGCTAGCTCTATTCCCGTCAGTTTTCCCTCTAGTATCGGTTGTAAGGATGCGATCTGAAACGCTCGCACCACTGCAACTTTCTGGAGGAAAAACACGCGATGGTAGATCTGCCAAAGCTCATTGACGCAACTCTGACGCTTGAAAAGCGCGTTGCCACACTAACCATGAACCGTCATGACCTGCGCAATGCCCTCACCGGCTCTGCACTGATTGATGACATCGTGGCCACAGCAGAATGGATCAACACCTGCCCAGAAGCCTCTGTACTGCTTCTGACAGGCGCAGGATCAGCCTTCTCCTCAGGCGGCAACATTAAAGATATGGCAGAACGTGGCGGCGACTTTGCTGGCAATGTGGCTGAGGTCGAAAACCATTACAGACGCGGCATCCAACGCATCCCCCTTGCCATGCAGAATGTGGAAGTGCCGGTCATTGCAGCCGTCAACGGCCCTGCCATTGGAGCTGGCTTTGACCTTGCCAACATGTGCGACATCCGCCTTGCTTCCACAAAAGCCAAGTTCGGTGAGACCTTCCTGAACCTTGGCATCATCCCCGGCGATGGCGGCGCGTGGTTCATGCAGCGCTTAATTGGTTACCAACGCGCAGCAGAGCTCACCCTGTCAGGACGTATTATCAACGCACAGCAAGCCAAAGAGTACGGTCTTGTGCTGGATGTCTACGAGCCAGAAGACCTCATGGCGGAAGCCAACAAGATGGCTCAGCAGTTCGCCTCCCAGCCCCCAAAGGCCACGCGCCTCACCAAACGCCTGCTGAAGATGGCCCAGCGTACAGAGTTAAAAGACTTCCTCGATCTGTCCGCCTGTTTCCAGGGCATGAGCCACAATGAGCCTGAACATCTGGAAGCCGTGCTCGCCTTTATGAAAAAGATGCAATAAGGCCGCAAACAAGAAGAGCGCTGCATACTGGCGGATACCCGACAGCGTACAGCGCTCATTCAAGAAACGAGAGATGCCTTACTTCGCAGGCCTGCGAATGGAAGGTTCCGCTTCCAAAACCAGCGGATTGAGCCCTTCTCCACCATCCTTCACGATAGCAAACAGCTGCAACCGCATGCGCGGCTCCCAAAAATCATTGATGTGATCGGCAATACCTGCAACCGCCTCTTCATGCGGCTTATGCTTGAAGAAACCAGCAATCTGGTTTGCCATGTAGGTGAGCTTTTCTGGTGCCATACCCGAGCTCTCCTCCCTTTTGAATTCTCAGTTCCATTGAACCCAGACTGCACAAGCCTCTCTCAAGTCAGAAAAGCTCATGCCGCCCAGCGTCAATGCACTTATTCCGCAGCTTCAATCCGGCGCGACCGAGCAGCATGTTCCTGATACTCTTCCTGCCAGTCTGTCTGACCGTTGGAAAGAGAAACCTGAACCGCAGTCACCTTGTATTCCGGACAGTTCGTCGCCCAATCAGAATAGTCGGTCGTCACCACGTTTGCCTGTGTCGCTGGGTGGTGGAACGTGGTGTAAACAACACCCGTTGAAACACGATCCGTCACATTAGCCCGCAAGCTGGTTTCGCCAGAACGGCTCATAAGCTTGAGCCAGTCACCATCTTTAATGCCGCGCACTTCTGCATCGTGCGGATGGATCTCCAGCACATCTTCCTCATGCCAAACCACATTGTCTGTACGCCGTGTCTGGGCACCAACATTGTATTGGCTCAGAATACGGCCAGTGGTCAAAAGCAGCGGGAAGCGTGGTCCGGTCTTCTCATCTGTCGCGACATAATCGGTACGAATGAAACGGCCCTTACCACGAACGAACCCATCCAGATGCATGGTTGGCGTGCCTTCTGGCATCTCATCGTTACAAGGCCACTGAACAGAGCCCTTCTCTTCCAGAAGGTCGTACGTCACATTGGCAAAGCTTGGAGTGGTTGCCGCAATCTCCTCCATGATCTGCGAAGGATGCGTGTAATTCCACTCTGCGCCCATTGCATTGGCCAGCAACTGGGTCACTTCCCAATCCGCATAGCCATTGCGCGGCGCCATCACTTTACGCACGCGGTTGATACGGCGCTCAGCATTGGTGAAGGTGCCATCCTTCTCAAGGAAAGTGGAACCCGGCAAGAACACATGCGCATAGTTCGCGGTCTCATTCAAAAACAGGTCATGAACGATCACACATTCCATAGCTGCAAGGCCTGCAGCTACGTGCTTCGTATCAGGATCAGACTGCAAGATATCCTCACCCTGCACGTAGATACCCTTGAACGTGCCTTCAACAGCTGCATCAAGCATGTTCGGAATACGTAAGCCCGGTTCGTCGGAGATAGTCACACCCCAGATTTGCTCATAGATATCACGCGCATCTGCATTCTTCACATGGCGATAGCCCGGCAGCTCATGCGGGAACGACCCCATATCGCAGGAGCCCTGCACGTTGTTTTGACCACGCAGCGGGTTAACACCAACGCCTTTCTTGCCGATGTTGCCAGTCAGCATGGCAAGGTTGGCGATGCCGATAACGGTCGTCGACCCCTGACTGTGTTCCGTCACGCCAAGACCGTAATAGATCGCACCATTGCCGCCGCGTGCATAAAGCCGCGCTGCGCCACGCACTTCCTCAGCAGGAACACCCGTTAGCAACTCAGCAGCTTCCGGGCTGTTGGCCGGATTAGAGACGAACTCAACGTAATCCTGAAACTCATCCATATCACAGCGTTCACGAATGAAGGCTTCATCGAACAAGCCTTCAGTTACGATCACATGCGCCATTGCCGTCACAATGGCAACGTTCGTTCCCGGACGCAGCGCCAGATGGTGCGATGCCTTGATATGCGGAGACTTCACCAGATCAGTCCGGCGCGGATCAATCACGATCAGCTTTGCGCCCTGACGCAAACGCTTCTTCAGACGAGAACCAAACACCGGATGCCCGTCTGTCGGGTTAGCACCGATAACCAGCACCACATCGGAATGCTCAACACTGTCAAAGTCCTGCGTTCCCGCAGAAGTGCCAAACGTCTGACCAAGGCCATAACCGGTTGGCGAATGACATACGCGTGCGCAGGTGTCCGTGTTGTTGTTTTCAAACACGGCACGGGTCAGCTTCTGGACAAGGAAAGTCTCTTCATTGGTACAGCGAGAGGACGTGATCACACCAACAGACTCTTTGCCGTACTGCTGCTGAATGCCCTTCATCTTGTTCGCTGCAAAGCTCAGCGCTTCATCCCAGGATACTTCACGCCATGGCAGATCAACGCTCTCACGAACCATCGGGTTGAGGATACGGTCCTGATGCGCAGCATATCCGTATGCAAAGCGGCCTTTCACGCAGGAATGACCACGGTTCGCTTTGCCGTCTTTATACGGCACCATACGCACCAGCTCATCACCGCGCATCTCTGCCTTAAAAGAACAGCCGACACCACAGTAAGCGCAGGTCGTCACCACAGAACGTTCCGGCTGTCCGATATCGATAACAGACTTTTCCTGAAGCGTCCCTGTCGGACACGCCTGAACACAGGCTCCGCAGGACACACACTCAGAATCGAGGAAACTCTCCGACATGCCCGCAGTCACGCGAGAGTCAAAGCCACGACCGGTAATGGTCAGCGCAAAAGTTCCCTGCACCTCTTCGCAGGCCCGCACACAGCGCGAGCAGACAATGCACTTGGCAGGGTCATAGGTGAAATAAGGATTGCTCTCATCTTTTGGCTTCCAGCAGGCATTCACCTCACCGCCGCCATCACGCATTTTAAAGTGGTTCTGCGCATCAGCGCCATAGCGCACATCGCGCAGACCAACCGCTCCGGCCATGTCCTGCAGCTCACAGTCACCATTGGCAGCGCAGGTCAGACAATCTAGCGGGTGATCAGAGATGTAAAGCTCCATCACTCCACGCCGCAGGCCCTTAAGGCGATCCGTCTGGGTGCGAACCTGCATCCCCTCTTCCACCAGAGTGGTACAGGAGGCAGGCGTTCCACGGCGTCCTTCAATCTCCACCAGGCACAGGCGGCAGGAGCCAAAGGCATCAACCATATCCGTCGCGCACAACTTGGGAACCTGAATACCAGCTTCCATGGAAGCCCGCATCACAGAGGTTCCTTCAGGCACGCTCACATCAAAACCATCAACGGTGATAGTGACAGTCTTTTCAGCGGTCGATTGAGGAGTACCAAAGTCTGTTTCTTTAATCAGGGTCATGGGTTCACTCCGCCGCGTCTGTTAATGGCTTTACATGAAAATCCTGCGGAAAATGCGTCAGAGAACTCATCACAGGATAAGGTGCAAACCCGCCAAGAGCACACAGCGAGCCCATCTTCATCGTATCGCAAAGGTCAGTCAGCAACTCCACTTGCTGCTCCGGCTGATCCCCTTCGGCAATCCGGTCCAGCACTTCCACACCGCGCACAGACCCAATACGGCACGGCGTACACTTGCCGCAGCTCTCAATGGCGCAGAACTCCATGGCAAAACGTGCCTGCTTGAGCATATCGACCGTGTCGTCAAACACCACGATCCCCGCATGGCCAATCATGCCATTACGCTCAATAAACGCCTCATAATCAAAGATCGTGTCAAACAAAGACGGTGGGAAATAAGCCCCCAGCGGACCGCCAACCTGAACAGCCTTCACCGGACGACCGCTCAACGTGCCGCCGCCAATATCATAAATCAGCTCGTTCAGTGTCAGACCGAAAGCCGTCTCAAACAACCCGCTGTTCTTGATGTTGCCAGTCAACTGGATCGGAATAGTCCCGTGGGAGTAGCCAACACCATAATCTCGGTAGAACCGTGCGCCGCGATTCATAATGATCGGCACAGACGCCAGCGACATCACGTTGTTGACCACAGTCGGACAGCCAAACAGACCCTCAATCGCAGGAAGCGGAGGTTTGGCCCGCACAATACCGCGTTTGCCTTCAAGGCTGTTGAGCAGCGAGGTTTCCTCACCGCACACATAAGCACCAGCCCCTTCACGCACTTCCATATCAAACGCATGATCAGAGCCCATTACAGAAGCTCCGAGAATGCCAGCTTTGCGCGCAATCTTGATCGCGTCCTGCATAATAGCAACCGCATGCGGGTATTCAGAGCGGGTGTAGATGTATCCCTTGGTCGCGCCCACCGCGATACCCGCAATGGTCATGCCTTCGATGAGAACGAACGGATCGCCCTCCATGATCATCCGGTCAGAGAACGTACCACTGTCCCCTTCATCGGCATTACAAACGATATACTTCTGCGCACCTTGCGCCTTCAGCACAGTGTTCCATTTGATACCCGTAGGAAAACCAGCGCCACCGCGGCCACGTAGACCACTGTCCGTCACATCCTGCACAATTTCCGCAGGCGTCATTTCAAGCGCACGCTTCAGGCCAAGAAAACCGTGATGCATCTCGTAATGTTCAAGGGAAAGCGGGTCAGTGATGCCACAACGGGAGAACGTCAAACGCGTCTGTCGCTTCAGATAAGGCATCTCTTCGGTCAAGCCATGACACAAAGGATGGTCACCACCATCCAGCAGACCCACATCCAGCAGTCCTGCCACATCAGATGGCTTCACCGGACCATAGGCTATCCGGCCCCGCTCGGTTTCAATCTCAACCAGCGGCTCCAGCCAGTGCATACCGCGTGATCCGTTACGAATGATTGTCGCATCCACACCGCGCACACGCAGCTCTTGCGCCAGCGTCTCAGCAACACGGTCGGCGCCAACCGCCAAAGCAGCAGCGTCGCAAGGAACGAAAAGGACAGCCCCCATCACTTCACCTCCTCAACAAGCTTCAGCACAGCCTCTTCATCAAGGCGCCCATGCAGGTTGCCATCCATCATGGCAGCTGGTGCACACGAGCATAGGCCAAGGCAAAAGACCGGCTCCAGCGTCACCTTTCCATCAGGTGTGGTTTCGTGCCACTTGATGCCAAGGTCTCTTTGAATATCGTCTGCAAGCTTTTCGCCGCCCATCGACTGGCAGGCTTCTGCACGACAAACCTTCAACACATGGCGTCCGGCAGGTTCTGTACGAAAGTCGGGGTAAAAACTCATTGTGCCGTGCACTTCAGCACGGCTCAGGTTCAACCGATCTGCGATCTTTAAAAGCGCATCCTCGGGAACATAACCAAATTTCCCCTGCACATCGTGCAGGATTGGCAGGAGCGGCCCTTCCTGATGTTCGTGGACATCAATAATCGCGGCCGTTTCTTTTTCTATATCCTGCGATTGCGTCTGCAAGGCCATAAAATCCTCCCTCCTCGCACGTCAATGCTTCGTGTTGGCACAATATGTCGCAGGCAATCAATATGATATATCCGTTGGGCGATTGCACATCCCTATCGATGAAATCACGTAGAGAGCTCTTTGCCCTGCGAAATTCTAGTAATTCTCTTTAGAAAAATGTCCAAAAGCGGCGCACGAGGCTCACGTTGCGTCGCAATCAATCCAACCATAATACTGGCATAAGGATCAGAGATCGGGATGATCTCCAGATGATCAGAGGCAATTGTCTGCGCCACGGCCTGCGGGATAATCGTCCCCCACCGCCCGGTACGCACATGAGCCAGCAAACACATGATGGAATCTGACTGCAGCACAGGCTTTGCCACCACATCAACATCATGTAGGATATTGTTGATGATACGACGGCATTGCATGTCACTGGTCAGCAAGCACAACGGAACCCTGCTCACATCCTCCAACGTGGCATGCTCGCGGCCAGAAAGCGGCCCGCCTTCAGCCACCACAAAGCAGTAGCGCTCTCGGTAAAGCGGAATTTGCAAAACCCGCCCCAAAGGCTCGTTGTCCAGATAGGTCAGCCCCACATCAATTTCCAGATTTTCCAGCTGCGCCAGAATCTCAGAGGATGGTCGCGAGAACACCGCAAAATCAACGTCCGGGTTTTCCTCGCTAAAGCATGTGGTGAGTTCTGGAACATATGTCAGAGCTGTGGGAATGGAGGCAATCCTCAACGTACCTGATTGACCATCACTGACCGCCTTCAGCTCCTGCTTCATGGTCCGCGTATCAGCCACAAGCTTGCGGGCCCATTCCAGCACCCGCTCCCCTTCTGGCGTCAGCCCCTGAAAACGCGAGCCACGCAAAACCAGCAGAGCGCCAAGCTGTTCTTCAAGATGTTTGATATTGGCCGAAAGCGTCGGTTGCGTCACACCACACTCGTCCGCCGCCTTCCCAAAATGCTTCTCACGCGCCAACGCAATAAACATCTCCAGCTTATCGATCATGGATTATCCTCGCAAACGTTCCCGCAACACCATCCATCAGCAAGCACCAGTCTGTCAGGCCAATACTGCACGGGATTGCTCATATCCTCCTACAAGCAATCCCTTAGATGTTTTTTCTTAGCTCTCAAATGAACTAGCATATTCAGAGCAAGAACGATAACGCGGAACGTCAAGAACACCGCGCGGTTTGGATAAACTCTGCAATCAGACGTTCATACCAATGAAGCTAACACCAGCGACCATGAATATGGCGGCCAGCATGCGACGCACCCAGTTGCCTTCACCCAGGACGATAAAGCCGATTAAGGCGGCAAAGATGACGGAGGTTTCGCGCAAGGCTGAGACAGCGCCCAACGGTGCAAAGTTTTTGGCGTAAAGCACCAGACCATAAGCAATCATGGAAACCAGACCACCCGTCAGACCCAGTACCCATGTGCTTTTAGAAAGGCTTGGCAAAACAGACCACCGCCGCACACCAATGAATGCCGCGATAAAGACCTGCAAAAACGCACCCCATGCCCAATAGCTCAAGGTATTACCGGAGAGCCGGACACCAACACCGTCAACCAGCGAGTAAGCGGAGATACAAACACCCGTGGCAACCGCAAACCCAAGCGCCGCACCACCAACACCTTGCCGCAAGGCAGACCAGCTGGACATCTGAATACCAAACCCAATCAAGCCAATGCCAAACCACGCCCAGAACGGCAGCACTTCGCCCACAAACAGCATCGCCCATAAGGAGACCAGCGCCGGGACAATACCGCGTGCAATGGGATAGACCACACTCAGGTCCCCATGACGGTATGCCTGCCCGAGCGTGTAATAGTAGACAAAGTGAATGCAGGTGGAGAGCGCCACGTAGCCAAAACTCTCAGGTGCTGGCAAAGGCAGGATCATGATCATCACACCCGCTGGGATCACATGGCCGAATGCCACAAGTCCGAGAGTAAGTGTGCGGTCACCGGCTGTTTTAACAATCGCATTCCAAATCGCATGCAGCAGTGCTGCCGCAAGGATTATCATTATGATGGATAGGCTCATCAATCAAAACCATTCGTAGTGTGGAAGCCTGCCCGGCAGCTTTTGCAAAGCTCCATCATCCAAGCTGCGACTGACCTCGCAACACCAGAAACCGGCTTCCATCTTGTTTTATCTATCTTTTAAAATGCTGTAATTTCGAAGGTTTTCGATTTCTGCATCCGGTTGCCTGTGTGCAGCCTTAAGCAAACCACAGGCGGGTAGTCTTGTTTCAACTCAGCTTTTTCGGGAGGCAATGAGGCATTGAATACCCCAGTCCGCAAACGCAGTCGCAAACGGCTCTTCAAGCGGGCTGTCGGTCACCACATAATCCACCTGCCGCGGATCTGGTCCAATATACGGCGCTGTCTCACTCAGCTTGCCATGATCAAACGCAACCAGCACCTGATCCGCTTTCTCTGCAATGGCTGCACTCAGTTGGGATTCAACACTGCTTTGATAGAGAAACCCCTTGCTGGCAGAGACTGCATCAAGGCTGAAGATGGCCATATCAAGCGCGAACCGCTGTACCTGACAATAGGTGTCGTGACCAAAGGTTCCCCGATCATTGACCTGCATTTCACCACCAAGCAAATGCACGCGGTTGCCGTTCACATTCACCAATGTCTGCGCAACTCCAATCGAGTTTGTGACCACCGTCAGGTTCTTCCGCAATCTCAAGTCTTCTGCCACATATGCAGTGGTTGAACCGACATCCAGATAGACGGTCATGCCATCTTCAACCACATCACACACAACAGAAGCGATCAGCCGTTTCTCATCTGTACGCTGTGAAATCCGACGAAAGAAGCTTGGGTCGTTTTGCGAGCTCGCCAGATACGCCCCACCGCGCACCCGCTCAATTTCAGAGGTCATGGACAAAGACTTCACAGTCCGTCGTACGGTCTCTTCAGAAACATCCAGCGCCTTAGCCAGATCAGCGTTGCGTGCTGATCCGCCAAGCCGTTTCAAAACTTCCAGAAGTTCCAGTTCGCGGTGGCTATGAGACATCTGCCCCTCACGTTTGCGCTGATAATCACGTTATGCGACTGCCTTACTCCACAACTACAGTCAAATTCCAACACATATGTCGAATTATGTTGGAATTTGTGCGTAGCTGTGGATTATTTGCTGGCAAACGACCACAGTTACATCTCTCTTTCATATTGCCGGAGTAACGGTCTGTCGGACTGCGCCACACCTGTGGCTTTGGGGGATCAGGAACATGCAAAACAAACGCAATGTGCTTTTTATCATCATCGACCAGCTGCGCGCGGATTGTGTGTTCGGTGAACTTGGCAAACATGTAAACCTGCCAAACCTACGCGCGTTCATGGAAGAGAGCGTCACCTTCACGCGCCATTTCTCCGTCACCAATCCCTGCGGCCCATCCAGAGCGTCACTGCTGACAGGGCAATACGCCATGAACCACCGCTCCGTTCGCAATGGCACGCCCCTGCGCCACGACACGCCCAACATCGCAACGCAAATGCGCAAGGCAGGCTATCTGCCCATGTTGTTTGGATACACAGACACTTCCCAGGATCCCCGTGCCTTCCACCCAAACGATCCAGCAGTCAGAACCTACGAATACCCGATGAACGGCTTCCATGAGATGATGGAGATGCGCATGGATATGTCCTATCCATGGCAATCCCACCTCATGAACCAGGGTTATAAATTTGAGAAGTACTGGGACGTCTACAAACCGGTCTCACCGGAAGGCAAAACACCACGCCTCAATGATCCTGCGCTCTATGCAGCCAAGGACAGCGACACGGCTTTTCTGACAGACGCCTTCCTGAAGACCATGCCAGCCTACAGCCAGCAAAACTGGTTCGCCCACCTCACTTACATTCGGCCTCACCCTCCGCTCGTCGCCCCTGCCCCGTATAACGACATGTACGACCCGCAGAGCCTGCCGCAACCAGAGCAGCTGGAAAGCATGGAAGACGAGCAAGCCCAACATCCGTTTTTCACTCCAGTGATGCAGAACAACAGCGCAGCCAGCTTTGTTGAAGGCTTCCCGGATCTGGAACCAACAGACGAAAACATCCGCACCCTGCGTGCAATCTATCTGGGGCTGGCCACAGAAGTGGATCACCATGTAGGCCGTGTTGTGCAGTTCCTCAAAGACACAGGACAGTACGACGATACCATGGTGATAATCACAGCTGACCATGGCGAAATGCTGGGCGACCATCACAGCTGGGGGAAAATGACCGTTTATGATGCGGCCTACCACACCCCGCTTATCATCCGCATGCCAGACGGAGAGCACGGAACGCAGGTCTCAAAGATCACCGAGTCCATCGATATCATGCCAACCATTCTGGAATGGGTCGGGCAGGAAGTCCCAAGTTCCGTGGACGGCAAATCCCTCCTCCCGTTCCTTAAAGGCGTAACACCTGAGGACTGGCGCACTGTCTCCATGTCTGAGCTGGACTTCGCAGATCCACTGCAGCCAACACTCTGGCAGCAACAACTTGGAACTAAACTGGACAACTCCTGCCTGAGCATCTTACGCGATGAGCGTTTCACACTTGTGGAATTTGCAGCCGATCTGCCCCCCATGCTGTTTGACGCACAAGGCAAAGGTGAAATGGAAAATCTGGCGGAACAGCCAGAGCATGCTCAAACACTAGCCCGTATGACCCGTGAACTCCTCCGCCACCGTATGAAGAACATGGACAAGACTCTGTCCAACTGGATGATCACAACAGACGGCCCGAAGCACTGACCCAAAAACGGGGCATCACCAAATGCCCCGTTTCTCATCGCAAAGAGACAAACAGCTGATCAACGCTGCTTGATCTCCTCAATCATCGCCTTACCAATATCGGCGATCACCGCATTGCGCTGCTTAAAACTCGCATCACTGCCCATCATATAAACCGAAGCCAAATATGGCTTTCCCGTTTCCGGCCAGATAACACTGATAATCCCGCGCGAACCATTCTGACCTCCACCGCTCTTGTCTGCAATGCGCCAGCCCTTCGGCAGATGCTTTCGGATCAACTCATCCGCAACCTTGTCATCCACCATCCACTGCTGCAGCTGTGCGCGGGAAGACGGGAGCAACACATCCTCAAACAGCAGCCTGTCCAAGGTCTTCAGCACCGCAGAAGGTGTGGTGGTATCACGGGAATCTCCGTGCTTGGCTTCATTCAGCGCTGGCTCATTCCGATCCAGACGCGTCACGCGATCCCCAAGCCCACGTAAGAATCTGGTCAACCCCTCCGGCCCGTCAACACGTTTAAGAAGCAAGTTTGCAGCAGTGTTATCGCTCATGGTGACCGTCGCTTCACACAACTGGCCAACACTCATTCCTGAAGCCACATGGTTCTTGGTGACAGGAGAATAAGAGACGAGCTCGGTTGCTTTGTAAGTGACAAGATCATCAAGGCTCTCTTCACCGCGATCAACGCGGCTTAAAACGGCTCCGCAGAGCAAGGCCTTAAACGTGCTGGCCATGGGAAAGCGCTCATCCTCCCGGTGTTCAATCCCCCACTCAGATCCAGTGTGCTGCAACACAACCCCAATTCGGCCACCAACCTCACTCTCCAGACGAGTGACAGTGTCCATCAGCTCTCCAGAGACCGCAGCAGCTGGCAATCCCCAGACAATAGCAAGAGTGCAGGAAAAAACCCTCAAAGGTGTACGCATTCTTTGAAAAAGACGCCGCATAGTCAAACTCCTAAAATGACAAAGAGCGTGCCCAAAACAAATAATTCTCATAGTTTAGATACAGCTTGGCTGTTACCGCAAAGCCTAGCACTCAGCAGCATAAATTCGCCAAAACCTGCGTTTAAACCTGAAATCTCTTTGTAGTGGACACCTTACTAATCAGATGCATCCTCAGACCTAAACACTTTTAGGTAGAGCCACAAACGACTAATTCTCGACACAAATATTAGAAAAACTAATACGCATGGACCGTCCAAATATCCCCCTCAACGCCCTGCGCGCCTTCGAAGTCGCTGCCCGGCAAGGCAGTTTTACCCGCGCTGCAATCGAGCTGCGTGACACACAAGCTGCTGTAAGCCATCAACTTATCGCGCTGGAAGAACTGCTCGGCACATCTCTTTTCCACCGCACACCAAAAGGTCTGGTCCTCACCGATGAAGGCACAGCCCTACACCCCATCCTCACCCAAAGCTTCGACAGGATCGGAAATGTCCTCGATCGTTTTCTTGATGGTCGCTATCAGGAAACTCTCAATGTGGGCGTTGTGACCACCTTTGCAACTGGCTACCTCATAGAGCGCCTGCCAGATTTTCAGCAAAAACACCCCGGTGTGAACCTGCGCCTGTTCACCAACAACAACCGCGTCGACATAGCGAAAGAAGGCCTTGATATTGCAATACGATTTGGAGAAGGGCTCAGGCCTGGTTTGCAAGCGACACCGTTGCTGACAACACCTTTAACTCCCTTGTGCTCACCAGATATTGGAGCGTCCCTCAAAACCCCTCAGGATCTCACCAAGCACATTCTTTTCCGGTCCTACCGTTCAGATGAATGGGAATTATGGTTCCAAAACGCATCAACGCCTTGCCCAAAAATAACAGGCTCAGTCTTCGACTCATCCGTTGCCATGGCCGACATGGTCGAAGCTGGCCTCGGCATCGCGCTTCTGCCCTACGGCATGTTCAAGCGCAGAATATCGGAAGGCCGTTTAGTCAGACCATTTCCTAACGAGATCACAACTGGCAAGTACTGGCTCACCCACCTCAAATCCAAACCAACCACAGCAGCAACCACCCTCTTCAAAAGCTGGTTACTTTCTGAGCTGTCTGAGCACGTAGCCTAAAGACCGCCATGCCTTATCACCGCTCAAACGGATGATGAAACAACGCAACGAATTGAAAGAAAAACCAAAACCTATCCCACATGTCTTCAACCTATTTTGACTGGAGTGCTTTTCAGGCATGACTGGAAACGTCAGCGAGTGAGGATATGTTTCTCAGCGACAAAGCAAAGGATTCAATCAAGGTTGGGTTAGCAATGGTGATCGCCTACGCCATTGCGCTCTACATGGATTGGGATCGCCCGTACTGGGCTGGGCTTGCCGTTGCATTTATCTCGCTGGAAACATCAGGGCAATCTTTCAACAAAGGCGCGCAGCGCATAGGCGGGACACTCCTTGCAGCGGTCGCTGCACTGGTGATCCTGTCTTTATATCCGCAACAACGCTGGATGTTTATGGTTGTCCTATCCAGCTTTGTTTTAATTTGCACTTATATGAAAAGCACCACACGAAATGCTTACTTTTGGAACGTGGCTGGCTTCGTAACAATTATTGTCGCGGTAGATTCAGCCTCAAGCAATGAACCAGCATTTTATACCGCAATGTTACGGATCGAAGAGACCGCTTTAGGCGTGATCACCTACAGTGTAGTCTCAGCAATACTCTGGCCAAAAACATCAGCCAAAGCACTTTACGGCACAACCAGCCAACTCAGCCGCGCTGCCGCTAGCATCTTTCAAGACACATTGGACAACGGGTTCTCACGCGCACCGCGGCAATACCTGAAGCAACAAGGCAAATTCTCAGCGCTGCAAGCCAGATTTGAGGAGCTTTCTAATATTGCCCAACTCGAAAGCTATGAAATCTGGGAAGTCCACGATTTATGGAAGGATACATCCAAACTCTGGATCGACTACGAACGAGCAATCGAAGCTTGCCGACAAAACATAGACGATGTTCAAGGACTTGATCTTGAAAAACACCTGCCTTGGCGCAAGCAATATATGGAGGAAATCGAGCACCGTTTAGCTGGCATCGCCCAGATGTCTTCCGGTGACCACATGAGCTACACCAGTCCACAACGAGAGTTTCATGTAAACACATCCGATACCACAGGGCTCAAGCAACTCGAGAAAGCAGCTCTTTCGCTTTACGTTAATCAACTTAAGAATCTCGAGAACATTACATATCAGCTATATGAGATAAACGCTGTCATATTTGGCTTACACCAGCGTTCTGATACAAGCTTCACAATTACACATCCGCAAAAAAATCACATCATTAATATTGGAGCCTTGAAAGGCGCTTTTCGAGCATTTCTATGCCTTTGGGTTGCTTACATTATCTACATTTATGTCCCGGATATTCCAGGCGGCTCAGTGCTCCTTATCCTGGCAGGTGTGTACAGCATTTCCTTGTCAACAGACCCGTACATCAGGCCCCTAAGGCTACTCAAAATCGGCGTTCCATCAACGATCTTCGCGGCATGCATCTACCTTTTATTAATGCCGCATTTACATAGCTTCTGGTCTTTGGGCGCGGTCATTTTCATATCTGTTTTTTCCATTTCTTATTTCTTTCACTCTCCCGAGGCGACCCTGGGACGAATGTTTGGCCTTGCCAACTTCGTTATGACGACCGGTATAAGTAACAATCAGACATACAGCTTTAGCTATGCAGTCGATCAGCTGCTCGTTTTCCTGATCGTCATAGCGATATTTACGTGTGTTTCTACATTCACACTCAACCTTCGACCAGAGATCCAATACCTCAACCTGCTACGCCGTTTCTTCAACGGTGCAAGTTATCTTCTGGCCGATCAAAATAACGGTATCGCCTCAAAAGATACTGTCTGGCGGCGCTATCTGAGGCGCCATTATGTCAACGAAATCCAGAACATCCCACATATTATGCGAGGCTGGATAGCAGCGATTTCTCCCAAAATTGAGAAAAGCGAATTAATCAAGATTATCGTTGTGCTTGAAGCCCTTTCCATTCGCCTCACTGTTCTGATGGACGAGTTCAAAACCGCAGAAGAGAACCAATTTTATGCAGTGCTAAAGCAGGAGATTCACGGGTGGAGCATCCAATTGAAGACTGATCTCGCCGGACTGGTAGAAGAGCCCTCAGGAAAGGCATTAGAAGCCGCTGCAAAAGAACGCAAAATCAAACTTCCGGAAATAGAAGAAACGATCTCAAAGGCCATGCAAAGGCAAAACAAAGACGAAGTAGAGTTAGGAGAACAGTTAAATGTCTATCGCATTCTTGGAGGTATTCGCAGTGTTTATCAGGCATTAGAGGACTACGAAAAGCAATCTCAAAAGGTCAACTGGCCGTATCTGAAGGAAGCTCGTTTTTAAAGGAGTATGCGTCAATGAATGGCTATCCTGGTGAATGGGCTCTTGGTTCTGTTTACTTCCCCCCTCTCTTGATCGCTTCGTTCTTGGGTTTGCTTCTTAGTTGGACCACATCACGCCTATTAAACAGATACCGGCTTTCCAGATTTCTCCTCTATCCGCCCGGCGTCTTCATAGCTTTGGCAGTCATCTATACCGCAGTAATTGGAAGTTGGGTTATTCCGATATGAAAGCATTAAAACCCATACATAAAGCAATAATCACAGGCACTATCGTTGGCGTGGCAGTGCTCGCCTTCGCCTACAAATACTATGCCTACCTGCAAAATCCATGGACACGCGATGGCCAAGTCAGAGCAAACGTCATTCAAATAGCAACCCGTGTCTCCGGCCCAATCGTAGATCTTCCAATCAAAGACAATCAGAGCGTCCAAGCAGGGCAACTGCTTTTCCGTATCGATCCAAGGACATTTGAAGCAACCTACGCGGAAAAGAAAGCCGATCTGGACCAGACAGTCGATCAGCTCAACGCCCTTGCAAGAGAACGAGATGCGGCTGAGGCCAGCGTCGCTCAATACCGCTCAAACATTGAGCAAGCAAACTCGGAAGTACGTTCATCCATAGCCACCCTAAAAAACATTAAGGGAAATCTGGAGAGAAACGCAAAGCTTCTGAAGGATGGTTTCGTCACTCAGCGTACCTATGACCAAATCGAAAAAAGCTACATTGTTGCTCTGGCAGATGCTGAGCAAGCACAATCAGGTCTGGCTCAGGCTGAAGCTGCACTTGTTGAAGCAAAAGCAACTCTGGCTCAGGTCGTGGCAACACTTGGAGCGAAAGGAGACGAGAACGCTCAGTTACGCTCTGCCAAAGCAGCATTACGCATGGCGGAGCTGGACCTAGGGTTCTCACATGTATCCGCACCAGTCTCTGGCTACGTCACCAATCTGAACCTTCGTTTGGGCAGTCAAACTGTCGAAAACCAGCCGGCACTCGCCCTCGTAGACATTTCCAGCTTCTGGATCGACGCATACTTTCCAGAAACAAAAATCCGCAGGATCAACATCGGCGACAAAGTCGTCATGACTCTCATGGCTTACCCTGATCAGGTGGTCCATGGCGAGGTCGAAAGCATCGGCTGGGGCATCTCTCAATCAGATGGCAGCACCGGCTCCGATCTTCTGCCCAACATTAACCCCACCTTCGAATGGATCCGCCTTGCACAGCGTATCCCAGTCCGCGTAAAACTCACAGACATTCCCAAAGACATCCTCCTTCGCGTAGGCACAACCGTCTCCGTCCTGGTCCTAACCAACACCGCCAACGACACAACCACACCCGAAGAACCCCCAGCACCACTGCTGTTTCAGTAGTTTTCACCGCTCACTTCTTCCCCCAAACCAACAGTGGTCCAAACGTCGCCACATACACCACAAACGCCAGGATCCATGCAAGGGCTGAGGCGTCGTAGAGGCGGGTTGCGAGGTCTGGGAACAGGCCTGCGGAGAAGCGCAGGAGGACTGATGTGGCCATTGCGCAGTAAAGGAAGGTGGCACCGCGGCTTGCTTTGAGCCCCTGACCAGTATGGCCGAGGGTTGCACGGGTCATGACGGCTAGCGTCATCATACCCAGGACGCCAGCCATAAGCAGGTGTTGGGCTCCGGTGATATCCAGCAGGTCTGGCTGGAGGATGGCAAAGCCAAGTGCGAGCAGACCCAAGGGCATGAACAGATAGCTCGCGTGCAGCACCAGAACCAGAGGTTCCTTGAAGGTATACTGCCCTTTCCAGCGAACCAGACGCGCGAAGTGCAGCGCTCCGGCAATCAGAAGTACCACACCCGCCAGCCAATGATCTTGCAGCGCAGTCCAGACAAGCAGTGCGATCAGGAGGGCAAGCAGTGAAATCTTGTCGAACAACTGCATCGGGCTCGCTGGCAGGCTCTTACGGCCTTGCTTCACCAGCCAGTTACGGGTGAAGGAAGGAATAATCCGCCCACCGATCAAACCTACCATCAGAACCATGGTGGAGATACCCAGACGCATACCATAGCCCTGCGCTGCGTATCCATCGCTCCAGGCTTCCCAATGGAACAGCAGGTTGGATGCTATGAGCAGGCCCAGCAAACCCAACACGATCAGGTTGCGCCAGTTTTTGCCTGCCATAATTTCGCGCAGGCACGCAATGGCCAGCACCAATGGCATTGCAACATCAAGCGCGGCAACGACGCTTGATGGAAGGTAAGCGCCGAACAGGATCGCGGCACGGCCAATCACCCAAAGGCTGAACAGGACAATGAGTGGCTTGCCCACAATGGGCATACGCCCGGTCCAGTTGGGAATAGCGGTCAGCAAAAAACCTGCAACAACGGCGCTTAGATAGCCGAAAAGGAACTCATGGGCGTGCCACGAGACAGGATCAAACGCAATCGGCAGCTCGATGTGCCCGGAAACGAGTGGAATCCAGAGCAACATAAGCACGATTGCCCAGACTGCACTGGCGAGGAAGAACGGCCTGAACCCATAACTGAATAGCACAGGGCCTTGCCAGGATCTGACTTGTTCCATAGTGGTCGACATGAGGCGCTCTTTTGGCTTTTGTTGATGCGCGCGTGCACATTCAGTGATCGATGCGTTAGAGCGAATTCTTGTCGTTTGATTGCATTCAATCAAACGACAAGAATTCGCTCCACTAAAGATGCTAGAGCGCGATGCGTAAATGAAAATGAACGCAACGTGCTCTAGCTTTACAATCAGCTTCACCAATCTAACCCGTCATGTCCTTGACCATTATTAAGTGCGCTCTGCATTTCAAAAATGTTCCCGAAAAGCGGTTTCGGTTTTCGGGTGAGAATATGCTTGGTCTAATGAGAGGAGAGTGTCTCGATACGTCAGTTCGTCCAGGATATCTCTTAGCTGGCTTATGACCATACAAGCACTGAAAGCACCACATGGCATCCCATGCAGTGTTGAACCAAAGTTCCCGGAAATCGGGATGAGCAAGGCGGCAGGCAACACCTGCGCTATTTGTTAGTAATGAGTCTTCGACATCAGCTACACGCCTTGCCCGGGCTTTCTTATAATGAACAACGTCGCCTCTTTTGCCTATAAGGCACGATAGCCGGTTTCCCGGAAAGAAAGTGGCTTATCCAGTCAGGTTTCCCTGCTCAGACAGTTCCTCCGTCTTTGACAGACACGTCAGTAAAAGTGGATTTCCCACCGGTACATCTGCATCCGTCACCGCGTGATACCCTATAGTCCTGGGCCCTTCCCCTCAAACCATGCGGTCACGTTTGAAGTTCGGTTCACCGGACCACTGAAAGGTGCGTTACGTCTTCCAACAGCCCAACCCAGCCTACGACAAACTGACGGTCGCTCCGCCAGCAGCCCGTTACGTAGGCATGGGATTAGTATGGGCATGGTTTTGAGCTAGGGGGATAAGTTTATCTTTAATTTTCAGGCGTTCCAACACCTGTAATCCTGTTGCCGACGTTGTACTTGCCGCGAGGCTTTCTCATGGGCAGACGCCGCACCTCTTCCAAGGTTTGTGCATCATAAACAATGACAGCCCCATCCTCTTCCCAGACAGAAACCAGGGCGTATTTGCCATCATCTGTGAACTCCACATGGGCCGCACGGGAGCCTTTTTGAGGGCGCAGGGTCTTTACAATCTCAAGGCTCTGCTTGTCTATCACCTGGATCGCGTCTTTGTCTGGACCAAAGAAAACATCTACCCAGACATAGGGTGAGTTCTCGTGCGTCCGGGTGAAGAAGCCGGAGCCGAGCATCTCAATCTGTTTGATGGTCTCCCATGACTTCATGTCTACAATGGAAACCAGCGGTTCTCTCAGATGCGGGGTGGCCATGACGGTCCGCTCACCCATCTTCCAGGTAGAACCTGAACCCAGGTGTGGCAGACCTTCCAAGTCCAGATCAGCAATCTTGTGCCCGATGACCAAATCAACCACCTGTCCACCAATGCCACTGGGGGAAGCACCCATCACGTATTCATCGCTTGGGTCGAGATAGAAATCTTCAACCAAACTTTTGACAGTGATCTTGCGCAAAGGGAACGGGTCTTTGTTAGGCGCAGGCCCCTCAACACGCCAGTCATGGGCAAATCCGTAATGCGGTGGATTAGGGCCATAAAACACTTCCCAAATAGAGGGCGCATCCTTCAGCGCCAACACAAAGCTCTTGCGTTTGGCGGCGAGGTAAACAGCGGAGACACGGCTTGGTGTGCCGTCCTTGCCTTGAACATACTCTAGTTTCTGCGGGCTCAAATCATCAGCGGAGAGAATGACAAAGGTGTTGGGCAGATAGTTCGCTACGGCAATCCACTTGCCATCGTGGCTCAAAGCAATGTTACGGCTGTTCAGCCCGGCACGAATACGGCTCACCTCCTGTAACCCGTAAAGGTCATACTTCAGGATCCAGCCATCGCGGGACATGATATAAACGTAGCGCCCATCAGGGGAGAACTTGGGCTGCCCGCGCGTCCCAAACGGAATTTTGAAACGCGTCAGAACCTCGAAGCTGTCGCCATCCACCACGCTGACAGAATGGTCCAGCGTCTCCACGACCAATGTCAGGTTCATCGGGTCGGCAGACCAGACAGGCTTCACAGTCGCTTTGTAATCATCGTTGGCAATCAGGCTCGCGGAAATCTGCTCCATCGTCCATGTCGGTGCAGGCTTCAATGGCGTTTTGAGAAAAGCGCTGAGTGCGTCAATCTCCTGGTCGCTCAGCACATCCTGAAAGGACGGCATCTCAGTTGCGTTTCGCCCGCGTTTGATTGTGTCTTGCAACGCCGTGCCGCGCATACTTCCCAAAGTTTCGGGAAGCAGAGCCGGACCGATCAGGCCCAAACGGTTCTCACCGTGGCACTCTACACAGTGCTTTTGGTAAAGGGCGGCAGGGTCGGCAAGGCAAGCAGATGCTGAAAGAACAGCCGAACCAAGAGCAACAAGGAGCCTGATCATTAAATAAACTCGAATTAGGGGAAAGTACCTCTGAAGCGCAGTCGCAGTGCTGGTTCAAAGCCACGCAAAAACAAAGGCAAAGCAGTTCATGTGTTTCACCTTAAATACGAACTGCTTTAAGGTGTGACGGTCACCATGCCGATCATCTTCTGCGTTTCCCAATGCGGGCCACACAGATATTGCTGCGATCCCGCGCTCAGGAAGGTGAACTCGAAGGTCTCTTCAGGAAACAATCGATCGGACTCTTTCTCACCCGCCTCATTCAAATGAACGGTGTGGCTTGTCCGCTTGTCAACATTCACCCAGCGTACGGTGGTGCCAACAGGGACAGAAAGCTTTTCTGGGCAGAACCGATACTTGTACATCTTCACGATCGTAACGCCATCTGCCTCAGCTGCCGGATTTCCAAACATATCGACATAACGAGCTTCTGCTTTTGCGCACAGTGCAGCAGCTTTGTCATCCGCCGCAACGGCAGGTGCCACCATCAAAAGACCCAGAAGAAGTGCGGAACAGTGAAGAAATCTTGAGTACATGAAGCGCCCCCTTGCAAATGCATATCCAAAAATCACGTACTATTATTGATAAGGATACGCTCGGAAAAACTTAGAGCAAGTTCTGCATATCTCTGAAAAATGGAAACCGGTTTTCGGATAAAGATACGCAAAAGCAAAAGAATAAAGGAGGATCCAGCCTCCAGAAAAAAAGGTGGCCAATTACTCGGCCACCCTTTGTGTTTTTTTAGCGCCCTACCACATTGATTTGGGCAGTTTCGTCATCCAGTGCCAGACTGGTGTTCAACGTCACGTGGTGGAAACGTGCAGCTGAGAAGTCATCATGGATAGCAAAGCCAACTGTGTAGGTCTTGCCAGCTTCAAGCGGCACATCACCTGGCTTGTCGCTTGCCAGCGGACGGGAGAAGACCACAGTCCACATACCAGCAGAGAGCTTGGCAGAAGCAGTGATATCACCGTCGTTTTGGACGCGACGCTCAAGCAGGTAGCCATTGGTTGCGGAACCGTCCGCATAGACGCGCATCAGATCCATGAAGGTACCGTCAGCCAGCAGCTGATCGAGTTCCTCAGCTGATTTCAGCTTGTTCCAACCACCTTGAGCCTTACCACGACGACCTTTGATCTCGACCTTTGTCCGGGTCTCACTCAGGTACTTCTGGATGGACTTCTTGGCTTGCAGCATCTCAGCAACATCACCGGAAGCAGCGATTGCTTCTGGACCCGGATCAAACGGCATGTAGGTGTTGTCTGCATGGCATGTTGCCCAGCAACCAACCTGTTCACCCATCTTGATACCGGTGCCGGTGATCATCATGGCAACCTTGATCTGGTTTTCAGGGTCCATCTTGCCACCGTCAACAAATGGTGCAGGTGCATGAGGAGTATCTGGCCATTGCAGGCGGAAGTAGACATTCTCATCATCATGAGCAGCCTGCATCGTTGCGTTGATCACACCACGCTTCCCAGGAATTGGGGTCGGCTCGGTGTTGTCAGTGCCTTTGACGATCTTGTTGCCAATGTTGTTCAGCTCTTTCGCATGACAGGTTGTGCACTGGTCGCCACCCTTTGTCAGCGGACGAGCACCACCGTGCTGCTTGCCGTTCTGCACAAACTCGAAGGAAGCCTGACCAGGGTAGAACAGTGTCATGTCTACGCTGTCCACACCGCTCCAGTCGATGTTGGCACCAACAGTGTCGCCTGCATCAGCAGCAGGTGCTTCACCGGCAGCTTTTGCACGTTCTTCAGCAACGGCTGCGTCAACAGCAGCTGCAATCTGAGCCTGTGTAGCTTCCTGCTGTGCTTTCTTCGCAGTGCTTGCAGCCTCAGCTTCAGCAGCTTCTTTGGCTTCAATGCGAGCAAGGCTCTCCAGATACTCTTTCGGAATCTCGCGAACGTAATTCTGGTCAGGAGCTTCAATCATCTCCAGATATTCATCAGATGCGCGGTCACGAACGTTCTTATGCGCAATACCTTTATGGCAATCGATACAGGTCTGCCCTGTTTTCATTGCATTCAGGTGCTGCTGACGTGCGCGCGGCTTCTGGAATTCCGGCATCATGGATTCAAAATCATGACAGTTGCGGCATTCACGAGAGTCAGAAGACTTCATTCGCGCCCATTCGTTTTTGGCGAGGTGCAGACGCTTCTTGTCAAATTTCTCTGGTGTATTGATGGTGCCGACCAACTTGCCCCAAACTTCTTTGGATGCCTTGATCTTGCGGATGATCTTATGTGTCCAGTCTTTAGGAACGTGGCAGTCTGAGCAAACTGCACCAACGCCTGACCGGTTTACGTCGTGGATTGTGCCCTGATATTCCTGATAGACAAAGTCATTCATCTCGTGGCACGAGACGCAGAATTCTTTTGTGTTTGTGGCTTCCATGACGGTGTTGAAACCGCCCCAGAAGATAATGCCGACGACAAAAGCCCCCAAGAGGCCAGCAACCGGCATTCCCCATAGGAAATACCGGCGCCAGATCGGCTTTTTCTTTTCCGTACCGTTGGACTGGGTCATTTCCAGGCTCCGTTTTGGATTTTCTGTCGACCCATCCTTGTCGGGTCGTGTGCGGTCGGCTTTCAAGATACGGGGAGCAAATCCGTCATCTCCGACTGGTGTCCAGCCGTTGCAGTCTCGATACCGCTGATAAAAAAGAAGGGCGGGCGTGGTGCCCGCCCCTCAAAAGGATCGTTAGATCACATTAGGTAACGTGGTTCGAACGGATGTGAACGTTGAACTTGCCGGTTGGAGCGTAAAGGCCCTTAATCCGGGTTTTCTCTTCAAGGGTTTCTGCGTCGTAAACAACGATTTCACCGTTTGGAGCAAGAGAGTCGCCCATGTTCCAGTTGGATACCCAAACTTCAGAACCATCTGCGTTGAACTCGAAGTGAACAGCGGCATTGCCCTCTGTTTCGGTGATGGTGATTGTTTTCACAATCTCACCGGTTTCTTTCGAGATCACCTGAACAGCCTGCTGAATTTCAGGATCTGGGTGTTTGGTCTGGTCAGCCCATACGTACTTGGAGTCTGGATGTGTACGGATGAACAGGCCTGGGCCGTCAGTTTCAACTTCGTAACACTTCTTCCAAGCTTCATCCGGACGTCCTGCTGGGTCGTTCGCCCAAACAGAAACAGTACCAACGCCGAGGTGGGTTGTACCTGCAACCGGACCACACTTAGGATCGTTCCAGTTAGCACCTGGACCTGGATGTGGAAGAGCAGCAACGTCGATCATAGCTTCGAGCTTGCGCTCTTTGGTGTCGACAACAACCATTTTGTTCGATGCGTTAGCAGCGATCTGGAAGTAACGGCCTGTTGGATCGAAGAAGCCGTCATGCAGGAACTTAGCGGAGTCGATTTTGTCGATACGAAGGTTGTCGATATCGGAATAATCAACCTGCCACATCTGGCCAAGTTCTTTAACAGCAACCAGCCATGTAGGCTCATTTGGAGTTGTGTAGATAGCAGCAACGCGGCTTTCTTCTACATAATCTCCGTCCACGTTCACGCCGCGGGTTGAAACAACCTTAAGCGGTTCCATGGTCACTGCGTCAGAAATCACGAAGTGTGGAGGCCAGTAAGCACCACCAATGATGTATTTGCCATCGCCGGATACGGCAACGTCGCGTGCATCATAAGCAACGGTAACTTCAGAAACGAGCATCTTGTCTGGTGTCTGCCAGAGGTCGATTTTCGTCATCTTGCCGTCACGGCCCATGGTGTACCAGAAACGACCTGGATTCTCAGGCTCTGCCAGTTTGTGGTGCTCGGATGCTTTGATCACGTGCACTGCATAACCGGTAGGAATATGAACCAGAACTTCTTTGGTGTCGCCGTCGATGACTGCAACTTTACCTGCATCACGCTCGATAACAACGAAGAAGTTTTCCCAGTTGCGGCCATGCATAGGCTTGGTTGGGTAATCTTTTTCTTCGACGTAAACCTTGCGGGTTTCCTTCATCTGAGCAAGTGACATCTCAGGTGGCTTTGGCGGATCCAACATAATGTAGGTCGCCATGTCCTTGATTTCTTGCTCGCTCAGGATTTCCGAGAAGTTGTTCATGCCGCCTTCTGTGCCCCAGGCGATGATCTTCTCAAGGCGTTCCTGACCTAGCTGAAGGGTACCACCTTCAGTGACGGTGCCGTCTTTGCCTTTTTTCTTCCAATGCGGCTCAAGGTTTTTACCTGTCGCGCCCTTGCGCAAAACGCCGTGACAGCCTGCGCACTGCTCAAAATAAAGCTGCTTAGAACGTTCAAAGGCTTCTTCGCTCAGTGTTGGACCTTCAGCAAATGCAGGTGCAGCTGCACTACCAAGCAACATCGCGAAGCCGGCCGCTAAAGCGTACCCTGACCCACGTCTCTTATTTTGTAACATTCTCAATCTCCAATGCTGGTGAGACGAGGTCACAGTGAATTGAACGGCCGCAGTCCTCCTTGACTAATGTTAAGCAAGAAAACTTAGAACCCCGCCCTGAAACATCACGCCCCAAAAAACCGCCGAAAACTCCCCATTTAGCCAAACTTGCGACAGAACGTCTCAATCTGAAATTGAGGTGTAAAAAGAAGTAAATTAATTTGACCCAGGCCATCGCCAACAGGTTGCTCCGGTACACTGTGAAAGAGTGACACCCCGATAAAGCCTCAACAAAATCGCATTGACCAAGCTGATTCTAAATTTTCAAAAAACTAATTCAGTACATTGAGGTGACGATTCCGTTGTAAATAATGCCACCTCACAAGTGCAGCTTCTGTCAAATGCCGATCCGGCTTAGATATCAACAATGATGGAGCCGGGCTCGACACCAATGCAGAAATCAGCTGGGATCAATTTACTCGGATAGTTTGCGTGGATCACCAACTTCAATGCTGCAGTGACTAGCGTCTGCCAACCGATGCAACTTCTTACATCCGACTGGCGCAGTCTCTATGTATCGACTTCGTCAAAAAGGCTATTGAAGGCTGGTATGCAGACCCAGCTGCTCAAGGCGCTGGTTGAGGCCATGCCGGAAGGTGGCACTTTTGCCATGGTTTCTCATGTGCTGAAGCAACGGAACCCGACTGCCCAGATCCTCATTCTTGATCCAAAGGAGAAGTTCTCCAAGCAAGGCCTGTTCATGGAAGGCTGGGAGAACCATTATGCAGGCATGGTGGACTGGCTAACGGACGAGTTTACCGGAGGTGTTCAGCGCGTTGCCCCGAACACCATGGAAATTGTGTTGGAAGACGAGACCATCACAACAAGCCGGTTCGATCAACGAGGCAGGTTGGTGTACGATCGTTCCAGCAACACAGCAAAGCCAGTTGGATGAGAACATCCATGTGCTTGGTGATGCGCCCCAGAACGGTGACATGCCAAAGTCCGGCTATTCTCCCAACAATCAGGCCAAAGCTGCATCCATGGCGATCAGTCACGCCCTCACCGGGCCACGCGCGTTCAAACCACGGTTCTCCAACACCTGCTGGTCGCTGATCTCTCCAGACAACGGCGTGAAGGTTGGTGCAAGCTATATAGCCACAGATAAGAAGATCGCCAAAGTGGCTGGCTTCATCTCCCAAAACAACGAGGACGACGCCCTGCGCAAACAAACCTACGAGGAAAGCCTGAGCTGGTACGCCGGTATAATCTCTGACATGTTTGGATAACGAATGTAGCTGCAGGGTGCTCATCTGAGTACTCCGCGGGTTTGAGGCGGTACTGAGAGGACTGTTTGATGTCTTCATCACCTCCAGTTCCGACGCTGACTTCCAACATCCGCAAAGTTCTGGAACCTCAACTGATCGCAAGATCTGGCTCAACCAGTTGGCATGCTCCCCAACCAATCAATGCAATTTTGATCACTGATCAGCCCTTGGAAGATCTCATGGGTGACATCGGCTGGTACAAGAACGACACCTACACCCGCAACCACATCAACCTCTTCACCTACATCCAACTGGCCCTTCAGAATCTTCTACCCGTTTTCCGAGCTTTACCTCTGGGGCCAACCAGCCATCGGCGCCTTCTAGATGCCGTGAGACTGGATTGAGCGCATCCACATCCGGTGATGGCAGGTTGTGCAGAGCAATAACAAGAAAGGCTACATGGGCGCTATCAGCAGAGATCACAAGCTGATCATCAAATACTACAAAGCGATCCCCACCTTCTCCACGGTATCGCCGCAAACGTTGACCGCGACCGGAACCTGCTCAAAACTCAACTTGCACAAAGCAAACTCATCAGAAGAGCGTCTATTTCGTCGTAAACCTCAACCGTTACGCAAGGCAACGACTACGAATACATTACCGATGGCAAACTACTGGTTGCAGCAGCAAAGGGGATAATTCTAACAAGACGGGAACGTTAGTTTCTGGGGCTTTGAGGTGCAAAGTCGTCGGGAGACAATGAACATGGCGTCTATTTTCTTTTTTACAGACGAACCGTCCCTGCACACCGGTTATTCCTAAAGACGAACATCACCCTTCAAGCCACTCACACCTACTTTCGACCTAGCAGCGCAATATAACCGCAAATCACTCAAAGCAACGCACATAACAACGCAAAGCCGTGCTATCTACTGAGGAACGGCGTAAAAACCTCCATGTGAGGTGCCTCTTCTTGGTCTAAACGCAAAAGCGATCCAATTCCATCACCCGTGTAGGCTTGAAGCAAAACACATTTCCTGAACGGACTGAAGGTTCCGATCACGATACTGTCGAATCATTCGGGTCCACCAAAATCAGTGTATCTTCCTTGCCTGAGACGATTGGTTTGCTTCAGACTCATACAGAGAAAGCATCATGTCACCTCTGTACACATGACCAACTCAAAACAGGCATGATGAAGTTTGGCAGCTCCTCGATAAGTACTGCTGGAGTTTGATGATCCCAAAACGTTTATCCCCTATTTACATGCCAGAGCACTTCACTGAACTCGTCTGAGGTAGGGGCATAGATTAATTCTATTCGTTTTTCGGGATCAGTCTACAGGGTGAAGTGCATCCCGGGCCTATCTCGCCAATCACGCCCTAACGCAGAACCACCTCTGCATTACACGCAATTATTGGTTTGCTGTCACAGACCTAGTCTACGCCTCAAGTGCCCCATGACATACGCATGCTCCCCATCTTTCAGAAACGCATGGAGAGGTGTTGTATTCTAATCATTACAGCACTGCGAGGCCACATGGATCAATCCCTTGAAGTCGCTGTTTGAGTTTCACTGAGGCCAACTGGTGGGTTTGTATTTAGGGATATGAGAGCACGTTCACTCAGGACGGCTCAAACCCAGAACGCAAAAAAGCCCCCGTGCGTTATGCATCGGGGGCTTTTGAGTTGGTTTATGTTCTTTGTTATTTTGAAGATTTAGTCGGTGTGCTTTATTCATGCCCGGCGGCGCCCTACTCTCCCGCGTCTTAAGACGAAGTACCATTGGCGCAGGGGCGTTTCACTTCCGAGTTCGGGATGGGATCGGGTGCGTA